>NZ_JBHTZI010000003.1:207420-598225 GCF_042790355.1 Rhodococcus sp. NPDC056743 | reverse complement strand
GTATGCAGGTGACTGGTACTAATAGGCCGAGGACTTACCACAAAGAAGCTACGCGTCCACTGTGCGGTATCTGAAACAACACACAGATACCTTGATTTCGATCATCCATCATTCACCAACAATTGTTGGTGGGTGTGTGGAGGATCTGGATCACAGGTAAAGTTACTGTGACAGTTTCATAGAGTTACGGCGGTCATAGCGAAGGGGAAACGCCCGGTCCCATTCCGAACCCGGAAGCTAAGCCCTTCAGCGCCGATGGTACTGCACTCGACAGGGTGTGGGAGAGTAGGACACCGCCGAACACCCGTTAACCGAAAGGGGACCCAACATACTGGGTCCCCTTTCGTGCGTTGTATGAAAGGAATGACTGTGTCGGAGAATGGCGACGAGCGTCGGTCCTTCCGTGGGGGAGGAGCGCCTCGTTCAGGTGGCCCCCGTCGTGACAACGACGGGCGTGGTCCCCGAAGCAGCGGTGGCGGCGATCGCCGCGGCGGCGGCGGAGGAGACAGAAGTGGCGGATCGCGTCGTGGCGGCGAGGGTGGATTTGCCCCTCGCGGACGCGACGGTGACCGCAATCAGCGTCAGGCAGCACGCCCTGACGAACCCGATCTACCCGACAACGTAGAACCGACAGAACTTGATCCTGCTGTTCGTCGTGATCTGCTGAGCTTGGACAAGGACAACGCCAACACAGTTGCGCGTCACCTCGTCATGGCCGGCAAGTTGGTCGACGACGATCCGGAGCTTGCACTGCTCCATGCCCGTGCTGCCCGTCAGCGCGCCGGCCGTATCGCGGTTGTTCGTGAAGCCGCCGGTATCACCGCGTATCACGCCGGCGAGTGGGCTGAGGCATTGTCGGAGCTGCGCGCAGCTCGTCGCATGGCCGGCGGTCCCGGACTCATTGCTGTGATGGCTGACTGCGAACGCGGATTGGGTCGCCCCGAGCGGGCGATCGAACTCGGTCGTAGCGACGAAGCGAAACTGCTGTCGGGTGATGAAGCGTCGGAGCTTCGCATGGTCGTGGCCGGCGCACGGATGGATCTCGGCCAGTTCGATCAGGCTGTTGTCACCTTGCAGACTGCTGATTTGGATGCAAAACGTACCGGTGCGTCCGCCGCCAGACTGTTCTACGCCTACGCCGACGCGCTTGTTGCGGCTGGTCGTGTCGAAGACGGTCTGAAGTGGTTCCTCAATGCTGCAGCAGCAGACCTCGAGGGTGACACGGATGCAGAAGAGCGGGTGGCGGAGCTGTCCGGAGAAGATCTGTGACGGTTCTTCGTAGCCAATACGACGTACTTCTGCTCGATCTCGACGGGACGCTTTACGCCGGGGCCCACGCGATTCCTGGTACCCAGAGTGCTCTGGGCCAGGGATCGCAAGAGCTCTATTACGTCACCAACAATGCGAGCCGGTCGCCGTCGGATGTGTCTGCGCATCTGACGGAACTCGGGTTCGATTCCGTCGACGATCGGGTTGTGACAAGTTCACAAACTGCTGCCCGTCTGCTTGCAGAGCGGGTAGCTCCCGGGTCGGCGGTCCTTGTGGTCGGAACGGAAGCACTTGCCGACGAGGTCACGCGCGTCGGACTGCGTCCGGTTCGAGAGTTCGCCGAATCACCGGTTGCCGTCGTACAGGGGCATTCGACCGCGACTGATTGGTCGATCCTTGCCGAGGCGTGCCTCGCAATTCGCGGAGGCGCACTGTGGGTGGCGGCCAATCTCGACACCACGCTGCCCTCCGAGCGTGGTTTGGTGCTCGGAAACGGCTCGATGGTGGCTGCGTTGCGTGCCGCTACCCGGGTAGAACCGTTGGTGGCCGGTAAGCCTGCAGCCCCGCTGATGAATGATGCATTGCTCCGTAGCGGTTGCACCAAGCCTCTTGTCGTCGGCGATCGTCTTGATACGGATATCGAAGGCGCACATGCCGTTTCGGTCGATTCTTTGCTCGTTCTGACCGGTGTCAGCACGCCCGCCGATGTTCTGCGGGCTCCGGCCGAGCAGCATCCCACCTACATTGCCGCCACGCTGGATTCGTTGAACCAGCCTGCCGCTTTGTCGCGGGTCGGCACAGACTCCAAGTGGACTATTTCCGTTTCCGGGTCGGCTTTGGTCGTAGACGGTCCGATGATGGGCGACGAGACGTCGCTGTTGCGCGCACTCGCTCCGGTGGCATGGGAGCATCCGTCGTTCGAAACCGTCGAGGCCTCGGACGCCGATGTGCAACGCGTCGTAGATTCGTGGCAGGTGTAAGTTCTCGCAAGAGTGTTCGACTCGCGGGGTGGGGATGTGTGCGCAACCAAAGGTCATGCACTAGCGTTGTGCGCGATGAGCACCCCGATATCGAACAATGAAAACACGAGTCCTGGCACCGGTGTGCCGGGGCCGTCGCGAGGTGTCGACCCGGATCGTATTCGCTCCGACGTCGACGCTTTGCTCGTGAGTCTCGGGCAACTCGATCAGGATCCGAACGATCAGCACGGAGCAGGCGTGATTCCACACAAGGCGCAATTACTGGAACAAGCACACGAGGTGCTGGTCCAAGCACTGGCGTCTGTGGACAGGGTCTGACATGGCACGTAGAGCACGAGTGGACGCCGAACTCGTCCGTCGTGGATTGGCACGTTCACGCGATCACGCACAAGAGTTGATCTCGGCCGGCCGGGTTCTCATCTCGGGAGCCGTTGCCACCAAACCGGCTACGGCTATCGAAGCAGGTACACCGCTGCGCGTGGTCGAGGTCGAGCAAGAGGTCTCCTGGGCCTCCCGCGGAGCACACAAACTGATCGGCGCTCTTGATGCTTTCGGCGAATCAGGGCTGAGCGTCGAGGGGCGTCGTTGCCTCGACGCCGGCGCGTCAACCGGTGGATTCACCGATGTCCTGTTGACCCGCGGCGCCAAGGAAGTAGTAGCCGTCGACGTCGGATACGGCCAGTTGGTGTGGCGATTGCAGTCCGACGAGCGGGTTCACGTCATCGACCGCACCAATGTCCGCGCCATCGACGCCGAGACCATCGGCGGGACCGTCGACATGGTTGTTGCCGACCTCTCGTTCATCTCCCTCAAACTTGTACTCCCGGCATTTGTCGCCTGCACCGCAGACGGCGCCGACCTGGTTCCGATGGTGAAGCCGCAGTTCGAGGTCGGCAAGGATCGCGTCGGCGCAGGTGGGGTTGTCCGTGATCCGGAGCTTCGGATCTCAGCTGTCCTCGAAGTGTCCGAAGCAGCAGCCAAGGTGGGATTGCGTACCGTTGGTGTTGTCGCGAGCCCGCTGCCCGGCCCGTCCGGAAACGTCGAGTACTTCTTGTGGCTTCGCAAGGAAAACGCGCCGCAGGAGCAGGCCGACGATGCGCCGTCCGTCGAGGATCTGATCCGTAGAGCTGTAGAGGAAGGTCCGCAGTGAATCCAACCGCCGGGGGTGAGTCACGCGAGATTCTTCTGGTGGCGCACCCGGGTCGCCGCGATATCACCGAAACCGCCAGACGCGTCGGAAAGATCTTCGAAAGCGCCGGCATCGGTTTGCGCGTGCTGGTCGATGAAGCTGACAGTTCCCGGATCGAGGCGATGACAGCGCCCGAGGGATTCTCGGCCCCGGATCTGGATGTGACAGTTGTTCATCCGGGCCCCGACGCGGCTGTCGGGTGCGAGATGGTTCTGGTTCTCGGCGGCGACGGAACATTTCTCCGTGCGGCGGAATTAGCTCAGGAAGCATCGATTCCGGTTCTCGGAATCAACCTCGGCCGCATCGGTTTCTTGGCGGAGACCGAAGCCGAGCATCTGGAAGAAGCACTGGCGCAGGTAGTCCGCAAGGAATACCGCGTCGAACACCGGATGACGTTGGACGTCGCGATCAGGGTTGACGACGAGATCATCGACCGGGGCTGGGCGCTCAACGAGGCCAGCATCGAAAATCGTTCTCGTCTGGGCGTTCTCGAAGTTGTTCTCGAAGTTGACGGACGGCCGGTGTCGGCGTTCGGCTGCGACGGTGTCCTGGTGTCCACGCCGACGGGGTCGACGGCCTATGCGTTTTCTGCCGGTGGTCCGGTGGTGTGGCCGGAACTCGAAGCGTTGCTTGTAGTTCCGAGCAACGCGCACGCACTGTTTGCGCGTCCACTCGTCACGAGTCCGGAATCGCTCATTGCAGTCGAGACCGTTGCCGGCAGTCATGACGGGTTGGTGTTCTGCGACGGACGCCGCACGCTGGAACTGCCCGCTGGCGGACGCGTCGAAGTTGTTCGGGGTGCGACGCCGGTCAAGTGGGTACGACTGGACTCGGCGCCGTTTGCCGATCGGATGGTTCGAAAGTTTGAATTGCCGGTGACCGGGTGGCGGGGAAGGAAGCCTTAAAACGTGCTCGCAGAGATCCGAATCGACAGCCTGGGTGTGATCTCCGAGGCGTCAGCGCAATTTCACGAGGGATTGACCGTACTCACCGGTGAGACCGGTGCCGGTAAGACGATGGTTGTCACCAGCCTGCACCTGCTCAGTGGTGCGCGGGCCGATGCCGGTCGGGTGCGTCTGGGCGCATCCCGCGCCGTTGTCGAGGGCAGGTTCGTCACGGATCTGTCGCCGACGTCGGAACGAGAGATCGCGCGGATCCTCGAGTCGTCCGGCGCCGAACGTGACGAGGACGGCAGCATCATCGCGGTCCGGACGGTGGGTAGTGACGGACGATCGCGTGCCCATCTGGGTGGTCGCAGCGTTCCGGCCGGTGTGCTCTCGGAGTTCACCGATCCGCTGTTGACTGTGCACGGGCAGAACGATCAGCTCCGCCTGCTCCGTCCCGACCAGCAGCGCAATGCTCTGGATCGCTTCGGCGACAAGACAATCGGAACGCTCCTGACGCGCTATCGGAAGCATCGCCGAGAGTGGCTTGATGCCCGTTCGGAACTGATCGAACGCACGTCGAAAGCTCGCGAGTTGGCGCAGGAAGCAGATCAGCTGACCTTTGCACTCAACGAAATCGACGGTGTTGCACCGGAACCGGGTGAGGACGCCACGATCGTTGCCGAGGTTCGGCGCCTGAGTGATTTGGATTCGCTGCGCTCGGCCGCGGAGGAAGCACATGCGGCGCTCGCCGGTAGTGACGACATGGCCAGCGCGGATGTCGGAGTGTCGCCGGCGTTGGATCTGATGTCGGAGGCCAGGGCGCGGATCGAGTCCGTCGTCGATGCCGATCTGGACGGTTTGGGTGCCAGGCTGGCCGATGCCATCGCCGTTGTCACCGATGTGGCCGGCGATCTCAATTCTTATCTTGCTGGTTTGCCGTCCGATCCGGGTGCGCTGAACACTTTGCTGTCGCGCCAATCCGAACTCAAGACACTGACGCGCAAGTACGCCGCGGACGTCGACGGAGTTCTGGAATGGGCGGACACCGCTCGAACTCGTCTTTCGAAACTCGACGTATCGTCCGATGCTCTCGGATTGTTGAGCAAGCAGGTCGAGGAAACCGCTGCACTGACGGCAGAGGCAGCCACCAAGCTCAGCGCGGCGCGGGTCAAGGCAGCGGCAAAACTGTCGAAGGCCGTCAGTGCGGAACTCGCCGGACTGGCAATGGGCCGGGCTGGTTTGGACGTGAGTGTGCGTCAGCAGGTTGCCAGCCCGCAGGATTCAGCTCCGCTGAGCGTCGGGGGAGTGGAAGTACATGCCGGTTCCGGTGGCGTGGACGAGGTGGAGTTCCGGTTGTCGGCGCACAGCGGCGCTCCGTCGTTGCCGATCAGTAAAAGTGCGTCCGGCGGTGAACTCTCTCGAGTGATGCTCGCGCTGGAAGTTGTTCTTGCTGGTAGCGACACCGGCGCGACAATGGTGTTCGACGAGGTCGACGCCGGAGTTGGTGGCCGCGCCGCTGTCGAGATCGGGCGCCGGTTGGCGAAACTCGCTCGGACACATCAGGTGATCGTGGTGACGCACCTTCCGCAGGTGGCGGCATTCGCTGATACGCACCTCGTGGTCGACAAGGTAGACGACAAGGGTGGCGTCGTCAGCAGTGGAGTTAGGACCCTCTCCGACAGCGATCGAGTCGTGGAATTGGCGCGGATGCTGGCCGGTTTGGACGATACTGAAACGGGTCGTGCACACGCCGAGGAACTGCTGGAAATTGCCAATGCGGCACGCGTCACAGATTGAACATTTCGTGGTGCAGTTGTGGTTGATGTGGTAGTTGGTTCGGCGCGCCTCCACCGATAGCGGCAGGTTCGGGTTCATCATCGAAGCCATGAAGATGCCCGCATTGCTCTCCCGTAACACCACGTCGTTGCCAGGGATCAGCGGCATCGCCAGGGTCGATCGGAATACGGCCAAGCTTTTACGCCGTGTCGGTCCCGGGGATATCGTCGTCCTGGACGAACTCGACATCGACAGGCGGACAGCCGACGCTCTGGTGAAAGCCGGAGTGCTCGCGGTTGTCAACGCGTCGCCGTCCATCTCCGGTAGATACCCGAACCTCGGCCCGGAGGTGATTGTCGCCAACGGGATCGTCCTGATCGATGCTCCGGACGGCGAGGTCTTCAAGTCCATCAAGGACGGCAGCAAGATTCGCCTGCACGAAGGCGAGATCTTCAACGGGACGAAGAGCCTCGTCACGGGTGAGGAACAGTCGGAGGCCGAGATCTCCGATCGGATGATCGAGGCAAAAACCGGACTGGTCGATCACCTCGAAGCGTTCTCCGGCAACACAATCGAGTTCATCCGAACCGAAAGTCCGCTCCTCATCGACGGCATCGGCGTGCCTGACATCGACATCAATCTCAAGGATCGCCATGTCGTGGTGGTGTCCGACGGGCCCGATCACGAAGCAGATCTGAAGAACCTGAAGCCGTTCATCAAGGAGTACTCGCCGATCATGATCGGCGTCGGCGCGGGTGCCGACGTGCTGAGCAAAGCCGGATACCGCCCCGACCTCATCGTGGGCGACCCGGAGGAAATCACCAGCGCCACTCTGAAGTCCGGTGCCGAGGTGGTTCTGCCCGCCGACCAGGACGGTCATGCTGCCGGCCTTTCGCGCATCCAGGATCTCGGAATCGGCGCCATGACCTTCCCGGCAACGGGTTCACCGACCGATCTGGCTTTGCTGCTCGCGGATCATCATGGTGCGTCGTTGATCGTCACCGTCGGCAACGTCGTCTCGCTCGACGAATTCTTCGATCGTGCTCGCCGCGAAAGTAATCCGTCGGCGTTCATGACCAGGCTCAAGGTCGGTCCGAAACTTGTCGACGCCAAAGCCGTCGCAACGCTGTATCGCAGTCGGGTATCCGGGGGAGCTATTGCCCTGCTGGTGCTCGCCGCACTGGTCGCGGTCATCGTCGCGCTGGTCGTATCCAATGCCGGTAGTGAAGTTCTCGACTGGGCAATCGCAACATGGAACAGCTTTGCGCTGTGGGTTCAGGGGCTCTTCAAGTGATTTCTATGCGTCAACACGCAATTTCGATTGCGGCTATTTTCTTGGCACTCGCCATTGGCGTTGTTCTCGGATCAGGAATGTTGTCGAGTGGGCTGCTCTCCGGTCTACGCGACGACAAGGCTGATCTGCAGAACGAGATCGAGAATCTCAACGAGCAGAGCAATCATCTCGAAGAGCAACTCAACTCCGCTGACGGTTTCGACTCGGCAGTGGGCGGACGCGTCGTGCGTGATTCCCTCGCCGGTCGCACCGTTGTGCTGGTGACAGCGCCGGACGCTGATCCGAGCGACCTGGACGGTGTCACGCGATTGATCGCGGCATCCGGCGGCGCCGTGACGGGTCGCGTGTCTCTGACGGATTCGTTTGTCGACGCCAGCGGTGGTGACCGTCTGCGGACGGTAGTGAACAACGTGATCCCCGCGGGCATCACGCTCAAGACCGGAGCGGTCGACCAGGGCAGCCTCGCCGGCGATCTGCTCGGATCGGTGCTTCTGCTCAACGGATCGACCAGTGAACCGCAGAGCACGTCGGACGAGTTGAATCTTGCTCTCGACACGTTGCGTAGTGCAGGTTTTGTCACGTACGACGGCGTCGTCAAGCCGGCTCAGCTCGCGGTGGTACTCACGGGCGACAACGCGTCGGACGACGGCGCTTCGGGTAACCGTGGCGCGGTGATCGCTCGCTTTGCCGGTGCGCTCGACGGGCGCGGTGCTGGAACAGTTCTGGCGGGTCGACCCGGCTCGGCCGATGGCAATGGTCCGATTGCGGTCGTGCGGGCCGATGCGGCGCTCTCAGCGGGGCTGACGACCATCGACAACGTCGATCGGGAGGCAGGCAAGATCACGACCCCGCTTGCTCTGCAAGAGCAGTTGAACGGCGGAGCGGGACGGTACGGAACCGGCCCGGGAGCCGAGGCGATCACCGTCGGTGCACCCGCGAGTTGATACCCCGGTCACATCATGGGGCGAAACTCGGCGCGTAGTAGGCGTCGGGGCCCCATTGGTGTTACCGTGAAATCCCGTGGGTCGGCAGGCCCCAGCATTGCTTCACCAGACCAAGCCCTGCACAGTCGTCACGGGAGCCCCTTTTGCCACAGTCACGCAACACCACGCGTACCGCCACCAAGCACATCTTCGTCAGCGGAGGTGTTGCTTCTTCGCTCGGTAAAGGTTTGACCGCCTCCAGTTTGGGACAGTTGCTTACCGCACGGGGCATGCGCGTGACCATGCAGAAACTCGATCCCTATCTCAATGTGGATCCGGGCACCATGAATCCGTTCCAGCACGGTGAAGTGTTTGTCACCGAAGACGGCGCGGAGACCGACCTCGACGTCGGACACTACGAACGCTTCCTCGATCGCGATCTGTCGGGTCAGGCCAATGTCACCACCGGCCAGGTGTATTCGACGGTTATCGCCAAGGAGCGTCGCGGCGAATACCTGGGCGACACCGTTCAGGTCATTCCGCACATCACCGACGAAATCAAGCGCCGCATCCTCGAGATGAGCGGCCCCGATCTGCAGGGTGTGCGTCCCGACGTCGTCATCACCGAAATCGGTGGAACCGTCGGCGACATCGAATCGCAGCCATTCCTCGAGGCTGCCCGCCAGGTCCGCCACGAAATCGGCCGCGACAACGTCTTCTTCCTCCACGTTTCCCTCGTGCCGTTCCTCGGCCCGTCCGGAGAACTCAAGACCAAGCCGACGCAGCACTCGGTCGCGTCGTTGCGCAGCATCGGTATTCAGCCGGACGCACTGATTCTCCGTTGCGATCGTGACGTCCCGATGGGCCTGAAGAACAAGATCGCCCTCATGTGCGACGTGGACGTCGACGCGTGCATCTCCACTCCCGACGCTCCGTCGATCTACGACATTCCGAAGGTTCTGCACCGCGAGGGCCTCGACGCGTACGTCGTGCGCCAGTTGGGTCTGCCCTTCCGTGACGTCGACTGGACGGTATGGGGCGATCTGCTCGATCGGGTTCACCAGCCGCGCGAGACCGTCCGAGTTGCGTTGGTCGGCAAGTACGTCGACCTGCCGGACGCATATCTTTCGGTGACCGAGGCACTGCGCGCCGGCGGCTTCGCCAACCGTTCCAAGGTCGAGATCTCGTGGGTCGCTTCCGACGAGTGCGAGACCGAAGCGGGCGCTCAGGCCGCACTCGGTGACGTCGACGCCATTCTGATTCCCGGTGGCTTCGGCATCCGCGGTATCGAAGGCAAGCTCGGCGCAATCCGGTACTCCCGCGCACGTAAGCTCCCGCTGCTCGGTATCTGCCTGGGTCTGCAGTGTGTTGTCATCGAAGCAGCACGCAGCGTCGGTCTGACGGACGCCAACTCGGCTGAGTTCGAACCCGACACCAAGTTCCCCGTCATCTCCACGATGGCCGATCAGGAAGACGTGATCGCCGGCGAGGCCGACCTCGGTGGCACGATGCGACTGGGTGCGTACCCGGCAGTGCTGACCAAGGGTTCGGTTGCGGCGCAGGCCTACGGAACCGAAAATGTTTCGGAGCGTCACCGTCACCGCTTCGAGGTCAACAACACCTACCGTGATCGTATTGCCAAGTCCGGCTTGAAGTTCAGCGGTACGTCTCCCGACGGTCATCTCGTCGAGTTCGTCGAGTACCCGCGCGAGCAGCACCCGTTCTTTGTCGCTACGCAGGCGCACCCGGAACTCAAGAGCCGCCCGACGCGTCCGCACCCGCTGTTCTCGGCGTTCATCGATGCGGCTCTGAAGTACAAGCTCGAAGAGCGTCTGCCCGTTGATGTTCACGCGGAGGAGACCATCGACACGGCAGCAACCGAGACCGAACTCGATGCCGTCACCGAATCGTCGGAAAAGGTCTGAGAAGCATATGAGCGACCCCGGTCGGCACGAATTCGACACCCTCGACTCCACCACGATCTACACCGGCGCGATCATCGCGTTGCGTAAGGATTCCGTGGTGATGCCAGGGGGTCAGCGTGCCGACCGGGAGGTCGTCGAACATCATGGCGCTGTTGCGGTGGTGGCGATCGACGCCGACGACAATGTTGTTCTGATTCACCAGTATCGGCATCCGCTCGGTCATCGGTTGTGGGAGATCCCGGCCGGTCTTCTCGACGCGCCTGGTGAGAGTCCGTTGGACGCCGCCGCGCGTGAGTTGGGCGAAGAAACCGGACTGGGCGCCGATCGTTGGTCGGTGCTTGTCGACGTTGCACTTTCGCCGGGATTCACCGACGAAGCTGTGCGCGTGTTCCTTGCCGAGGGACTGCACGACGTGGACCGCGAGGATCCCGAACACGAAGAGGCCGATCTACAGATTGCTCGGGTGCCGTTGGCTGAGGCTGTCGACATGGCGTTGCGCGGCGATCTGGTGAACGCCACTGCGGTGTCCGGCATCATGGCGCTGGCGGCAGCGCGTTCCGCGGGCACCGCGTTGCGGCCCGCCGACGCACCGTGGCCGGACCGTCCGACGGCTTTCGGAGAACGCAAGTCCAGGGTCTGAAATGCTTGCCCGACAGGTGGATTCGTTTCTCGACCACCTAGCAGTCGAGCGGGGATCGGCTCGCAACACCCTTCTCTCGTACCGGAGGGATCTGTACCGCTACGTCGAATATCTCAATGCCCGCGGCATCGACGACGTCTCGCGTGTAGCTGAAAACGACATCACGGAGTTCGTGACGAATCTGCGGCTGGGGGACAAGGACGCCGGAATCATCGCGTTGGCGCCGAGCTCTGCCGCGCGCACCCTGATCGCGGTCCGAGGTTTTCACAAGTTCTCCGCCGCCGAAGGGCTCACAACTGTCGACGTGGCCCGGGCGGTCAAACCGCCGACCCCCGGACGCAAACTCCCCAAAGCGCTCCCGCTCGATCAGATCATCGCGCTCCTCGAAGCATCCGGCGGTGGCGCTGCCGGCGACGGTCCACGGGATCTGAGGGATCGCGCACTCCTGGAACTGCTCTACTCCACCGGCGCGCGTATCTCGGAAGCCATCGACCTCGATGTCGACGACATCGACACGCAGTCGCGATCTGTCGTTCTCCAAGGCAAGGGCGGTAAGCAACGTGTGGTGCCGATCGGTCGGCCCGCGATCGAGGCCGTCGACGCATATCTTGTGCGCGGCCGGCCCGCACTGGCTACCCGGGGATTGCCTGCGCTGTTCCTGAACGCGCGCGGTGGCCGGTTGTCGCGGCAAAGTGCCTGGCAGATCCTTCAGGACTCGGCGGCATCGGCAGGGATCACCGCGGACGTCTCGCCCCACACACTGCGACATTCCTTTGCCACACACCTGCTCGACGGCGGTGCCGACGTTCGGGTTGTGCAAGAACTTCTGGGCCACGCGTCGGTCACGACAACCCAGATCTACACCTTGGTGACCGTCACAGCGCTGCGTGAAGTGTGGGCGCAAGCACACCCTCGGGCGCGCTAGCGGCTTGCGTGTAATGCGTGTTGCGTGAGAAATCGGAGAAATAAGCGGTAGCGTTCAAGACGCGCGAGCGACTCTTGTGAGTATTCGGCCTGTCGGAATTCGGTATTGCCGGGTATTCCACGGGTTGCCGGCGCCGAGAGCAACCGTCGAAAGAACAGGGGAGCATCGGACCGTGTCGACATCGCAGCGAGCAGCGGCGGAGTCAGCGCCGCCGTATGTCACAACCCAATATCTCGACCCTTCTACGGAACCTGCGCCAGCCGCCGAGTCCGAGGCGATCTTCGACCTACCGACAGCACCTGACACCGCATCTGCGGAAGAACTGGGACCAACCGGTAGACCGGTACGAGAAGTCCCGATGCCGACGCCGTTGCCCCACCACGGTCCCGCGATGATCATCGCAATGTGCAACCAGAAGGGTGGCGTCGGGAAGACGACGTCCACCATCAATCTGGGAGCGGCGCTGGCGGAATACGGCCGCCGCGTGTTGTTGGTCGATCTGGACCCGCAGGGCGCGCTGTCCGCAGGACTAGGTGTGCAGCACCACGATCTGGAACTGACCGTTCACAACCTGCTCGTCGAACCACGGGTGTCCATCGACGACGTGCTGATGCGCACCCGGATCGACGGACTGGATCTGCTGCCGAGCAATATCGATCTGTCGGCGGCCGAGATCCAGCTTGTCACCGAAGTGGGACGCGAACAGACATTGGGCCGCGTGCTGCATCCGGTTCTGGATCGATACGACTACGTCCTCATCGACTGCCAGCCGTCGCTGGGTCTGCTGACGGTCAACGCCTTGGCCTGCGCCGATTCCGTGATCATTCCGATGGAATGCGAGTACTTCAGCCTGCGCGGACTGGCTCTGCTCAACGACACCGTCGAGAAAGTCCACGACCGGCTCAATTCCAAACTCGAGCTGGCCGGTATCGTCGTCACGATGTTCGACTCGCGCACACTCCACGCCCGTGAGGTGATGGCGCGCGTCGTCGAGGTGTTCGGCGACGTCGTCTACGACACCGTCATCAACCGCACCGTTCGTTTCCCCGAAACCAGCGTGGCCGGCGAGCCGATAACCACGTGGGCACCCAAATCTGCGGGAGCCGAGGCGTATCGAGCGCTGGCCCGCGAAGTAATCCACCGGTCTGGTCGTTAGTGAAACTGATTCCACCGCAAGAAGATTCATCCTCGGCAGTTGCAGAGTTTCGCGTAACACTTCGAAATTTCGAAGGTCCGTTCGATCTGCTGCTTTCCCTGATCAACCAACGCCAACTCGATGTCACCGAGATAGCGCTGCACACCGTCACCGACGATTTCATCGCCTACACGAGGCAACTCGGCAGTGCGATGGGGCTCGATCAGACGACGGAGTTTCTTGTTGTCGCCGCGACACTTCTCGACCTGAAAGCAGCCAGGCTCCTGCCGGCGGGAGAGGTCGAGGACGCCGAAGATCTTGCTCTGCTCGAAGCGCGCGACCTACTTTTTGCCAGGCTCCTTCAATATCGCGCCTACAAACAAGTTGCCACGCTGTTCGGTGAACTCGAAGAGGCAGCGCTGCGGCGATACCCGCGTTCCGTTGCCGTCGAGGACCAGTTCGCCGGTCTCCTTCCGGAAGTGCTGCTCGGGGTGGATTCGTACAAGTTCGCGGAGATCGCGGCAACCGTCTTCGCTCCCCGGCCGGTGCCCACGGTGAGCATCGATCACCTGCATGTGTCCAATATCTCGATCCCCGAACAGGCAGATTTCATCCTCGAATTGCTGCGGGCTCGCGGCGCAGGCGAGTGGGTACCGTTTCCGGATCTGATCGAGGACTGCGACGAGGCCGCCCCGATTGTCGCGCGCTTCCTGGCGCTGCTCGAGCTGTACCGTCGGCGCACCATCGCCTTTGACCAACCCGAACCGCTCGGGCCACTGCTCGTTACCTGGACCGGCGAGGTATCAACCGCCGTCACCGAGGAGGACTACCGATGATGCTCGATCCGGCCGCGACGGAATCTGCGCAGGTAGAAGACTCTGGTGAGCGCGATTCCGCTCCGGACTTCGAGCTCGACGACCCGCAACTCGACGCCATTCTCGAGTCGCTGCTACTCGTCGTCGATTCACCAGCAGAGGTGGCTCAACTTGCCTCGGTGACCGGCACCGATCCAGCTCGCGTCGAGCAGCGACTGCAGGCGATGTCCGCCGCGCTCACCGCCCGCGCAAGTGGCATGGACCTGCGATACGCCGGAGACGGATGGCGTTTCTACACACGGCAAGAGTTCGCCCCCTACGTCGAACGGCTCTTGCTGGACGGCGCACGCACCAAACTGACCCGCGCAGCATTGGAAACTTTGGCGATAGTCGCATACCGTGGACCGTTGACTCGTGCGCGGATCAGTGCAGTACGAGGCGTCAACGTGGACGGGGTGGTACGCACACTCCTCGCCCGCGGACTGATCGCGGAAGCCGGGCCAGACCCGGACACCAACGCGACACGGTACTCCACAACCGAACTGTTCCTCGAACGGCTCGGATTGAGCTCGCTGAGCGATCTCCCGGAGTTGGCACCGCTTTTGCCTGATGTCGACCTCATCGAGGACATCAGCGAAAGCCTCGAATCCGATCCGCGATTTGCGAGAATGAACAAGGCCGACGTGCCCACCGCCGTGGTGGACACCGAAGTCGACGACGACTGACGGGTGCAATCCCGCCGTCGTCAGCAGAAAGAAAAGACCCGACCACAGTCGGGAAACAGCTGAAAACTGACAGGAAAAAAGTGAACAATCCCGCTCGCCGAGATGGCACACCGGACCGTAACAACTCCCGCGACACCCGCGGCGCACGCAACGATGCACCCCGTGGTGGTCGTAGCGACAGCCGCAGTGGTGGACGCAGTGACGCCCCCCGCGGCGCACGCAGCGAAGCACCCCGTGGTGGACGCAGCAACACTTCCCGCAGTACTTCCGGATACGACCGCAATGCCGGATCCGACCGCCCCCGCACGGACGACCGTCGCGGTGGATTCAATGACGATCGGCGCCCCCCGCGCAGTGACGACCGTCGTCCCCCGCGCAGCGACGACCGCCGTCCCGCTCGCACGGATGACCGTCGTGGTGGGTACAACGACGACCGTCGCCCCGCTCGCAGTGATGACCGTCGCGGTGGTTACAACGATGATCGGCGCGGCCCGCGCAGTGACGACCGCCGCGGCCCCCGCAGCGATGACCGTCGCACACCCCACGTTGATGCCCGTCGCGCACCGCGCGGTGGCGCAGACCGTCGCAGTGACGATCAGCGCGGCGCACGCCCCGAGGCTCCTCGCGGCACCGCCTGGGCAAACGCCCCGCGTGGATCCAAGTTCGACGGACCTCCGCGCAAGCGTCCGGCAGCCCCGACACCGCCGGCAACCAACAAGCGTGGCAAGCCGAAGACCGAGAAGCCGCAGCGCGTCGTCTCCCAGAACCCGTTGGTGTCCAACGCCAAGCCGGCGCGTCATCAGCACGCCGAGGTCACCAAGCACGACGGCCCGCCGAAGGGTGACGGCGTCCGCTTGCAGAAGGTGCTGGCTCAGGCCGGTGTTGCATCACGTCGTGCAGCAGAGGAACTGATCGAGCAAGGTCGCGTCGAGGTCGACGGCCGCATCGTGATCGAGCAGGGTCTGCGTGTCGACCCCGAGAACGCAGTGGTTCGCGTCGACGGCGTCCGCGTCGTCGTGCAGAAGGATCTCGTCTACCTCGCGATGAACAAGCCGCGTGGATGGCAGTGCACCATGTCCGACGACCTCGGTCGCCCGTGCGTCGGTGACATCGTCTCCGAGCGCGTTCAGTCCGGCCAGCGGCTCTTCCACGTCGGTCGTCTCGACGCCGACACCGAAGGCTTGCTCCTCTTCACCAACGACGGCGATCTGGCTCACCGTCTGATGCACCCGTCGTTCGAGGTTCCGAAGACGTACCTCGCAACGGTTCACGGCGTTGTCGAGCGCAGCACCGGCAAGCAACTGCGTGACGGTGTCACCCTCGACGACGGTCCGGCCAAGGTGGACGCGTTCACTGTGCTCGAGATCAACGAGGGCAAGACGCTCGTCAAGCTCGTTCTGCACGAAGGCCGTAAGCACATCGTGCGTCGCCTCCTCGATGCCGTCGGTCACCCCGTTGTCCGGCTGGTTCGCACCAACGTCGGCGTTGTTGCTCTCGGCGATCAGCGTCCGGGAACGCAGCGCGTCCTCGGTCGTAGCGAGGTCGGTGGACTGTACGAGGCGGTCGGCCTGTGACCGATTCGTCCATGCCGTTGGTAGTCGCGATGGACGGACCGTCCGGAACCGGCAAATCCAGCGTGTCCCGCGCGTTGGCGCAGCGTTTGGGCGCCCGCTACCTCGACACCGGAGCTATCTACCGGATCGCGACCCTGCACGTGCTGCGTCAGGGAATCGATCTGAATGACGCTGCGGCGATCACCGCTGCGGTTGCGGCATTGCCCTGGTCCATCGGTACCGACCCCGCCGGCGAGCAGGTTCAGCTCGACGGCGCGGACGTCAGCGAGGAGATTCGCGGCGACGCGGTCACCAAGGCTGTCTCCGCAGTGTCGGCCGTTCCCGAGGTCCGCGACCTGCTGGTCGCCACGCAGCGTGAGCTGGCGGCAGGCGCAGAGCGGATCGTCGTCGAAGGCCGCGATATCGGAACCGTCGTACTCCCTGATGCGGACGTCAAGATCTTCTTGACCGCGTCCGCGGAAACCCGTGCGGCACGGCGCAATACGCAGAACGTCGGCCAAGGCCGCGAAGACAATTACGAAGCGGTGCTGGCTGATGTGCAGCGCCGTGACCATCTCGATTCGACTCGGGCAGTGTCGCCGTTGCGCCCTGCCGAGGATTCCATCCTGGTGGATACGAGCGAATTGGGCATTGAAGATGTGATCGCCAAGCTGCTGTTGGTGGTCAGCGACAGAACTGGAGCAGTGCAGTGAGCGACGATCTGGTAACCGAATTTGCCGGCGACGGAACCTGGTCCGAGGAATCGGAGTGGGATTACGCCGATCTCGAAGCGGACGGCGAAGGCGAAGCGCACATTGCCGTCCCGACCTTGGCTGTTGTCGGTCGACCGAATGTCGGCAAGTCGACGCTCGTCAACCGCATCATCGGCCGTCGTGAAGCGGTGGTCGAGGACATCCCCGGTGTTACTCGCGACCGCGTCTCGTACGAGGCGAACTGGGCCGGCCGACGCTTCCTCGTCCAGGACACCGGCGGATGGGAGCCCGACGCAAAGGGCCTTCAGCAGGCCGTTGCTCGTCAGGCCGAGTTGGCCATGGGAACGGCTGACGCCATCCTCCTGGTCGTCGACGCTGTTGTCGGCGCGACCGCGACGGACGAAGCTGTGGCTCGCGTGCTGCGTCGTTCCAAGACTCCGGTCATCCTCGTTGCCAACAAGGTGGACGACGGACGCACCGAGTCCGAGGTCGCAGCACTGTGGTCCTTGGGCCTCGGTCAGCCGTACTCCGTGAGTGCGACGCACGGCCGCGGTACCGGCGACCTGCTCGACGAGGTTCTCGAGAAGCTGCCGGAAACACCGCGTGAAGGCATCCCCGGCGGCGGTCCGCGTCGTGTTGCGCTGGTCGGAAAGCCGAACGTCGGAAAGTCCAGCTTGCTCAACAAGCTGTCCGGTGACGAGCGCTCCGTCGTACACAACGTTGCCGGCACGACCGTGGACCCGGTCGACTCGATCGTCGAACTCGGCGGGCGCCCTTGGCGCTTCGTTGACACGGCTGGTCTGCGCAAGCGCGTCAGCCATGCCAGCGGCGCCGAGTTCTACGCGTCGCTGCGTACGAAGAGCGCGATCGAGGCCGCTGAGGTCGCGATCCTGCTGATCGACGCACACGAGCCGATCACCGAGCAGGACCTGCGTGTCCTGAGCATGGTGGCCGACACCGGCCGTGCACTGGTGATCGCTTTCAACAAGTGGGATCTCGTGGACGAGGACCGTCGACTCATGCTGGACAAGGAAGTGGACCGCGATCTGGTCCGCGTTCCGTGGGCTCAGCGGGTCAACATCTCCGCCCACACCGGTCGCGCCGTGCAGAAGCTCGTGCCGGCGCTCGACACGGCTCTGGAGTCCTGGGACAAGCGCATCCCCACGGGTCGCTTGAATACCTGGCTCAAGGAAGTTGTGGCAGCGACGCCGCCGCCGATGCGTGGTGGCCGTCTGCCTCGCATCATGTTCGCGACGCAGGCAAGCACACGTCCGCCGACGTTCGTTCTCTTCACCACAGGCTTCCTCGAGGCCGGCTACCGCCGCTTCATCGAGCGGCGTCTGCGTGAAGAGTTCAACTTCGACGGCAGCCCGGTCCGCGTTTCCGTGCGAGTGCGCGAGAAGCGCGACCGCAAGAGCCGCTAGTTACACCGCCAATTCGGTACTAAAACGGCTCTGACCAGCCGATTGGTACTTCAGCCCGTCTCTGATGTAATCTTTCCAAGCGCCCGAAACAAGGGCGCGGACGGGCTGTGGCGCAGCTTGGTAGCGCACTTGACTGGGGGTCAAGTGGTCGCAGGTTCAAATCCTGTCAGCCCGACCGAAGAAAAGCCTGGTGAGAGACATTCTCGCCAGGCTTTTCTTATGTTCTCGATAGACCCAATCGGTGGTCTAAAGTCGCAGGAAATTTGCGACAGAAGACAGCTGCTGGAGGCTGCTGGCGGGCAGCAGAAGTCCGGGCTCTGACATCTTCAATTCGGATGTCGAGCGGTCCAAAAACCCGACCGATGCTGCTGTTACGTCTGGTATATCTGGTTTGATACCCCCATGAAGAAGATATTTGTCGGGTATTGGGTGTTGAAGTGCTATTGCTGATGGGATGTAGCTCAGGCGAAGCCGATCCGATTCGTGCGGATTCAGCTACCGAAGCAGATCCCGATGACAGTTGCGCCGAAGCTGTTGCAGCCGGTGTCGCCCCACTGCGCGAAAGGGATCCCGGTTACCGATCAAGTTAACACCGCGACAACGACGGGGTTGCATGCGAAGTTGACACTTCGGTTGCGCCGTCGACGAGCAGTAAGGCACCGGAGTTCGACGCGGTGGAGTACTAGGCTCACTCGAGCAAGCACTCCTGGTTGGCGCGGGTCTCGAAATATTCACCACTGTATGCCCTGATATCTCGTGGCTGTTCACAATTAGTGATATTGAAGCGCGAAACTCGTCCATTATCGTCGTCACGCAACAGATGACAGAAGGTGACTAGGTGCTGGGCAGGTGGACGGCTATCGGCGTGAGAAGTTCATCAGCGAGCAGTTCCCCGAATTCGGATGGGTCCAGGTCAATAATGCGACGGGGACGGTCCTACCCGACGAGGACGGTCCTACCCGACGAGAGCATCTAGTGGTTAGCTTGGATCTGTAGAAATCCCAGGGCTACATTCGCGGTCACAATGTGATGCACTCGCTTGAGCGTCGGCAATTGTTGATCGATGCCAGGCCCGTCGGTGTGCGGCTCCCATCCCACTGGCGTGGCCTGCCAATCCTCCTAGGCACTACGCGACGGTCGACCGCCACGCCGGACAGTTCGCATTTCACAAATTGTATGTGTGGTTGAGTGTCCGCATGGATCTGAGCGAACCGCCCGCCTGGTCAAAAACCAAGATGAACAAGCTCGGCAAAGCACTATTGAGCGGTGGAGATGTCCCCGCAGGGTGTCCGACTTACGACGATGTCATGCTGTGGCATCACGAACTAGCTGCCGAGGTGGCTCGGATCATCCGAGGCACATCATGGGCGGAATACGCTCCGACGTTGCGAAACCTTGAGATCCGAGTGAGTTCCCGCGGTAAGACCGTCGACACACTCGTGCAGAAGCTTGAGCGCAGCGGGATTGGACTTGAAGCAATTCAGGACCTGGCCGGCGTTCGGGTTGACGGCAGGTTCACTCTCACGCAGCAGACCCAAATTGCAGACGCGATGGCGGAAGTATTTTCCGTCGACGAACGAGGTAAGCGAGATTTGCGAGAGAACCCACATAGCGGGTACCGCGCCTATCACCTATGGGTACGTTGCCCTGCTGGCCGCGTGGAGATTCAGATTCGGACAGAAGGGCAAAGCGAATGGGCCAATACCTATGAACGGCTTGGGGACATACTTGGTCGCGGCATCCGATACGACGAGCCTGCCGACAGCGAATTCGCACAGTCTGAAGAGGCCAAGGAGGTTGTCCAAACTGCCGTCGAGCAAATGCACAAGGTTTCGCACACTCTGCAAGTCTTCGAAAGTTACCTCGACTTCGCGGAGTCCACCGCGCATATGGGGCCTGACTATTTCGACTCACTGCTCGGAAAATCGAGTGATCCCAATGCAGATCATGAGCTCTACAGAATTCGGCAAAATGTGGCAACGGCCCAACGGAACCGCGACCAGATGACGCGCGCCTATCAGGAGTACATCGACGTCATGCGCGAGAACCGGCGTATGCTGGACAACTTGGAGGTGGTGTGACCATGCCGAATTTTGTCATTGAGTTCAACCGCAAGACGCGGGATCGACGAGTCACGCAGTTCGAAGGAACACGTGAAGCAATGTTGCATCGCCTGGAGTTGGAAGGCCAACGCACCGATGCAAACCTCGAAATTGTCGCACTGACCAGCGACTCACTTGAAGTGCTGATGCAGACACACTCGCGGTATTTCACCGGCAACGAACTCGTCGCCAGCTAGACAGAACGCGAACGCCCGCTGTGATCCAAGTATCGCAGCGGGGCGTTTTCCGTTACTGCTTGGTGTGCGCCGGTCGACCACTATGCCCGGCCGGTTCGCCTGCCACTCGTCGATCGGCTTCTCGGTCCACCCGGCGAGTGTTCCTCGGGGAAGTGACCCGCCCTCATGAACCGGACCGATCGTAACGTCTTTGTAGCAGGTTATGCCTGGTCAGCGTCGGATCCTTGGCGCCAATCCGCTCGGCGAACTGCTGCTTGATTGGAGGATTGACTTGGGTCAAGACCCCACCGTGGTGCGGATTTCGCTAGGTGTTCTGACTGTTGAAGCGCCGCTTGCTTGGCCGAAGTTCATATGGTTGTGGCTAACTCATCGCCGCGGCAGGATTCATGCGACTGATGCATTGCATGATGGGTTAGCGAAAGGCACATCAATGACACCTGAACTCGTCTCCCTAATTCTCAAACACTCTAGTCGCTACACCAAACGATTAACGGCGCGTTGATAGTGGTCTTGAGGTATGCCTGGGTTGAGGCCAAGAGATCGAGCTGCTGGGTGGACGCTCGCGTAGCTGATAGACCAGGCTGCACGATCACCATCTCCATCCGGCGGCTGACGGCGAGGGCTTTCTCCTGTATGGCACAGAGCGTCTTTAGATTACCTACTTCGAACGGGGTAACGCCGTCTCGGAGTTGTTTCTGACGGGCTCGGTTCTCCAGTGTCCGGAAGAAGGGAAGCAAGTCACTTCGACGCCACATGATAGATTTCTGAGTTTGACCGCACACTTCATACAAATCGGCTACACGTGCGCCGGGGGCGGCATTGTGCGAGTACTTGCAATGCACCAGACGGATGAGCAGGCCTTGGTCATCAAGGCGGATCGCGACAATGTCGGCGATCTCACCTGGGCCGTCGTCATCGAGAATGACGTCCCATGGATCTGTCGCGGCCATGAGGTCTGCGATGGCGCGAAATTGAATGGATTCCGGTAACTTGTTCTTTGTCTGGGATTCAACCGTGAGGGTGGTCCCAGTCCAGTCAAGGGGAATTAGTTGAGATTTGTCGAATGGCGGGCGATCCCAAGTTGGTTTATAAAGTAGGCTCCCTTCTATAATTCGGTCATTGTCGAGGATGAAAAGCAATTCGTTGTTGTTTAGCCATTCGCTGAGTAGATGTTCTGATCGGGGTCGAATGACCTTAATCTCTTCGCTCTCTGTGCACTGGTAATGAAGCCTGCCCTTTTCGAACGTTGCTTCGTAAGTGACTTCCCAGGCGCCACTCTTCACCGTGAAGCGAAGCGGCCCGGTTGTGGAGGAGGTGTCCGGTACGAGATCCGTGAACACCGCATCATGAATTTTATCTTTGTAGGAGAGGCGGATATTCCCCGTTTGTAAGATATGCAGTTGCCACGGCCACTCCACGGCCAGAAGAACACCATTTGGTCGTGCCGAGAGTTGTTCAGGAAGAATAAACTGGCCAATTACTTTGTCGATGCTGATGCTATCATCGAGAAGTTTTGTGCCGACGGAATCGCACCAGTCCCGCCAGTGCATCAGGCTAGTCGCTGCGGTGTGAGACCAGATCCGGCCTTTGAGCGACGCGCTGATGCTGACATGTTCGCCATTGCGATACCCGCCGCCGGAAATGTTAGTTTGCGATTTGGTTCCCGCTTCTGCTTGTGAAAAGCTGGCGGTGACATCTGAGCCGACATGCATCGAGAATCGCCTAAATTGGTCACGCGCGTCGATAACGCCGACGTTGGTCGGGACTAAGCGTTCGATGTCGGCCATGACGCGGTAGACAGTCGATCCGGTGCATCGTTCTGCTCCCGTTCCTAATACCGCGGTGGCAAGGTCTTCGAATACGCCGTCATTGGCCGAATTGTTGATGTAAAGCAGCTGATGGACGGGGTCGAAGTACAGTATGTAGAGCTGATAGGACACGTCCTCGATGGTCTTGAGATCGCCCCAGCGGACGTCAGTTCGGTGTTCTACGACGCACCATGCGACACCCGCGTCCGCGTTGAGGCCGATAGGGGCAGTCAGTAGGGTGTCCTCACCGAAGAAGTCGACAATGTTTTGGGGTTCCCACTCCGTTGAAGGCGCGCGGTAGACGACTGTGCTCATCTTTGGTAGGAGACTTCGAAGTGTGACTTCTTCCGGTAGACAGGTAAATCCCGCCTCGAAGTCGCTGACAGCTTGTTGTTCTTCGACGGCGGCTTCCGTTAGGTTTCGGAGAAGGAGGTTCCAGTCGGAGTCTTCTGAGTAAAGTTCACGTAGACGTTTGTCAGTCTCGACTTCCTTTCGCGCGACAAATATCGACGCTTCGCCGAATCCCCCTACTGACGAGGTGCGTGCGAATCGACCGATGAACTGAAGCGTAACGCCCAGGCTTTTGTGTGGTTCGTGTACTGCGGCGATCTTGAGAGCAGGTAAATCGAAACCTTCGCCTAGCATATTAACGCAGACAATGATTCTCGACCTGCGTTCACGTAAATCATCTAGGGATTTGCGCTGTTGACCTTTCGGCATTTGGCTATTGATGATGACGGGATTGAGATCGGCAGCTATAGAATCGTAGAGCGGCAAGATCGCCTTTGCTCGGTCGACTCCACGGACGCGAACCATAAGCACGTGATCGTGCCCCTCGGCAACATCAGCACGGAGTTTCGAGACACTTTGTTTTGCGAGTTCTTCGTCGACATCCTCAAGGCCGATGACAGCAGTGTAGTTTATACGTGAGAAGTATCCCTGGGCTTGAGCCTCGCGAAGAGGGAAAGAATAGATGTTGCGTCCTTGCAGGTGCTTGCCGTCCTCACGGAAGGGTGTCGCGGTGAATTGAACCACAGGCTTCTCGTTGAATGCATGCCGAATTTCCGTCCAAGTGCGGGCCGCAACGTGGTGAGCCTCGTCGATGAAAAGATGAGTGCACGTCGTCAGCAGTGCCACAAGGGCTTCCGCTGAGCAGGCTTTCAGAGACGACGGAGTGGCGACAATTACATTGCAGGATTCGGCAAATTTTATGGCCGTATCCGAGTCATTGAAACCGTGCATTACTCGTCCAACTACAGGCCGTAGGGCTGAGTCCGATACGATCCCGAGTTCTTGCAGAATGCCTAGAGTCTCGAACTTCGCAGCAACTTGCTGACGAAGTGAGTCCGATGGGACCAAAACGAGTAATCGCTCGATTCGGGCTCCCACGAGTAGGGCGAGCATGGTTTCTGTTTTGCCGGTACCGGTAGGCATAACGACAGTTGCCGGGGTCAACCGCTTTGTAGTCCAGTAACCCAGAACCGCGTGCAGTGCTCCGAGTTGCGGCGAACGCAGTCCGGGTAACTCTGCACTGCCCTCGCTGAATCCGATGGCGTTACGGTAGCTTTCTACTACCTCTGCTGGTGAGATTTGCGACATGTTCGCGGGGATTTCCCACGAGGCATGGCGGAGGCAGTCACCGCTACGCGAACTTAAGGGCAGTCGAACCCAGAGCACGTCACGTCCCAACGGTTGCTCAGGTGTGGCCGCCGGCCAGGCGCCAAAATTGTTCCGCACCTGGAGTTGGCCTTCGACGTCGATGACGTTTTGGAAGGTGCTCGCAGGAGCGACGAGCTGTTTCACTGGATTGTTGCCAAAGTCAACTGTTTGAGCCCACACGTTGGGCGCATGCCATCCCCGGCGCTTCTCATCGCTTTGATGGTCGATGTCTTTCATCCGCGAAGTATCTCACGCGCGTAATTTGTTTTCGGCAAATCGTGGCGTCATATGATTCTCATCTTAAATTCCGTGTCAAGAAACGAACAGGGAAGGATAATGAAGATATCTCATTGTGGATCCAAGGTGGACGCGGACACCCGCAGAAAAACGCGGTCGCAGACTCGAACTACGCATGCGCACATGTTGTTTGGTGAGTTGCTTCAGACTCACACATTCGATCTGGGAATCTCCGAAACTTTTTCACTTGGTGCTTCTGCAAGTTTGCCACGCGGGGTGCGGATGCCCTCGTTCGGGAACAGTTGCTAATTAACTCTAACTTCCCGCCTGAATAATTACAGTCAATCGCTTAAGATTTGGCAACAGCGTGGTTGGTCGACTCGACGTCCGAATCATCCATCAGCCGGCCTCGGTGAATGCAGTACCGCGCAAGACCAACATGGGCGTCAATCAACCGCGACCCCGCACATCAGGACGTCCTGACCTATGCAGAGCTGGCATTCGGCGCAAGGCCGACCCACGAGTGTGCTGCACAGCGCGGCTGACAACAGGCCGGGTGGGGAATTTAGAATCGACGAAAAGCGGCAGACCTCTCGTGGTTTATTACTGATCTTATTTAGGCGGGTGGGATTGGCTCGAACTCCCGCATATCGTCCCGCCCCGCACGAACGACACCCGCAGTAGATTCCGGCACCTCGTTCCATGCACCCGGAAGATCGCGGAGAGGCTCGGAAACAACGATTCGTGCTTCCTCGCCCAGGTCTTTCAGTTCTTCCACGTCTGGATGTAGTTTCCGCAGTGTGGAGATCTCGGTGGAATAGAAGAGTGACCTCGATCGGCTTTCGCTCGAATATCGGAAGATCCAGGTGGACGTTCCGTCCGTCGTCGCGACAGTCATTTGTACGGGATTCTCGATTCCTCGTGAGCGCGCTGCGTGCTCGACAAAACCCACCGCCCGCGCGACACCGCCGAACGGATCATCGGTCAATCCGAAGGTGAGCGCGAGAAAGAACAGCGTTTCCGAGTCCGTAGACCCTTGCAGATCGGGGTAGAGCGACGGATCGACGGCGGTTACCAGTTCCCGTTTGATCTCTTGGAATCCGTGCAGGGAGCCGTTGTGCATCCACAGCCACTGCCCGTGCCGAAATGGATGACAGTTGCTGCGCTGCACAGCAGTTCCCGTCGATGCGCGAACGTGGGCGAAGAACAGTGGAGTGCGCAGTTGGCTGGCGATCTCACGAAGGTTCGAATCGTTCCACGCGGGTTCGATGCTCTTGAACACAGCCGGCACGCTGCCCTCGCCGTACCAGCCGATTCCGAAGCCGTCGCCGTTGGTTGTCGTAGCACCGAGATGAGAATGCAGGCTCTGGTCGATCAACGAGTGTTCCGGTCGGAACAGTAAGTTCTGCGCGAGTAGTGGTTCGCCTGAATATGCCATCCACCTGCACATCTTTCCATTGAATCAGATTGAGGCAGTGATGACGATCCTCTATCAGAGGTGAGGGCTAAAGTCTAAAGTGCACCGGTCGTGCCGTCGGGACCAGTGGCCAGTAACTACGCGCCGACGGAGTGAGTAGACCGTCCGATGGGTGAAGGTGATTCGCTCGGCACTCAGCGTTATCCGCCGTCGCCGGCCGCGGAGCTGGGAGATGTCGGCTTCGATGATGCAGTGGAGATCGGCCAGGGTGGTTTCGGCGTTGTGTATCGCTGTGCCCAGGCAGAGTTGGATCGTACGGTTGCGGTGAAGGTGCTCACCGTCGATCTCGACGTGGAGAATCGCGCCCGCTTCTTTCGGGAACAGCAGGCGATGGGCCGGTTGACCGGTCACCCGAACATCGTCAATATCTTGCAGGTCGGTGCTACCGACAGTGGCCGTCCGTACATCGTGATGCCGTATCACCGGCAGGATTCCCTCGGCGCGCGGATCCGCCGCGACGGTCCACTGCCGTTGAATCAGGCGTTGCGCCTGGGGGTGAAGATGGCGGGGGCGGTGGAGTCGGCGCACCGGCTCGGGATCCTGCACCGGGACATCAAGCCCGCCAACATCTTGCTCACCGATTACGGCGAGCCCGAGTTGGCCGATTTCGGTATCGCGCACATCACCGGGGGTTTCGAGACCGCTACCGGAGTCGTTACCGGTTCACCGGCGTACACGGCGCCCGAAGTGTTGGCCGGCGATCCGCCGACTCCCGCCGCCGACGTCTATGGACTTGGCGCTGTCCTGTTCAGCGCTCTCACCGGTCATGCCGCGTTCGAGCGTCGTAGCGGTGAGCAGGTTGTCGCGCAGTTTCTGCGGATCACCGAGCAAGCGGTGCCTGATCTGCGTGAGCGCGGGATCCCCGACGACGTCTCGGAGGTAATCTCCCGCGCGATGTCGCGGACGCCCGGTGCGCGTCAGGTCACCGCCGCAGAGTTCGGCGAGGAACTGCGGGAACTGCAACGGCAGCACGATTTTCCGGTCGACGATGTGCCTCTACGAGCTGAACCAGACACGCAGGGCAACGACCGACGACCCAGTCAAGAAAGCAGGCCGCGACGCTCGGGTGCCTTTACCCCGAGCACGACGGGGGAGCTTCCTCTGGAACTGACCAGCTTTATCGGTCGCCGACGCGAGCTGACCGAGGCGAAGAACCTGCTCACCGGGGGCCCGTTGGTGACGTTGACGGGGATCGGAGGTGTCGGTAAGACGCGGCTGGCACTGCGCCTCGCGGCCTCGGTGCAACGGGAGTACGACGACGGTGTGCGGCTCGTCGAGTTAGGTGAGCTGCGTGACGCGTCGTTGCTGGTCGAGACAGTGGCCGGTGTGCTGGGTCTGCGGGACCAGTCGGCGCGACCGTTACGGGACATCCTGATCGAGTTTCTCGAGCCACGGGAATTGCTGTTGGTTCTCGACAATTGTGAACAACTGGTCGACGCCGTCGCGGAATTGGCTGCGACCCTGATCCGCGTCTGTCCGTCGCTTCGGATTCTGGTCACAAGCCGCGAACCTCTCGATATCGGCGGGGAGGCGGTGTTGCGGGTTCCGCCGTTGGGCGTACCCGATCCGGAGCGGAAACCGTCGCTCCGGTCGTTGTCCAAATACGATGCGGTGTCGTTGTTCTTCGAGCGTGCGGCGATGGCCGTTCCGGGTTTTGTACCCACCGAGGACAACGCTGAGGCGGTGGCTGCGATCTGCCGAAGCCTCGACGGGTTGCCGTTGCCGATCGAGTTGGCGGCGGCGCGGTTGCGGGCGATGTCGCTCGAGCAGATCCTGGGGCGTCTGACTGATCGATATACGCTGCTGACCCGCGGCAGCCGGGGTGCGCCATCGCGGCAGCAGACGCTACGGTTGTGTATCGACTGGAGTTTCGAGTTGTGTACTGTGCGTGAGCAACTGGTGTGGGCTCGGTTGGCGGTGTTCGCGGGAAGTTTCGAACTCGATGCTGCGGAGCTGGTGTGCAGCGCGGGACTGGAGTTGGGTGAGCTTCTGGACACATTGACGTCGTTGGTGGACAAGTCGATTCTGATTAGGGAGGAGCATGCGTCGGTAGTTCGGTTCCGGATGCTCGAGACGTTGCGTGAGTACGGGTACGAGAAGCTCGAGCAAGCCGGCGACGTTCTGCAACTGCGACGCAGACACCGGGACTGGTGCGAGCGGTTTGCGCTCGATGCGGAGGCCGAGTGGATCAGCGTCCGTCAACTCGACTGGATCGTCCGACTGAAGCGGGAGCAGTCGAACCTGCGAGAGGCACTCGAATTCAGCGTTGTCGACAATCCCGTCGCCGGCCTACGGACCGCAGTTGCATTGTCCTTCTTCTGGAGCTCGCAGGGCCTCTACAACGAGTGCCGGCATTGGATCACCCAGTTGCTTGCCAGTCAGAGCGGCGCACCTTCCCTCGATTGGGTCAAGGGTCTCTACTTCGCCACTCTGATGGCGAGTGTGCAGGGCGATCTCGCGACCGGGGCAGAGCTCGTTGACGAGGCGCGGCGTCTCACCGCTCACACACATGACCCGATGATGCGCATACTCGTCACCCTCGCCGATGGAATGCATGCTCTTTACAGTGGTGACCCCGCACGTGCCTCCGCGCTGCTCGAAACCGCCGTCGCCGGATTCAGCGGGCGTGGGGAGACCGCGCACGAGATAGGAGCCTTGTATCCGTTGGGGTTGGCCTATGGGCTGCGTGGCTCGACGGACCAGGCGATCGAATGCCACGAGCGTGCGATTTCGATCACGGAAGCGCGCGGAGAGGCGATGGCTCGGTCGTATTCATTGTGGGCTCTGGGAATTGAGGTGTGGCGACAGGGTGACAGCGATCGTGCGATGCGGCTACTCCAGCAGTCGCTGAAACTGTCGCAGCAAACGCGCAGCCCTCGCGTTGCAACAGCCTGCCTCGAGACGATGGCGTGGGTCGAGTGTGGGCGGCGCGACGGAGCTAGGGCCGCTGTGCTGATGGGAGCGGCGGAGGGGTTGGCGCACTCGATGGGCAGTACCGCGATTATTCACTCCAATTTACTTGTCTACCAACAGGAATGCGATCAGAAGGCGCGTCGGATGCTCGGCGAAAAGGCATTCGCGACAGCTTTCCGAAAGGGTCAAGGTTTCGGATTCGATGCGGCAATTTCCTACGCACTCCGTGAACAGCCTTCTGACGATTCCAGATCCGATACCGGTGCCGCCTCGACGCGACTGACCAAGAGGGAACGCCAAGTGGCTGACCTCATCGCGGAGGGCCTGACCAACCAGGCCATCGCCGACCGCCTGGTTATCTCACCCCGCACTGCTCAAGGGCATGTCGAGCACATCCTGACCAAATTGGGGTTCACCTCGCGGGCACAGGTTGCGGCCTGGGTCGTGGAGCGAAACCGCGATCCGCACTGACACGATCAGCCTCTCGAGGCCGGTCACGAATTATCGGTCGGCAAGCGAATCTTCGTCGCGGATATCCTCGGCATGTGGAACCCACTGAATACCGAGGCGCGCTGAGAGCTGTCCTCGACACGGCATCGGCGGCCGCGGCCGCTCGGCTCGCAGCGATCCGCAATGCCGCGACGGCGCGAACCGATGGCGTGATCATCGACGTTTTTGTCGACCAGGACGGGCACGGCACTTTCGATGTGTGGGCGCGATTCGAAGGTCCTGACGCGTTCACTTTGGACCGGCAGCTCGGTGACGAGCGGGCACTGTTCGGTGTGATCTGGGGGACGGACGGCTGGGATCCGGACGTTCCGGTCCGGCCGCGCGCATGGACGCGAATGGAGCTCACGGACGCCATCATCGACGTAGTCGCCGAGTGGGTCGACCCTCTTATCGCGGTCGGGACGGACACCTTGTACTGGGAGGTTGGCACGCCCGACGGTGATGTCGACCCGCGCACTGTGGGAGCGAATCGTGAGTGAGTCGATCGGCACGGGGGACAGTTGGATCCGGCTGCCGATGACGGTGCCGCTGGCCCATATCGAAGTTGAGTCGGATCAAGTGGCAGCTGCGGAAGGTTGCGTTCCTGGCCGGATAAGGGCTCGGCGAACGTGCGCACTGGGGGTCATGAGGTTGGGTGCGCTAGTGCGATGCGGTCGAAGGTCTGGTGCGACCTTTGCGTGCACCTACTCCGAGTGCGTTGATGATTCGGAATGGCTGATGTCCCCGAAGTTCGCGTCCGCGACAATCTTGTTTCCGTCGGCTTCGATGTGGTTGAGAACGGAGTCGAAAGCGTCGATAAGCCATTCATCGGTGGCTTCGGCGAGTAATTCGTCTGAGAGACCGCCGATTCGCGTTTGGAAGAAACGAACCAACCACGAGCCAGCGTCATGGGTTTCGTCCGACAGACCCAGCGGGGTGTTGGTGGCCAGAACGTAGCGGTTGTACTCGAGATCGACACGGATGGCGTAGCCGCCGGCGAGGTTGACGACATTCGCCGGACGCTGGGTTGCAGCGGCCAGTGCGATTAATGCGTCGTTGTATGTTTCTGAGTGCTTCGACGTGAGAGGAATGATTGACCTACCTGTTCGAGGTGGCCGATGCAGGGCAGCACGGCACGGGAAATGACCGTCCGTTGCCGTTGCTTGACGAAGAACTGAAAAAGATACTATCCCAGCTGACCGGATAGTTTGTCGTCGGTTGCCAGATAACCAAGTCCCGCCGACGAATCCCCGTCAGTCGAGAGTAGATCGATGCTGGACGATGACGTTGCGAGCGAGATCTGCGACCTTGACATTCATGTTTTGTGAAGTCGTCTGAAGAATCTGGAATGCAGCGTCGCTTGATACCCCGTGTAGGGCCATCAGCAAACCGACAGCCTGACCGATTTCACGGCTACCCGTCAGACCTCGTCGCAGCGATTCGGCATCCTCGCCGCGGGACAATGCGGTGACTGCCACGGACGCGAAGGAGACCAGGATAATTGCCAGGTCGGCTATGTCCTCGGAGAATGCTCCGGGTGTATCGGAGAACAGGTTGAGAGCACCGACTTTGCGCCGGTCGACGAGTAAGCGGAACCCCATGCTTCCACGAATCGGTGTCTTCGAGAGAGCTTCCCGCGCGAATTCGGGCCATTGGTTCGGAGTTCGAAGATCGGACTCGAGCTGTGGTGTTTCTGTTTCGAGAGCGTCGAGACACGGGCCTTCTCCGGTGGCGCGCTCCAGATCATCAGCGAAAGAGGCTATCTCGTCACTTGCAGCGACCGTAACGGTGGTGCTTGCACGACGCAGCATCAAACTGGCGTGATCGCAGCCGGGAATCAACTCGACCGCTGCCGAACAGATCGCGTTGTACACGTCGGCATCGTCTGTCGCGGAGTAGAGGATCTCGGCCAACGCCGCGAAAACTGCTGCTGGTTCTGTCAGGGCTCTGTCCGGCCAAGACATCGTTTTCGCACCTCGGAGTCTGCTGTTAATTGCTACCTACCTAGAACGGTACTAGATCCTACTTTCTCGTCGTCAACAGCTTTTTTGCGGCTCGATGATTCCCGAATCTCGACAGTTAGGCAAGGCGGACAGACTCATGCTTACTTCTCGTGTACATCTCGCGGAATGTACCGTGAGGTACAGGTCGCGATGTGAGCACGGATCCCAGTCGTCGTGTGTCGTGCACGTTGCCTGCCTCACGAAATCTATGGCTGCGGAGCTAGATTGAATGGCTGGGATGTTAAGGTTGCGCGGTCACCGACGACGCCTAGGAGGTATGCAGTGACGTCAGATGCTCAGGCGCGCACGCTGCGTGGCGTTTACGGAATCTCGGTGACGTCTGAACTCTCCGGAGTCGGGCCACAGACGTTGAGGTTGTACGAGCGACGAGGGTTGTTGACGCCGACTCGCACCGGAGGCGGAACCCGCAGGTACAGCGAATCGGATCTGGAGACATTAGCCCGTATCACAGCACTGATCGATGACGGCGTCAACTTGGTCGGAGTGCGGCTGATACTTTCACTCGAAGCCGAGAATGCAATTCTTACGGCGAGGCTCGCGCAGTTGAGCGAATCAGCTGACTCCCAAGTGTGATCTTTCGGTTGCTTCCGGTGGTCGATTGACGCAGCGGTGGTGAAAGTCGGGGTTGCTGAAAGCTACTGCGATTTCAGGGTATTGAGTTTTCGGCAGTGCGCCGCCGCAGAAGGCAGAGCCTTGCTCCCCGCTCGGCAGTCGGCATTTCAGCCGGTAGGACGGCGAACCTACTGAGTCGAGCGTGAACGAAACGATACTGCGATACTGGATGAGTCGGTATGAAGGACAGTGAAGGGTTTGGTCGATGTCTGAACAACCCGGTATTGCCGTCGGATCGGTCAGTGAAATCCGTAAGCGGACAATAACTTACGGAGCCTCGATCATCCTGACTGTGATCGTGATGGTTGTGGCAATTGTGTTGCTGGGTTCGCGGCGGGGCGAGTGTTTCGGTGCCGACATGCTGGTCTGCTCACGTAAGGATCGACGTCTTTTGGTCTTCTTGCCGACCGTGACGCTTGCAGTGGGTGCCGCAGGGGCATTCCTGCGAGCTTCGCCGCGATGGCATCGCCGACGCAGACTGGTCATCAGATCGTATGTCGGATGGATTCTCGTAGGGCTGGCCGTAGCCTACGGCGTGGCATCGTTTTCCTTCTTGTTCTGAACTGACGATTATTTCGCGCACTCGGTTAACGCGAACGCCAGTATCTGGCGATCGTCGAACTGTATTTCCATGCCGTCGTAGTTCATCATGTGGTCGTTCCCGCGTCCGGCAACGACTACTATGTCGCCTGCTTGTGCCAAGCTCACCGCGGTCTCAATAGCGTCGCATCGATCCGGAATTACAAGCACCGCTGCATGATTCGCTTGGCGTGCTCCCGTAGCCACATCATTTCTGAGGCGTGCTGCATCATCGCGATACGGTCCTTCGTCGGTCACGACAAGAACGTCGGCATGACTGCCGGCAGTTCGACCCAGGGGTCCGCGTTTGCCCGGATCCCTGCCGCCAGTTGCGCCGATGACGACAATGATCTTGCCTTTCGACAACGAGCGTAGATAAGGAAACAAGCGGCGCTGTGCACCTGCGTTGTGAACGTAGTCGACGAACGCCAGAAAATCCTGTCCTACGTCAACGCTCTCCAATCTTCCTGGGATGGTGTCGAGGGTTTCGATACCGTCGAGCGCGGCCGCGATATCGACTCCACCGAGACGAAGAGCGGCAATTGCGGTCAAAGCGTTGTCGACTTGGTGGCACCCCAGTAGGCGTAGGTGGATCCTCTTTCGCCAACTCCCGTGGTGCGCGACAAAAGATGTTCCCGTTTGGTCGGCCTCGATGTCAGTGGCGGTTACATCGGCGGAGGCCCCATGCGATGAGAAGGTCAATCGGGGAATGGTGACGTGTTCAGCGAGGGCCCTGCCGTACAGGTCGTCGACGCTGATCACCGCGCCGGCGCAACGTTCTGGTAGGAAAAGCTGGGCCTTTGCCTCGAAATATGCCGTCATAGTTTTGTGGAAGTCCAGATGATCACGCGAAAGGTTCGTGAAGGCCGCAACCCGGAAGAACGTGCCGTTGATTCGGTGTAGCGCAAGGCCATGACTCGACGCTTCCATAGCGACGGCGTCGACGCGATTGTCGACGAATGACGCCAACGTACGTTGCAGTGTGCAGGCTTCAGGTGTTGTTCGCTCCGAACCCGATACGCCGGTTGGCCCCCGAACGCAGATTCCGCTGATGATGCCGGTTCTCATTCCGGCTGCGGCCAAACCAGCTTCGAGCATGAAGGCAGTGCTGGTCTTACCGTTGGTGCCGGTGACGCCATACACATCGAGCGACGTGGAGGGATCACCGTAGAACCAGGCAGCCAAAGGGCCGAGAACCTTTCGGGGGTTCGCCACGACAAACGCCGGTAATATTTCGGTGGGGCGATCGCTGACTACAGCCACCGCGCCCTTCCTCGCTGCCTCCGCTATGAATTCTCCACCGTGGTGCTCGATGCCTGGCAGTGCCGCGTAGATATCGCCCGGGCGGACCTGGCGGGAGTCCTGGCAGACGCCGGTGACGATCCGGGTTCCTTGCTCACCCGATAACTCGCTGTCCGCGCCAAGGAATTCGGCCACCGCGTGGAGCGGCCATTTCGGTTGACTGCAGGGCTTATTCGACACTGTGCGCCTGTCGGATCACGGTGTTCGTCCCCTGGTCGGCATACCTAGGGGTTGACAGTAGTACTGTGCGCCAAACACGTCACGACGCTGCGCTGCACTGACCGAACGCGTGGATAGCCGCCGAGTTCGCTCGCCGAATGTGTGCACGCGCGATTGATCAGGCCTGCGGGCGCACAATCGTCGCGCGGTGATTGCTGGGTGATCTGTAACTTCTGAATCCCTCCGGAACGATGTACCCGATGTCGGGTTCGGCTGCGGAATAGTTGCTCGATGGCAGAACAAGAATATTTCCTCGGTCCGATAGTGCCGATTTATGCGATTGTGCTGGTATTTTGACTGGATTGACAAGATTGCCGGAGCGTAGGTGAGGATAGCGGGAATGAGAAGATTTGGTACCGCAGGTGCAGGCGCAGCGATCTTTGCCGCCGCGGCCCTGATCACTACTGCGCTGCCCGGAGTGGCCGGCGCCGTGCCCATCTCTTTGACGCAGGCGTGCGTTCCCGCGATCAATGACAACTCGATGTCTCTCGATCCAGCAGTGATCGACGGCTGGTACGACGTCACTGACGGTGTACCCGGTACGAAGATCAACGCCATCGAGTCCTGGCGCACCGTCCCAGGCGACACTCTCGAGTTTCGAGCCGCGGTCACCATCCGCGCGCACGGCAGCCCGGTCAGCGGCACCGTGCGGATCGATGGAGCAGGACTCACCGGAGACGCCGAACTTCGATCACGTATGACACTGACGCAGGACCTGGGGATGTCAGGAACGAAAGTCACTCAAGCCGACGACGGACGAGTGATTCCTGTTCGAGCCACCCTCGCCTTCGATGTGTCGACTCCGAACCTGGTGGCGCAGAACCAATCCGTGGACCTTTCGGCAGTCAAGATCGTATTGACCGGTGATACAACCGATCCGGGGACCGACTGCCCAGGCGGCGGCGGAAATGGCGGCAACCAAGGTGGGAACGGCGGTGGTGGAAACGGTGGCGGCGGAAACGGCGGGAATCAAGGCGGCAACCAAAACGATGAACTGCCCGGGCGAGATGTAGCCAATCGAGTTCCTATTTCCCACGTTCCGTCCGGGCCGATCTCGCGGTGACGGAATCGGCCGGCCGGACGCTTCGGCGGCTGAGTGGGGCAGCATTACTAACGGTGTTGTTGTGCGTGGGTGGGTGCTCGGCAGAGCATGACGAACCTGTTCGGGTTCTCGCGACCGGGCAGGAGAATCTGCCGGCCGCAGTGCAGGCGTCTGTCGATGATCCTGCGACGCCGACTGAACTGCGCATCGGCAACGAGGCGGCTGTAGTTCTTGCGATCAAGACGACATCGGACGGTTCGCTGATTCCTCCGGAGGACGTGAGCAAAGTCGGCTGGTGGGCGGACTCTGCATTTCCGGGTTCGGGTTCGGGAACTGTCGTGATCACCGGCCACATCGATGACGTGTACGCCGGTGACGGTTTCGGAAAGAAATTCTCGTCGTTGACTCCGGGATCAATTGTTGTGTTGACCGGGGCAGATGGCCACGAGTGGTCGTATCGGATCGATACGGTTGACCAGTACCGCAAAGACGGGGAACTGCCGGTCGAGCGGTTGAACCGGATGGACGGGCCGGAGACGCTCGCGTTGATCACGTGTGGTGGAGAGTTCGTGGGTCCACCGCTCGGTTACGAGGACAACGACATAGCCTGGGCGACACGGATTCCCGATTTGTCGTAGTTGCCCGCCTTGTCGCGAATATCGATATCGTTGGCCGCACTACCGTCTTCGTAGCACTGGTAACAGTGCCCAATTGAAGGACACGAGTTGAGTGCACTGACAGAGACCGCGACCGCTGCGTATTTCTACTACTACCCGCTCGTGGAGAACCTCCGACAGGTGGAGCGTTACGTCACGACCGGCATCGGCTCCAATCCGGCGGCACCGTTCAACAGTTTTTCGCACGCCCGCAAACTTGCAGGCCCAGAGGACACGTTTGTCACGATCAACAACGACACCGTCTATTCGATGGCGCAGCTTGACCTTTCGGGTGGACCACTGCGACTGGACGTGCCCGCAACCGGGGACCGCTACTACGTACTCCAGTTTGTCGACGCCTGGACGAACAACATCGCGTACGTCGGCACCCGGGCAACGGGAAACGGCGCCGGCAGTTTTCTGATCGCCCCGCCAGGCTGGACCGGGGAATCGGAGTTTCCGGTAGTCCGAGCGTCGACCGACATCGTGTCGATCGTCGGCCGATTTGCCTGCACCGGCCACGACGACCTTTCCGCGGTGACGGCGCTGCAGAATTCCCTGGTGCTCGAGCCACTCGACCCGACTGCCGCGGTGAACGGTCTACCCGCGGTGGACGCGAACCTTTCCGACGGACTGCTGTTCTGGCAGCAGGCACGCAACTGGTCGCAGGCGTTCCCCGCACCGTCTGCGGAATCTGCCCTGATCGAGCGGTTTTCCGGACTGTTCTCTCCGGACGTCGACAGTGACGACCTTGCTGCCTGGTACGACGACGGCGTCGCCAAGCTCGAGGACGCCACCAAACACGGCGAAGCTCCCGTCTTCAACGGATGGACAGTAGGCCTTCACCTTTTCGACTACAACGTCTACAACCTCAGCCTCGGAACAATCGACGACGATCGGTGGAAAATCCGCGACGAGAAGGTGCGCCTTGCCGAAAGGGCGATCGCGTGCCGTCTCGGGTTGTGGGGAAACCACGCCTACGAGGCGGTGTATGCGCAAGCGTTCACCGACGTGACCGGAGCGCCTCTGCTCGGCGAGAACACCTATCGCATCAACTTCCCGGAAAAGCCTCCCGTCGGCGCATTCTGGTCGATCACGCTCTACGACATTCCCCGCTACTACTTGGTCGACAACCCGATCGGCCGGTACTCGATCGGTGACCGCACCGCCGGAATCCGATACGAAGCGGACGGATCGCTGATCCTCACCATCTCGAAGGACGAGCCGACCAGCGCTACTGCGCGATCGAACTGGTTGCCGGCGCCCGATGCCGCGTTCAGGCTGGTTTTCCGGCTTTACGTGCCCGGCGAGTCGATTCTCGATGAAACCTACTCGTACCCTCCGGTAGAGCTGGTGAGCAACCAGGGCGAGTAGTCGCGGAGAGGCGCCGGGGTCGGCGTTGATAAACTTCGACCTCCGGCGTTCGCGGGTATCCGCGGATGGCGCCCCAGCCTCAAAAGGAGTTTGTACCGTGGTTGACCTTGCCTATGTCATCGCCGGATCCGAATCCACCGGTGGTGCCGGCTTACAGGTCGACCTCAAGACCTTCCAGGCCCGCGGCGTCTACGGAATCGCCACCACCACGTGCATCGTGTCCTTCGACCCGAAGAACAACTGGGGCCACCGTTTTGTCCCCATCGCGCCTGACGTGATCGCAGACCAGATCGAGGCAGCAACGTCGGCGCACGATCTCGACGTCGTGAAGATCGGCATGCTCGGAACTCCGGCCACCATCGAGGTTGTTGCCGAGGGTCTCCGTCGTCAGTCGTGGCGGCACGTGGTTCTCGATCCGGTCCTGATCTGCAAGGGTCAGGAACCCGGAGCAGCGCTCGATACCGATACGGCACTTCGCGATTCGATCCTGCCCCTCGCAACGGTTGTCACACCCAACCTCTTCGAGGCGCGCACCCTCGCCGGTATGGACGCAATTTCGAGCGTCGACGAACTGATCGAGGCTGCGCGTCGCATCCACGATCTCGGACCGAAGTACGTTCTGGCCAAGGGCGGCGTGGAACTGGCCGGCGACGACGCTGTCGACGTGCTCTTCGACGGAACCGACGTGACGGTTCTTTCTGCTCCCAAGGTGGGCCAGGAACGAGTCTCCGGTGCCGGGTGCACCCTTGCTGCCGCAGTGACCGCTGAGCTCGCAAAGGGCGCTGACGTGGGAGAAGCTGTGGCACTGGCAAAGAAGTTTGTCACCGCGGGTATCGAAGCCCGGGTTTCGGCCCACACGCCGTTCGACACCGTGTGGCAGGGCGCTTTCACGGGATAGGGACCTGTTGCCCGCCCGGCCTGGCAGGATCAGACGGGTGAGCACAGCAAATCTGAACCGAAGCGAAGTCACTCTCCGATCGTCTGCCGTATCGGTCACCGGTTATCGGGTGGAGTTGGACCTCCGCTCTGCGGTCGACCCTGCTGTGTCGACGTTCCGGACCGTCACCACGGTCGAGATGACGTCGACCGTGGATTCGACGTGGCTCGATTTCATCGGCAGCGCGGTGGAATCGGTCGAGGTGAACGGCCGTCGCATTGCTGTTGCGTACGACGGGGCGCGGATCGCGCTGACCGGGCTGGCGGATGTGAACGTCGTCCAGGTTACGGCGCTCGCGGAGTACAGCCGCTCCGGTGAAGGTCTGCACAGATTTGTCGACGACGCCGACGGGCAGACTTATCTGTACACGCAGTACGAACCGGCGGATGCCCGTCGAGTGTTTGCGTGCTTCGAGCAGCCGGACATGAAGGCGCCGTTCACTTTTGTGGTGACGGCACCACAGTCCTGGGAAGTGCTGTCGAACCAGGTTCCCCTGCAGACGGATTCGAATGCCGCCGGTAGCAAGACCGTCACTTTTGCTTCGACACTGCCGATTTCGACGTACATCACGGCAGTCGCGGCCGGCCCATACCATCGCGTGAGTTCGGTGTGGAGTCGCGGCGAACTCACCGTCGAGCTGGGTGTTCTGTGCCGAGCGTCGCTGGCGCAGTATCTCGATGCCGACGACGTGTTCGACGTGACCGGGCAAGGCCTCGACTTCTACGCCGACGCCTTCGACTATCCCTACCCGTTCGGCAAGTACGACCAAATTCTTGTTCCCGAATACAACCTCGGCGCAATGGAAAATCCGGGGCTCGTCACCTTCACGGAGTCCTATGTGTTCCGCGGCAAAGCCACCGCCGAGCAGTACCAGCGCCGCGCGAACACGATCTTGCACGAGATGGCGCACATGTGGTTCGGCGACCTCGTGACCATGGTGTGGTGGGATGATCTGTGGCTCAAGGAATCGTTCGCCGATTTCATGGGATCGCTGGTCAGCGTCGAGGCAACCCGGTTCACCGACGCCTGGGTGGCGTTTGCGATCAAGCGGAAAGCCTGGGCGTACCTGCAAGATCAGTTGCCGACCACGCACCCGATCGTCGCCGACATCGTCGATCTGGAAGCGGCGAAGCTGAACTTCGACGGCATCACATACGCCAAGGGCGCGAGCGTCCTCAAACAACTGGTCGCCTTCGTCGGACGTGACGCGTTCTTCGAGGCGTCCCGGAAGTACTTCCGGGCGAACGCTTTCGGCAACACTCGGCTCGTCGATTTCCTCGACGCGTTGAGTGCGACGTCAGGGCGAGACATGCGCGATTGGTCACGGGCCTGGCTCGAGACAACGGGAGTGTCGACGTTGACGTTGGAGGCAGGGGAGTTGGTGCAGACCGATCCCCGACCTCATCGACTGGCAGTCGGTGTCTACGACTACGGCGATACCGGCGACCTGGTTCGCACTGCGCGCGTCGAGGTCGACATTTCGGCGGAGCGCACACCGATCGACGTTCCGGCGGGATCGCTGATCCTGCTCAACGACGACGACCTGACCTACGCAAAGATTCGACTCGACGCCGCGTCGCTCGCCACTGTCGAATCGTCGCTCGATCGTATTGTCGATCCACTCGCGCGTGGGTTGATTCTGTCCTCGCTGTGGAATTCCGTGCGTGACGGGGAACTGTCGGTATTCCGGTACCTTGCCGTGGCCGAACAATTCGGCCCCTCGGAAACTGACCTGGCGATTCTCAGTTCGATCACCGCCGACGCGCATTTCGCGATCCAGCATTACGTCCCACTCGAACTGCGCGCCAGCGCGGCGACCGGGTGGTTGGCGACGGCGTGGAAGGCGATGTTCGAGAGCGAACCGGAATCGGGCCGTCAGCTCGCCTGGGCCCGCGCGTGTGCTGCCGCGGCTGCGATCGACGACTCCCGGGCCGACGCGCTGCGTGCGATTCTGCTGGGCGAGAGCCCCGGACCGATCGGGCTCGCTCTCGATCCCGACCTGCGGTGGTCGATGTGGATTGCCCTGGCTGCCACAGGCTTTGCCGAACCGGCTGACCTCGACCGCGAGCTACGCAACGACGAGACGTCGGCCGGCAGGACTGCACACGCGCGGGCTCTCGCGTCGTTGCCCACGGCAGCGACCAAGGAACGCGTCTGGAGCGCTGCAACCACCGACCTGACCCTGTCGAACGATCACCTCGATGCCATGATCGGCGGTTTCAAAGCCGGCGTCGACGCCACCCTGATCGAGGGCTACGCGGCAAACTACTTCGCTTCGTTGCGCACGTGGTGGTCAGGCCGCAGCATCGAGATCGCGCGGCGCCTGGTGAACGGGCTGTTCCCCGCGTCCGACGACGTGACTGCGGTCGATCAGTGGCTCGACGCCAATGCCGATGCGCCGGCGTCGTTGCGTCGGTTGGTGCTCGAGAAGCGCGACAACCTGGCGCGGGATCTACGCGTCCAGGCATTCAATTCCGCACTCTGAATTACTTCGCCGCTGGTCGTCCGACGATCAGCGGATGGACACGTCCGCTAGCACCCGCTTCGGATCCGAGGCCCTGGGGATCGGCGGCACCGGCCAGGCGGATGTCCAGTTCGCCGGTCCATTCGCGGGTCAGTTGAGTGTTCATGGCGTCGAGGCGTTCGAGGAGGGGGGCATGTTGATCCGCCGGGCACGCTGTCAGCAAGGTGGTGAACACGGCGCGCAGTCGGCGCTGCACCTGAGCAGAATTGGTACTGAAGTGCCGAATTTCGTCCGTCGCGATGGACACGTAGTCCGTCCACGTTCTTTCCTGCCCACGGATCCGGGTCAACGTGGACGTCGCGGAGTCGGCATGCACCCGCGGTGCCAACAGAACGAGCAGATCCTCGATGTGGTCGAGAGCTTGGACCGCGCGGCCCGGATCGTTGATGGCCGGCGACAATGCCTTGAGCGCAATATCGACAATGGACTGTATTGCCGCCGCAGGACCGACGACGGGACTGTGAGTGTCGCCGAAGATCAGGCACGACATCAGAGAATCCGGGCGGATGGCCATCGACGTGCCACGCACTTCGAACAGCGGCGCGTTCTGGGCCACAAATTCTCCGATACCTGGCACCACTTCGACACTGACGCCCCACTTCGACGCCAATCGCTCGAGCCGCGGCAGGTTGATCGCCAGAAGTATGCGCCCGTTGGGGGAGAGGTGTCGCAGTCGAACAACCAGGAGGTCCGCTGAATCCTCGACGGTTGGAGGAGGATCGGTGACACGGGGTGCGGCGGCGGGGAGTGCGTCTCGAGCCAATTCGTCGTACTGCGGGTATGAGCGAACGATTGCGCTTCGTCCCTCGGCCGCGATCCACCGAAGAAGTCGACTCGAATTGAGAATCGAGCCGACCTTGGACACCAGGGCGATGAACAGAATCGCGCTGATGATCGCGAGGAACAACGCCGTGTACGTGGATATCTGGGGAGCTGAATGCTGGGTGTTGAGAGCAAGATCAAGTGCAACGATGATCGAGTACACGAATGTCGCGAGAAACATCCCGATGGACCATCGCATGACTCGCTGCTGAGCCAGCATGGGCACAACCCGCACCGATATCTGCGAAGCACCGAATTGCATGGCAAGTGTGATCGCGGTGAACACAAGACCGGTGAGGGTGATCATTCCGCCGGCGATAACACTCAGGAGCGTTGCCGTAGCTCCCGGATCCACCGCGTATTCCAGCGAATCAGAACCGAAGCCGTCGAATACGGAACTGTCGACGTCGATAAGTGTGTCGGCCAGGAAGAACGCCGCGACGACAAGCAGAACGGGTAGCCGCCATACGGGTACGGTGCGAAGTCGTCTGCGGGTACGACGCCATCGCAATGCGTCGGATATCCGCCACTTCGGCGTCGCAGGCGGCGACTCGGGGGTCGACGCTGTAGTGGGTTCAGCTGCCGGACTGGGAATGGCTTCCGGTACCCCGAAACTTCCCGAGACGCTTTCCTGGAATCGAATCTTGGCTTTGATCAGCGGTTCTCTGACGCGTTGCTCACGAGCGACCGCGCGCGAGAGCTTCACCGGCTTGTCGCGGTACCGGGACCTGGCCCACGGCGCACCCGGTCGGCTCAGGCGGATTGCACCGACAATCAGAAGTGGCGGAAAGAACAGTCCGATCAAACCGGTCCACAACTTGCCTTTGAGAAGTGTGATCATCGCGAGCGCCAATTGGAGTATCAGCGCGACGACTATCGCGATCAGAGTGGCGATACTGCGATCTTCCTCGTACGGATCGAACTCGCCGGCAAACCCGATCGGATGGACGCCGAACAAGAAAAGAAAAGAAATGGCGATCGCCACGAATACCGCATCTATCGACGACCGACCCTCTTCGGCCCAATAGACATCCCGTAAGTGCAGGACCAAGGCGTACTCGTCGAGAACCAACGCGCTACCGATCCCGAACACCGACGCGAGTACACAATTGGCGACCGGAGTGTGAAAATCCGCCAACGCGATGAAGGCGAAGCCGGAGACGAGCATCATCATGAGCCCGAAAACCATGTGATGGATATGCATACCGCCAGGGGTGACATTGCCCGGCCACCAGGACACTTCCGCGCGAATCATGCGCACACTGAATCTGATGAACAAAAACGTAAGCAGGAACGCGACCAGCAGGAAGAACAACGGCAGCCGTCCGGTATCGACGACTGTGTGCTCGAACCATGCTTTCACTACGTCAGCATGACAGGACTTTCCGCCGGTATTCTCGCAAAACGCTCAAACGGAAACTGGCCTGTGTCTGAATCTCACGGGGACCGCGCTACTGTCGAGCAATGGTGAACGTGGATTTACTGGATCGGGCCCATGTCGAATCAGCCTTTTCGACCTTCGAACCACGATCCGTCGAGCTCGACGGGCGCAGGCTGGCTTCGGTGGTCTTTGCCCTGATGCGAGATGCCGACGGCACGTCGGTGTTCCCGCTGACCAAGCGGCCGAGCAAGATGCGCGCGCACCCCGGTCAATTCGCCCTGCCCGGCGGGAGCGTCGACGCCGGTGAGACGCCGGAGGAAGGTGCGGTGCGGGAACTCTCCGAAGAACTGGGGCTGACCGCAGCGACGTCCGACATCATCGGACGCCTCGACGATTACGTCACACGCTCTGGCTTCGTGATCCGCCCGTTTGTGGTGTGGTCGGGCGCCGATATCGACAAATTGGTCCCTAACCCGGACGAAGTCGCGTCGTTGTATGCGGTCACGTCCGCCGAACTCGATGTCGACCCGCGTTTCGTGTCGATCGAGGAGTCGCCGAATCCGGTGGTGCAGTGGCCGTTTCGCACCAGCCTCGTCCATGCTCCGACCGGGGCGGTCGTCTACCAGTTGCGGGAAGTCCTGAGTGGGCGGCACACCCGGATCGACAACCTCGAACAACCCGTCTTCGCCTGGCGGTAGCACCACCCACACTTCGCGCGAGCAGCCTTGGGCTCGCGCGAGGGGGCGACCATGAGCAAAATGTCGCAAGTGCTGTGGAAAGCTGGCACCACGGCGTCGCGACCGCGGCCAGTTCGATGCGGAGTGCGGAACAATACGAGGTGTGTGCAGTGACATCAGGTGAACAGGAACTTGCCGTGACGGATCGAGTTCTGACAGTTCCCAACATTCTCAGCATGGCGCGTCTGCTGCTGCTCCCGGTGTTTGCGTACCTGCTTCTGGTGACGCATGCGGACGGGTGGGCGCTGGCACTGCTGATGCTCACCGGATTCACGGACTGGCTCGACGGCAAATTGGCACGGATCCTTGATCAGAGTTCGAAGTTGGGGGCTCTGCTCGATCCGCTGGTCGATCGCTTGTACGTCGTGACGACGCTCGTGACGTTCGTGGCTCGTGACTTCATTCCCTGGTGGGTCGCGGCGATCCTGATCGGCCGGGATCTGATCCTTGCACTCACTCTTCCGATCTACCGCAGGCGCGGCCTCCCACCGCCCGAGGTCATCTATCTCGGTAAAGCCGCGACATTCCTGCTCATGTTTGCGTTGCCGCTGGTATTGGCCGGTTACGGAGATTGGGCGATCGCCGGATTCACCCACGCGTTCGGTTTTGCCTTCCTGATCTGGGGAACGGTTCTGTACGTGTGGACTGCCGTGATCTACGTCCTCAAAGCGGCTCGGATCGCGCGGTCCTACGAGGTTGTACCTCGATGAAAAGGACGGGGGAGGACGTGCGCCGCAACCCGGTGCCGTCACTACTCCGGTCGCTGATGACCGAACACCTCGATCCCGGATACGAGGCGGCAGCACTCGAGCGAGAACACGATCACAGTAAGAACACTGTGCCGCGCACCGGCCCATGGCTGGCTCTGGGCGGGCTCCTTCTCGGGTTTGTCCTGACCGTCTCAGCGGTCGCGGCAGCCGGGCAGGTGTCCGGAACCGAAGACCTCCGCGCCGATCTTGTTGCGAAGGTGAGGGCGACCGAAGATCAGATCGACGACCTGGACGCGACCCGGCGCTCCCTCGCCGCGGCAGTCGACGCCGCCCGCGCCACCGCCTTGGCCGGCGACACCGAAGGCAACGAAATTCTCGGGCAACTGCGCCGCATCGAAAGTGAAGCGGGCGCCGAAGCCGTGCACGGAGAAGGCATCACCGTCACCCTCACCGACCCGGCCGGACGCCCCAATCTTTCCGACGCATCGCAACGCAGCGTCGGTGGAAAGAGTGTTGTCCTCGACCGGGACATACAGAGTGTGGTCAACGCACTGTGGGCAGGTGGCGCCGAGGCTGTTGCCGTTGGCGGCGTCCGCATCGGCCCGACGGTAACGATCCGTCAGGCCGGTGGCGCGATGCTGGTCGACAATCAGCCCGTCTTCTCGCCCTACGTCGTCGAGGCAATCGGTGACAGTCGCGCAGTGCAGCGCGAATTTGTCGTCAGCGATGCCTATTTGCGGATGTCCAGCATCGCGCAGTTGTACGGCGTCGGGTTTGCTGTGGCCGAGGATAATTCGATGAGCCTTCCGCCTGCCGCGACGCGTCCGGTGCGCGTTGCGACCGAACCGATAGGACCGAAATAGATGGAGCGAGTTCGATGAAGGCCGGTTCCGCGCTGTACGGACTCGCCGCGTTGGTGGTCGGGATCGTGCTGGGTGTTGTCTTCAGCCCGCAGGTGCCCGACGCGTTCGCGCCGTACCTCCCGATTGCCGTTGTCGCTGCCCTTGACGCAGTGTTCGGTGGCTTGCGGGCGTACCTGGACGAGATCTTCGACGCCAAGGTATTTGTCGTCTCCTTCGTCTTCAACGTTCTTGTTGCCGCTCTGATCGTCTGGCTCGGTGATCAGCTCGGAGTCGGCACCCAACTCTCGACGGCAATCGTGGTGGTGTTGGGGATTCGAATCTTCGGCAACGCTGCGGCACTGCGTCGCCGGCTGTTCGGAGCGTGAGGCATGGCTGAAGCAGCAGTCAGGAAGCACGACGAGGGCCGTCACGAGTTGCGGCCGGTCGACAAGCATCGCACCAACGTCGTGTTCGCGATTCTTGCGACCGTCCTGCTCGGTGTTCTGGGTGTGGCGATCGCAACTCAGGTGCGCAGTACCGTTGCGGGGGACTCGCTCGATTCTGCGCGTCCCGCCGATCTGCTTGTTGTTCTCGACAACCTGAACCGACGTGAAGCGGCGCTGCGGCAGGAAGTCTCGGAGCTCGAGGATTCTTTGGCGACATTGCGGCGCAGCGGAAGTACCGACGCGGCCCTCGGCGAAGCGCAGGCCCGATTGAATGCCCTCTCCATCCAGGTGGGGACGGCGCCGGCGACTGGTCCTGGCGTCACCATGACGTTGACGGATCCGTCCGGCGGCGTCGGGCCCGAGGTCGTTCTCGATCTGATCCAGGAACTACGTGCCGCCGGAGCCGAGGCGATTCAGATTGCCGGAGCCACAGGCGAACCGATCCGGATCGGCGTGAACTCGTGGGTCGGCGGCCGCAGTGGCGACATCGACGTGGACGGAACGAAGATCGCAGCGCCGTACACTGTGAGCGCGATCGGCGATCCGCCGACTTTGGCAGCGGCATTGAACATTCCGGGCGGAGTGTTCGACAACGTGTCACGGGGCGGAGGAAGTTCCACCGTCGAGCAATCACAGCAGGTCACGATCTCCGCCTTGCGACAATTGAATCCGCGCCAATACGCTCAACCCGGAAATTGAATTTTTGCGTCCGGAACTTTCGGGCGGCATGTGAAAGGAAGCCACTGTGAGTGAGCTCGATACACCTACCGATCTGCGTTACACCGCGGAACACGAGTGGGTGAAGCGAACCGGCCCGACATCTGTTCGAGTCGGCATTACCGACTTCGCTCAGTCACAGCTCGGAGATGTGGTGTTCGTTCAGCTCCCCGCCGCGGGAGAAGACGTCACTGCAGGCGAATCGCTCGGTGAGGTCGAATCGACCAAGAGCGTGTCAGACATCTTTGCTCCGTTCACCGCGAAAGTTATTGCGGCCAACGGCGAATTGGACGGCGCTCCCGAACTCGTGAACACCGATCCGTACAACAACGGTTGGCTCGTCGATCTCGAGGTTGCCGACGAAGCCACCTTGGACAGTGCGATTTCGGAGACTTTGGACGCTGCGGGATACACAGCCCTGACATCCAGCTAGGGCTCGAGTGCCGACCTGCCCAGTCGCGGCCTGTCTCGCTGCACACAAGGGTGTGCGCAGGGTACGGTCGTGGGGTACGCATGTGCCAAGTCGGGGTGCAGGTCGTATCTGTAAGTGACTGTGAAAGATGCTCGAGATAAAAGTGCACTGCGTAGTCCAGTGATTTCTGATCTGGACGATTGATCGAGGAGGAGAAACAGTGAGCGAGAACGGTAACGACGCGGGCTACGGGGAGACGCCGGCGGAGACCACATCGGTATTCCGTGCGGATTTCCTCAACGAGCTCGATAACTCCTCAGCAGCACCGGCCGCCGAGCAGCCGGTGTCAGGTGTCGAAGGTCTACCGGCCGGCGCCGCTCTGCTCGTCGTCAAACGAGGACCCAACGCGGGATCGCGTTTCTTGCTGGATCAGCCGACCACGTCGGCAGGTCGCCACCCGGATAGTGACATCTTCCTCGACGACGTGACGGTCAGCCGCCGCCACGCGGAGTTCCGTCAGGAAGAAGCCGAATTCCACGTCGTCGACGTCGGGAGCCTCAACGGCACCTACGTCAACCGTGAGCCTGTCGATTCGGCAGTGCTGGCGAACGGCGACGAGGTGCAGATCGGTAAGTTCCGTCTGGTTTTCCTCACCGGCCCGCGTTCCGGCGGTTCGCAGGTGGGCGAGGCGTCAGCAGGTGCTGGTAGCTAATGACGGCATTGCGGCAGCAGAGCCAGCCGGGGATGTCTATCGGCTCCGTGCTGGATCGGTTGCGTCCAGATTTTCCCGACGTGACGATTTCGAAGATTCGTTTCCTCGAGTCCGAGGGCTTGATCAGCCCCCAACGGACGCCGTCGGGATACCGCAGGTTCTCCATCGAGGACTGCGAGCGTCTTCGCTACGTACTGACCGCTCAACGTGATCAGTACCTGCCGCTGAAAGTCATCAAGGAACAACTCGAGGCGATCGACAGTGGTGCCGCGACGGTCAGTGCAGACAACTCTGCGCCGCGTCGTCCGCGGGTCCTGTCGATCGCTCCGGGGGAAGTGTCACCCGAGGTATTCCGGGTGGATCGCGAAGTCCGAGTGGGTCGGGCAGATCTACTCGCTCGGGCGGACATCGACGATCGATTCCTGACCGACCTGATTCGCACGGGTCTGATCGTGCCCGGCGCTGCGGGATTCTTCGACGAAGACGCAGTGACGTTGGCTCGGACAGCCAAGGCGATGGCGGAATACGGTCTCGAAGTACGACATCTGCGTGCGTTCAAGTTGGCTGCCGACCGTGAAGCCGGGTTGGTTACCCAGATCGCCGGACCGGTCGCCAAGGGACGTGACGCGGGTGCCCGTGATCGAGCCGAGGAAATGGTTCGAGAACTGGCAGCACTGTCGCTGACATTGCACACATGCCTGGTCAAATCAGCAGTCCGCGGAAGTCTTGATCGCTGAGTTCTCGATCATCTCGTTCCACGCGAATAGAATCTCAGTACGGTCGTGAATGCGGCCACCAGGGTTATTTCAGGTTGGAGGCAAGCTCGATGGGCGAAATGCGTGTGATCGGAGTTCGTGTCGAGCAGCCCCAGAATCAGCCGGTTTTGTTGCTCCGCGAGTCAGACGGTGATCGGTACCTACCGATCTGGATCGGGCAGACGGAAGCCACGGCGATCGTTCTGGAGCAACAGGGAGTCGAGCCGGCGAGGCCGCTCACACACGACCTGATCAAAATACTGATCGAATCCTTCGGCCGTAGCCTGCAGGAAGTCCGCATTGTGGATCTGCAAGAAGGCACGTTCTACGCCGACCTGGTTTTCGACGAGCAAACTACGGTCTCGGCTCGTCCGTCGGACTCCATTGCGTTGGCACTTCGGATCGGGGTACCGATCTTTGCCTCGGAATCAGTCCTTGCCGAGGCGGGATTGATCATTCCTGACGAGCGTGAGGACGAGGTGGAAAAGTTCAAGGAATTCCTGGACACAATTTCTCCGGATGATTTCAAGGCAACTGACGGTTAGCCCGCTATTTCCTACATTGACTTTAGGCTTCAACTCTCAAGTAGAGGTTTAGTCTCATTCGGCGTGTTGCGTTGACCAAAATCGCGCCGGGGTCTTACCGTTGCGAGCGGTGAAGATCGTTGAGCCTTGAAATAGAGTCTGGTCCAGATGCTCTGTCGGGGCGTACTCTAGGTAAGTCCACTCGTGGAATTACGTGCCTCGGATTCACTGCTTCGAAATGTTTGGTGGTTCGAGATCGGCTGACGCGGGTATCCGTTTCTGTTCGGGTATCAGACTCTGCCGCATAGCACAGCGTGATTACACGATGGCGTATCGAGAAGGAGACGGCAGTGGAAGAACAGTCGAACGTAGGCAAGGCGGAGAATTCCGGCGTCGCTGAACTGACTGCAGATCCGGCTGCCCGACCCACGTCGGAAGAGTTGCAGCCCGGATTGTTCCCGGACGACTCCATTCCCGATGATCTTGTCGGCTACCGCGTGCCCATCGCCTGCCAGATCGCCGGAATCACCTACCGTCAGCTCGACTACTGGGCACGTACCGCCCTGGTCGTACCGTCCATCCGCGGTGCAGCCGGTTCCGGTAGTCAGCGTTTGTACTCGTTCAAGGACATTCTGGTTCTCAAGATCGTCAAGCGATTGCTCGACACCGGGATCTCGCTGCAGAATATCCGGGTGGCCGTCGATCATCTGCGTCACCGCGGCGTTCGCGATCTCGCCAACATCACACTGTTCTCCGACGGAACTACCGTCTACGAGTGCACGTCCCCCGAAGAGGTCGTAGACCTGCTCCAGGGCGGTCAGGGAGTCTTCGGCATCGCCGTGAGCGGCGCGATGCGTGAACTCACCGGAACCATCGCCGACTTCCCGGCCGAACGTGCTGACGGCGGCGAAAGCGATCCGAATCCCGAAGACGAATTGGCATCGCGCCGCAAAAATCGTGTGAGCCGCAAGACCGGATAGTGTTCCCGTCGTCACACCCGCTCGGTCGATGTGGTGGCGACGGAAGGCCGGCCCGTCAACTAGACTGGTCCACGCGTCGCCGGCGTACGGGAGAGCCTCGGGTAGTGCTTCACACACCAGTCTTCGATTTGCGGACTTGTCGTGAGCGTTATCAGGGCGCCGAAGGAGCAATACCTCCCCGTCAATCTCTCAGGCACCAAGGACCGTACGGGCTCCGACGCCTCTGGAAAGCGGTGGGATAACCCACCCGCCGACGGGGAAAGGCTGTGGTTCCCGAACGTGACGGATCACTACCGAATCTCTCAGGCGCTCGTGTGTCGAGCAGGCGACAGAGGGGGAGGAACACACCGCAGTCGGTGTGTGTCCTGATCCTCCGATCTGCCTGGGAGTTGTCGTGATCGACGCTGCAAGCCGTAATTTTGCCGACCGCCATGTCGGTCCGAACGCCGCGGAACTCGCGCGCATCCTCGAACTCATCGGGGTCGACTCCCTCGACGATCTCGCCACCAAAGCCGTTCCGTCGGTCATTCTCGACGCTGCACCCGGAGGAATCGCTGCCGGCCTCGACGCCTTGCCGTTGCCGGTCGGAGAGCATGAGGCACTTGCGGAACTGACCGCACTCGCCGCGCAGAACACCGTCGCGACGTCGATGATCGGGCTCGGCTACTTCGACACCCTGACGCCGCCGGTGTTGTTGCGCAACATCATCGAGAACCCGGCCTGGTACACCGCGTACACCCCGTACCAGCCCGAGATCAGTCAGGGCCGCCTCGAAGCGCTCCTCAACTTCCAGACCATGGTCGCCGACCTCTCCGGCATGGAACTGGCCAACTCGTCGATGCTCGACGAGGCCACCGCTGCCGCCGAAGCCATGACGCTTCTGCGCCGCGCGAACCGCAGCAAGTCCCCGCGCTTTGTCGTCGACGCCGACCTGTACCCGCAGACCTTGGCCGTCATCGAGACGCGTGCCGAGCCGCTCGGCATCGAGGTCGTGTCCGCAGACCTCACTGCCGGTCTTCCCGAAGGCGACTTCTTCGGCGTCATCGCCCAGATTCCCGGGGCCTCGGGACGAGTCGTCGATTACACCTCGATCATCGCGGAGGCTCATGAGCGCGGCGCACTGGTTGCCGTCGGCGCTGATCTCCTGGCGATGACGCTCATCACCTCGCCGGGTGAACTCGGCGCGGACGCGTGCTTCGGCACCACCCAGCGTTTCGGTGTTCCGATGGGGTACGGCGGACCGCACGCCGGTTACCTGGCGGTGCACTCCAAGCATGCGCGTCAGCTGCCCGGCCGCTTGGTGGGTGTCTCCATCGACGCCGACGGAGACAAGGCATACCGCCTCGCGCTGCAGACGCGTGAGCAGCACATTCGCCGCGAAAAGGCGACGTCCAACATCTGTACCGCTCAGGTACTCCTCGCCATCCTCGCAGCGATGTACGCGAGCTACCACGGCGCCGAGGGGCTCAAGGCGATTGCGTTGCGCGTCGCCGCCCGCGCATACGCGTTGGCCAACGGCCTGCGTGAAGGCGGCGTGACCGTTGTCCACGATTCGTTCTTCGACACGGTGTTGGCTCAGGTTCCGGGCAAGGCGGCCGACGTTGTCGCTGCGGCCAAGGACTCCGGGATCAACCTGCGTCTGGTCGACGCCGATCATGTTGGCATCTCTTGCGACGAGGCCACCACCGCCGATCACGTCCTGGCAGTGCTCGACGCGTTCGGCATCGAAGACGCTGTTGTCGCCATCGAAGCAGAGGGCAACTCGGTTCCCGCTGTTCAGGAGCGCACGTCCGACTACCTGCAGCACGAAGCTTTCACCCGTTACCGTACGGAAACGGCAATGCTTCGCTACTTGCGTGCGTTGTCCGACAAGGACATTGCGCTCGATCGCAGCATGATCCCGCTGGGTTCGTGCACCATGAAGCTCAACGCGACCGCCGAGATGGAATCCATCACCTGGCCCGCGTTCAACGCGATCCACCCGTTCGCTCCGACGTCCGACGCACCCGGTCTGCTGAAGATCATCAAGGACCTCGAGGACTGGCTGGTCGCGGTGACCGGCTACGACAACGTGAGCCTGCAGCCCAACGCCGGTAGCCAGGGCGAGTACGCGGGTCTGCTCGCAATCCGCAATTACCACCTCAGCCGCGGTGACGATCACCGCGACACCTGCCTCATCCCGTCGAGCGCTCACGGCACCAACGCGGCTTCTGCCGTCATGGCCGGAATGCGCGTCGAGGTGGTGGCGTGCCGTCCCAACGGTGACGTCGACGTCGACGACCTGCGTGCGAAGATTGCCGATCACGCCGAGCGTCTCGCCGCGATCATGATCACCTACCCGTCCACGCACGGTGTCTACGAGCATGAGATCTCCGACATCTGCGCAGCAGTGCACGATGCCGGCGGCCAGGTCTACGTCGACGGCGCCAACCTCAATGCGCTTGTCGGCCTTGCCCGTCCGGGCCGATTCGGCGGCGACGTCAGCCACCTGAACCTGCACAAGACCTTCTGCATCCCGCACGGCGGCGGCGGACCCGGCGTCGGACCGATCGGTGTGCGCGCACACCTGACGCCGTTCCTGCCCGGGCACCCGCTGGCCCCCGAACTCGGCGGTAAGGGCACGATCTCGGCAGCGCCGTACGGCAGCGCGTCCATCCTGCCCATTACCTGGACGTACATCCGGATGATGGGAGCGCAGGGCCTGCGCCGCGCAAGCCTGACCGCCATCGCGTCGGCAAACTACATCGCGCGTCGACTCGACGAGTACTTCCCGGTTCTCTACACCGGCGAAAACGGCATGGTCGCGCACGAGTGCATCCTCGACCTGCGCGGTCTGACCAAGGACACCGGCGTCACCGTCGACGACGTGGCCAAGCGTCTCGCCGATTACGGTTTCCATGCTCCGACCATGAGCTTCCCCGTGGTCGGTACGTTGATGGTCGAGCCCACCGAAAGTGAAAACCTCGAAGAGATCGACGAGTTCTGCGACGCGATGATCGCCATTCGTGGCGAGATCGATCGCGTCGGATCCGGCGAGTGGACGGTGGAGGACAACCCGCTTCGTGGTGCTCCGCACACCGCAGGAAGCATTGCATCGCAGTGGGATCACCCGTATTCACGTGAGATCGCGGTGTTCCCGCGCGGCAAGGCTCGACCCAAGGTGTGGCCGTCCGTGCGTCGTATCGACGGCGCACACGGCGACCGCAACCTGATCTGCTCGTGCCCGCCGATCGAGGCGTTCGCAGGCAGCTAGTCTGCTCAGCCGCTGGAGATCATCACTTCTCGCGTACGAGTTCGAGAACGGTGATCTCCGGCGGCGCGCCGACGCGTACCGGCGGACCCCACGCTCCGGCGCCGCGCGTTGTGTACAGCACGGTGTTGCCGACCTTGTCCAGACCTTGGACCGAAGGCTGCTGCAGCGGAACGAGATAGCGCAGCGGCCACATCTGACCGCCGTGCGTATGCCCGGACAGTTGCAGATCGATGCCCATCTCCGACGCTTCGAGCGCTTGGCGAGGTTCATGCGCGAGCAGCAAGGCAAACGTGTTCGGATCGCGGCCATCGAGTGCGCCAGTCAGATTCGGCTCGTACGGGGCCGGCGACGTGTAGTCGTGGATACCCACGATGTCGATGGTGCCGCCGTCGTGCTGGATCGACGTTCGGCTGTTGCGAAGCGTCGTGATCCCCAAGCTTTCCCACACATCGAGCCACTTGCCGCCGTCGTCGGCATAGAACTCGTGGTTGCCGCTGACTCCGAAGATTCCGTCCGGTGCCCGAAGATCGGCGAGCGGAGCAAGATCGGGAGCAACTTTCGCGACGGTGCCGTCCACGAGGTCTCCGCCGATCGCGATCAGATCGACGTTCTGCGCATTGACGATCTCGACCACCTTGCGGGTGAAGTCAACCCCGCGGGCCGGACCCACATGCAGATCGGTGATCAAGGCGATCCGGTATCCGTTGAAACCCTCGGGCAGGCGTGCCAGCGGGACCCGAATCCGGGAGACCTTCGGGTTCGACGCCTCGTAGACGCCGTACCCGGCGGTGCCCAGCGCCGCGAGTGTGACCGCGGCAGTAGCCAACTGCAAGGTACGACGCTTCGCCGGATCCATCTCCGGTTCTTCCCGGCGTTTACGAACCAGGCGATTGACTCCGGCGCACGCTCCGATGATCAGCAGTCCCGGAATCAGATACAGCCACGACGCCAACCAGACCCACCCGAGAAACCCGACCGGGCGCGCCCACGACGTGGGGAAGACCTCGCCGCTGCCCATACCGATGAGCGTGAGAATCGCCAACAGCACCAATGCGGTGTCGGCGATGCGAGCCCAACGCGGCGGCATGCCGGTTGCGCGGACCAGCCTGCGGTGCAGAAACCACGTGAGAAGCGCAAGAACTACGGCAAATACTGCGATACGCGCCATCAGGACAGCAGGTCCGCGACTGCGGCCGACATCGCGGCGGAGTCAGTCGGGTTTACGCGAATCAATGTTCCACCAGTTCTGTCGGAGACGTCTTGAAGTGTGGAGGCATCACCACTGGCGCCGACAACCAGAACGTCGACCCGAACCGGGCGGGCTGGATCACTCGCTGACGCAATGGCGCTGAGGAGTTCGGCGCGTGTCATCGTCGACTCGTCGGTGGCAGCAGAGGTGACAAGGAGCACGGAGTTGGTTCGATCGGCGTCGTATCCGCTTGTTGCTTCCTTGTACGTTGCGGCCAACGCGGGGTACTTGGTCGCCTTGCCGTCGATACGAAGGTTGTTCAGAGAAGCAGTGAGCTTGGCTCGTTGATCGGCATCGAGCGGAGCGCCGGGAACGACGACGCGCTCGGACGCCGTGGCAGTAGTACCGGGGAAGGCGTGCACCCCGACATCGGATGCGGCTGGACTGCGGACCAACTGAGATTCCAGCGCCGCACTGACCGCGGCCACGTTGGCGCTCATCGACGTCGAGGTGTCCAACAGAATGGTGGTGCTGCGAACGGAAACAGGATTGGCGACAACAGCGTTCAGCGCAGCAGCCGCCTCCGCTGATGCGGGCGTCAACGTGGAGGCAATCTGGGTGGGTTGGAGCGCGCCGAGATCCGGGACGCTCTTGCCTTCGACACGGAATCCGGCGTCGACAAAGATCTGTGACTGCTCCGCAGTACGCATGAATTCGGAAAACTGCGCGGCGGCGCGTGAGGCGGTTTCGTCGATTCCGCCGCCTGCGACGATCACGGCCGGATAGTCAGCGAGCGGGGTTGCGCCGCTGGGGGAGAAAGCCGTCATCTCTGCGTTGGCGGACTGCGCGATCGACTGTTCGATAGCCGGGACGGCTGTGACGGTGTTTGGGGCTCCGCTCGTGAGGGCGGCTAGCGCGTCGGCGGTAGTAGCGGGCGGCGCCGGGAGCGATTGGAACTGTGATGCCAGTGCGCTCAGCGCCGACGTGACTTGGCTGGACTTGGCCTGCTCGACCGTAACGGGTCCGGTACCGGCGCCGGCCGCGGCCGCGGCGATCGCCTGCGTTGCCATGAGCGTCTGCGGGCTGCCGACCGGGAGTGCCAGGGTTGTGTCGCCGAGGGACTGCCATCCCGCATTCACGGACTCCAGCGCGGTTGCCGTCTCCGGCGCGAGCGCCAGGACAATCGGTGAGTTCGCGAGTGATCGTGGCTCTCCGTTGATCACGCCCTTACCGGACAGCGGTGCGAGTTCGAACGAACTGGTCGGAATCCATAGGTTTGGGCGCGGTCCGAGTGCAGCGGAATCCCACTCGGTGCCTGCTTCCAGTGCATTTACAATTTGTGGCGATGCCACTGCATTGACTGCAGTCGTGATGCAGTGATCTCGGATCACTGGTGAAGTCTCGGTGAATCGCTTGGCCAACTGCTCGACCTGCGGTGCAATCGACGGGTCAACCGTGATGTCGAGCGTCCGGTTGCCTTCGACGCACGTCCCTGCTGCTTGCTGGCCTTGGTCGTCGATGCGATTGCCCAGGGCCTTCCACCCGAAGAAGCCGGCCACGATCAGGACTACCGCCACGACAACGAGAATCGGCCCCTTACTGATACCTCTGGCGCCTGACCCGCCGCGATGTTCGCCCACGTACGCTGCCCTACCTTGTTCACTCGACGATCTCTGCCGAGTGTCAGTCTAGTGACGAACCTTCGGGGCCTACGCGAACAGCCTCGACACCGGTAGTGGTGCCGAGGCTGTTCGAGTTGCGGAGTCGCGGTATCTAGGCGTTGGCGGCCTTGTACTCGCGGCGGCGGCGATGCAGGATCGGCTCCGTGTATCCGCTGGGCTGCTTCGCGCCTTCGAGGATGAGTTCCTTGGCGGCCTGGAATGCGATGTTGGAATCGAAGTCGGGTGCCATGTTGCGGTACTCGGCGTCGCCCTCGTTCTGACGGTCTACCACCGGTGCCATCCGCTCGAGAGCGTTCACGACGTCGGTTTCACTGACGATGCCGTGGCGCAGCCAGTTGGCGAGCAACTGGCTCGAAATACGCAGCGTTGCGCGGTCCTCCATGAGTGCGACGTCGTGGATGTCGGGAACCTTGGAGCAGCCGACACCCGCGTCGATCCAGCGGACCACGTAGCCGAGGATGGACTGGCAGTTGTTGTCGAGTTCTTCCTTCTTCTCCGCGTCCGTCCAGTCGGTGCTGGGAGCGAGCGGGATGGTCAGGATGTCGTCGACGCTGGCGCGCGGCTTACCCTTCAGGCCGTCCTGAACGGCGAACACGTCGACGCGGTGGTAGTGCGTCGCGTGCAGCGTTGCGCCGGTCGGCGAAGGCACCCACGCGGTGTTGGCGCCGGCCTTGGGGTGGCCGATCTTCTGCTCGAGCATGTCCGCCATCAGCTCGGTCATGGCCCACATGCCCTTGCCGATCTGCGCCTTGCCCTGCAGGCCGCAGGCCAGTCCGGTGTCGACGTTCCAGTCCTCGTAGGCGCCGATCCACTTCTGCTTCTTCATCTCGGCCTTGCGCACCATCGCGCCGGCTTCCATGGAGGTGTGGATCTCGTCGCCGGTGCGGTCGAGGAAGCCGGTGTTGATGAACACGACCCGGTCGACGGCTTCCTTGATGCAGGCAGCGAGGTTGACCGTCGTGCGGCGCTCTTCGTCCATGATGCCGACCTTGAGCGTGTTCTCGGGCAGGCCGAGGACCTGCTCGACGCGGCCGAACAGTTCGGTGGTGAAGGCAACTTCCTCGGGACCGTGCTGCTTGGGCTTGACGATGTAGATCGAGCCGGTGCGGCTGTTGTCGAGCGGGCCGTTGGCGTCACTGATCGTCAGGCCGTGCACTGCGCAGGCGCTGGTGATCAAGGCGTCGAGGATGCCCTCGGGAACTTCGTTGCCGTCGGCGTCGAGGATCGCGGGGTTGGTCATGAGGTGGCCGACGTTGCGGACGAACAGCAGTGAGCGACCGTGCAGGGCCAGTTCGCTGCCGTCGACGGCGGTGTACTTGCGGTCGCCGTTGAGGGTGCGGGTGAAGGACTTGGCGCCCTTCTTGATTTCCTCGGACAGGTCGCCACGGTTGAGGCCCAACCAGTTGCGGTAGCCGATGACCTTGTCGTCGGCGTCGACAGCGGCGACCGAATCCTCGAAGTCCATGATCGTGGTGACGGCGGATTCGAGGACGACGTCCTTGACGCCGGCGGCGTCGGTGCTGCCGATCGGCGAGGACGCGTCGATCTGGATTTCGGCGTGCAGCCCGTTGTTGCGCAGCAGGATGCTGGTGGGTGCGTCCTTCTCGCCGAGGTAGCCGACGATCTTTTCCGGCTGGGCGAGCGTGGTGACGCTGCCGTCCGCCAACGTGATCTTCAGTTCGCTGTCGTCGACAATGTACTTCGTCGAATCGGCGTGTGATCCCGACGCGAGAGGTGCTGCCGCGTCGAGGAATTCACGGGCCCACGCGATGACCAGATCGCCGCGGACCTTGTTGTAGCCCGAACCCTTCTCGGCGCCGTTGTCCTCGGAGATTGCGTTGGTGCCGTAGAGCGCGTCGTACAACGAACCCCAGCGGGCGTTGGAGGCGTTGAGGGCGAAGCGGGCGTTGAGGATGGGGACGACCAGCTGCGGGCCGGCGGTGGAGGTGATCTCGGTGTCGACGTTGGTGGTCGTCACGGAGAACTCGGCGGGCGTGGGCAGGAGGTATCCGATTTCCTGCAGGAACGCCTTGTATGCGGCGGCGTCGATGGGAGCGCCGGAGTGGTCGCGGTGCCACTGATCGATCTGCGCCTGCAGATCGTCGCGCTTGGCGAGCAGGGCGCGGTTCTTCGGCGCGAGCTCGGTGATGACCTTGTCGGCGCCGGCCCAGAAGGTCTCGGCGTCTACACCGGTGCCCGGCAGAGCCTCCTCGACCACGAAGTCGTAGAGAACCTTGGCAACCTGCAGACTGCCGACCTGAACGCGCTCAGTCATGAATAGCCTCACTTTTCCGAAATCGGAGCACCACGACGGGTGCCATGAACCACAATCAATGTTACTAGTGAGTATCTCGCAGGTGGACAGAGCCTCGATGGATACATCACAACCGGCCTGCGGAGATCTCGAAACCACTGCGACGCAGACGTTCGACCAGGACATCTCCCAAGGCTGTGGCCGGGGTGAGGACGCCCGCAGCGTTGGGTAAGGCTGCGTTATCGGGCAATTCTGCGTTGCTGACAGCAAGACTCAGCGCTGATTCGCCGAGCATCACTGCGGTAGCACTATATCCCGGATCGCCCTTGGCCTTCACCCGCGAGGTGTACCGCGCGCCGGTCGTGGTCGTCGTGAATACGTCGAGCGTGAAATGGCCCTTGCTCTGGGTGTCCTCACTCGGGCCATCACCGGGTGCCGGCAGGACCTTGTCCAGCAGGAAACGCGTCGGCGGAAGTGCCAGGCCCGCAATCAAGGCGCCCAATCCGACGGCAACACCGCCGGCGATCACGGGTGAGACCACCGACGAACCAACGTTCATCACCTCGGTGTACTTGAACTTTCGCCCGTAGGCCCAGTCGCGAAGGGCATTGCTCCGACGGACGACGCGGGTGTTGTACGACGCCATGAAGAACGGCGCCTTCCACCCGTGCAGTGACGGATCGATTTTTCGGCCGTCGACTACCGTGACGTCACTCTGCTTGCCCAGATCGGGTTCACTGGTGCGGTCGGGGCTCAGTGAGTACGGCGAGGCCGCGAGTTTCCGCAGCCGTGCATCGTGTTTCGACGCGTCGATCTGCGTGCGGACCGAATCGATGGTTCCGCCGCTGACACCGCCGCGCAATGACGTGACCACCAGGGTCGTGTCTGTCATTTCTCCGGCGCCGTCTGCCTCGATCAGCTTGTGCAAGACATGCACCCCGAGATCGGAAGGGATGGAATCGAACCCACAGGAATGAATGATGCGGGCGCCCGTCGACACCGCAAGCTCGTGATTGGCGTCGATGCTCTCGCGGTGGAAGAGAACCTCACCGGTGAGGTCGACGTAATGAGTTCCCGCGGCGGCGCATTCGTGAACCAACTGATGGCCGTACTTTGCATACGGGCCGACCGTCGTAGCCACAACGCGCGTTCGCTCGGCAAGTGCCTTCAAAGCAATCGAATCATCCGCGTCGGCGACTACGAGGGGGAATTCGGCGGCGGCCGCACCCAAGCCGGCCCGCACGGCCGTCAACTTCTCGAGGGAACGCCCGCCGAGCCCGATCTTCGTTCCGGCGGGTGCATGCTGAACGAGGTATTCGGCAAGGAGTTTGCCGACGAAGCCGGTAGCTCCGTAGACGATGATGTCGAGTTCGCGGTCACTGTGGGGTCCGGTCATGTAGTCAGCCTACAAACGCGGATCCCTCTTGGATGTGAGTGAGCTCACTCCGCAGGCAGCGGTTCCTTCACGACCAGGATCGGGACCTCGACTTCAAGCAGTAGTCGCTGTAGCGGGCGCTCGAGCAGAAACTTGCCGATGGGGGACATACGACGTGTTCCCACGATCAACAGATCGGCTTCGACGGCATCGACCAACTCCACCAAAGCGGTCACCGGATCGCCGTCATGTTCGGTGGTGCGCAGTTCCCAGGGCGTATGCGCGAATCCGCCGGCGTCGAGTGCCGACTGGATCTCGCCGCGCAAAGCCGCGCTGTCCTCGTCGGTGTCCGGGACATTGACATCGTCGAGTACGTGCAGAACGACAAGTTGCTCACGCCGATTCACCGATTCGCGTGCTCCGTGGACAATTGCCGCCCGGCCCTCCGGGCTGTCCTTGTGTACGACGGCAATCGTCATGGTTCCTCCGAGGCAGTGAGCAGTGTCGGGGTCCATTATCGCGTGCATTGCCGAGCGCTACCGCAAATGCGGTACTCGACACGGCCGCTAGGGGGTGTCGAGATCACCACATCGCGAGGGGGAGGTGTGTGGGGTCACCACTCACCAGGGCGAGGGCTTGTAGTCCTTGAGGAAGCAACCGTGGATGTCGACGCCCAGCTCGCCCTGAACGATGGGGTCGTAGACGCGAGCGGCACCGTCGACCAGGTCGAGCGGAGCGTGAAAACCTTCGTCGGCGAGGCGCATCTTGGTGAAGTGGGGGCGCTCGTCGGTGATCCACCCGGTGTCGACGGCAGTCATGAGGATGCCGTCCTCGAGCATTTCCTTGGAACTGGTGCGAGTCAGCATGTTCAGTGCTGCTTTGGCCATGTTGGTGTGCGGGTGACCAGGACCCTTGTACGCGCGGCTGAACTGGCCTTCCATTGCGGAGACGTTCACGACGTACTTACGACGCGCTGCTGCTGCCGCCATCGACGGGCGCAGGCGTGAGACGAGAATGAACGGGGCAACCGAATTGCAGAGTTGCACTTCGAGAAGCTCGATCGGATCAACTTCCTCGACGGTCTGCACCCAGCTGTTGGTGTGCGCGAGGTCGGGGAGAAGTCCGCCGGCATCGATGGCGATGCCCTGCTCGATGCGGTCAGGTGATGCGGATTTTGCTACCAGCGCGAGCGAGCTGACGGCGTCGGCGGAAAGATTTCCGGAGGTGATGGCCGCGACGTCGGACAGGGATCCGGCCAGTGCTGCGGGATGTGCGTCGCTGGTCTTGCCGAATGTCACGACATCGGGGAGCTCACCCGCAGGCAGTGCGCCGGATTCGGCGTCGACCAGAGCGCCGTACGCGCCGGGGGAGCGGCGGACCGTCTGCGCGGCGTTGTTGATCAGGATGTCGAGGGGGCCTTGTGCCGCAACGGAATCGGCAAGGGCAACTACCTGAGCAGGGTCGCGGAGGTCGATGCCGACGATGCGGAGACGGTGAATCCAGTCGGCGCTGTCTTCCATCGCCTTGAAGCGCCGGATCGCGTCGTTGGGGAATCTCGTGGTGATCGTCAGGTGGGCACCGTCGCGCAGGAGGCGCAGAGCGATGTACATGCCGATCTTGGCGCGGCCACCGGTGAGGAGTGCGCGGCGTCCGGTCAGGTCTGTGCTGGCGTCACGCTTGGCGCGAGAGGTTGCGGCGCAGTCCGGACACAACTGGTGATAGAACGCGTCGACCTGGGTGTATCGCTGCTTGCAGATGTAGCAGGGACGCGCCTTGATGAGGGTGCCGGCGATTGCTCCGGCGGTATTCGACGTGATGGGGATGCCGGCGGTTTCGTCGTCGATTCGATCCGGTGATCCCGTTGCCGTTGCGGCGACGACATTGCGGTCGGCTTCGTTGACTGCTGCACGCGAGGCAAGGCGGCGCTTCTTCTTGAGGCGTTTGAACAGATGGCCGACGGCGCGCTGCATGGTGATCGAGTCGGGATGCTCGTCGTCGAGTTCGGCTGCTTCGCGCAGAACCTTCAAGCAGATTTCGAGTTCTGCGGGGTCGAGTCCGGCCAGTTCTGCTCCCGCAGATTCTGAATCCGTTACGTCGAACTGCCGTGTGTCTGTATCCACGTGAACTTCTGTTCCATCTCGATCGCCGCTCGCGCGGTCTGTTCCCGGTGCGGGAACTTGGCCCTTTACGAGAAAAGCTCCGGTTCAATGAACCGGAGCTTTTCCTGTCTGTCTCAACACAGAGTGTCCGAGGGGGGACTTGAACCCCCACGTCCGTTAATAGGACACTAGCACCTCAAGCTAGCGCGTCTGCCATTCCGCCACTCGGACTCGGCCCCGATTTCTCGGCGCTGGGAAAGAGTATCCCAGGCTGTCCCGCTCTCCCAAATCGCGTGGACAGTGTGCCCGTTTGTCCTGTTCAGGCGGGTCAGCTGCCGCTGCCGAATGGCCCTGGATTTGAATTGACCGGGTAGGCAGCGACCGCCATGATCACCGAACCGTCGCAGGGACCGCCGTCGATGTCGGTGCGCCACGAACCGACCAGGGTGCCGTCCGGCTGTGGGGTGTAATAGGCCACGGAATGAGCCGGCGCCCACACTTTGGGTACACCCTCACCTTGATAGCAGTCCCATTCCCAGTCGTACGGATGAACCCAACTGGTGCCGTCCCACGTGTATTGCGCAGGCTGAGGCAAAGTCGGATTTGCCGGCGCGGGCCCGGCGATCACGGTGGCGACACAGGGGCCGGCGGAACAATTGGTTTCGAAAGTGTAGACATCGGAGAAATCCGGTTCCCACTGACTTGCCGCGAGGCTGGTGCCGGTTTTCGAGGCTGCGAACCGCTTGACCGAGTAATCGCCGTCCCAGGTCTGCGTAGCGGCTCCGGCAGGCAATGTCGCGGTCATCATCGACGTGCCGATCAAGGCTGCGACCAGCAATGATTTTCGCATAGACGAAGTCAAGCACAAGGGATGACCGAATTTCTGGCGTTCGGTACATAGTGAACAAAAAATGACCCCAGCTTGATCAGCTGGAGTCATTGGTTGTTTATTCGAGTGTCCGAGGGGGGACTTGAACCCCCACGTCCGTTAATAGGACACTAGCACCTCAAGCTAGCGCGTCTGCCATTCCGCCACTCGGACTCGGCCCGATTTCTCGGTGCTGGGAAAGAGTATCCGATTCGGTGAGGTTGCCCAAATCGCCAGGTCGGACCATGTCCATGCCGCCGCGACGAGTGTTTCGGTGGTAGGAAAGTGACATGTCCTTATCGCCAAAAGATTCAGGCCCTTCTCGCGCCGAAAACGAAGTTGTCGACCTCGTCAGCTCTCTGATCCGGTTCGACACGTCCAATACGGGTGAACTCGAAACAACCAAGGGTGAACGGGCGTGCGCGGAATGGGTCGCTGCCCAACTACAGGAAGTAGGTTACGAGACCGAATACGTCGAATCCGGTGCGCCGGGCCGTGGAAACGTGTTTGCCCGGTTGAAGGGTGCAGAGTCCGGCCGTGGCGCCTTGATGTTGCACGGTCACCTGGACGTCGTCCCGGCCGAGCCTGCCGACTGGAGTGTGCACCCCTTCTCCGGCACGGTTCAGGACGGATACATCTGGGGGCGCGGCGCCGTCGACATGAAGGACATGGTCGGGATGATCCTGGCTCTGGCGCGCCAGTTCAAGGCAGAGGGAACAGTGCCGCCGCGCGATCTCGTGTTCGCGTTTGTCGCCGATGAAGAGGCGGGCGGTAAGTACGGCTGCCAGTGGCTCGTGGAGCATCGCCCGGATCTGTTCGAAGGCGTCACCGAGGCAGTCGGCGAGGTGGGCGGGTTCTCGCTGACCGTTCCCCGTCCGGATGGAACCGACCGTCGTCTGTACGTCGTGGAGACGGCAGAAAAGGGACTCGGCTGGATGCGGCTGACGGCAAAAGGCCGCGCCGGACACGGGTCCTTCCTGCACGACGACAATGCCGTCGCCATATTGGCCGGTGCCGTTGCGCGTCTGAGCGCCCACGAGTTCCCGATTGTTCTTTCCGATTCTGTTGCGGAATTCCTTACCGCAGTCAGTGAGGAGACCGGACTCGACTTCGACCCGACGTCACCGGACATCGACGGGACCCTCGCGAAACTGGGCAGCATCTCCAAGATCATCGGAGCAACATTCCGCGATACCGCCAATCCGACGATGCTCAAGGCCGGCTACAAGGCAAACGTCATTCCTCAGACTGCCGAGGCCGTCTTCGACTGCCGCGTGCTTCCCGGCCGGCAAGCAGAGTTCGAGCGCACCGTCGACGCCCTGATCGGGCCCGACGTGACCCGCGAGTGGATCACCAAACTCGACTCGTACGAGACAACCTTCGACGGTCATCTTGTCGACGCGATGAACGACGCAATCCTGGCGCACGATCCCGGTGCTCGCACCGTGCCGTACATGCTCTCCGCAGGTACCGACGCAAAAGCCTTCGCGAAGCTCGGGATTCGGTGCTTCGGCTTTGCGCCGCTGCAGCTGCCGCCGGAACTCGATTTCACCGCGCTGTTCCATGGCGTCGACGAGCGCGTGCCGGTGGACGCACTACTGTTCGGAACACGTGTGCTGGAACATTTTCTGCTCAATTCCTGAACGCGTAGACAGTCACCGAGTACGAGAAACAGCGATTACTGAAAACAGAGAGGATTCGCATGGCTTACGATCCGTACGAACCACTGCCGAAGCTCCCGAGCTTCGAGCTGACCAGTGAAGACATCACTGCCGGAGAGCCGCTGAAACTCGCGCAAGCAAGTGGCGCGTTCGGCGTTCCCGGCGGGCAGGACATCTCACCGCAGCTGTCGTGGTCGGGTTTCCCCGCCGAGACGAAGAGCTTCGTGGTCACCGTGTTCGATCCGGATGCTCCGACGGCGTCGGGATTCTGGCACTGGGCCGTGGCGAATATCCCGGCTTCGGTCACCGAACTGCCTGCCGGCATCGGAAGTGCGAACAGCACTGACCTTCCGGAGGGAACCGTGACGCTGCGCCACGACGGCGGCGGCTTCGGTTACATCGGCGCCGGCCCGCCTCCCGGACACGGTCCGCATCGGTACATCGTTGCGGTGCACGCACTCGACGTGGACAAGCTCGACGGAGTCACGGCTGATTCTTCGCCCGCGTTTCTCGGCTTCAACGTGTTTGCGCACGCAATTGCGCGCGCAACGCTGACCGGTACGTTCGAGGTCGAATAACGCACTGTGCGCCTTTGTTAACCGCCCGCGGTTAACAAAGGCGCACAGCAGTTCAGCGGGGGTTCTCCGCGCCGACGGCCTGACTGATCGACGAGAAGCCCGCCGCGCGAACACGCTTCGCGATTCCCTTGTGAATACTGCGCGCCCAGAACGGGCCGCCGTAGATGAAGCCCGTGTAGCCCTGCACCAAGGTTGCGCCCGCGAGAATCCGCTCCCACGCCTGATCAGCTGTTTCGATACCGCCGACCGAGATGATGGTGAGCTTGTCGCCCACCCGCGCGTACAGCCGCCGAAGTACCTCGAGTGAACGGTCCGCGACGGGAGCACCGGAGAGTCCGCCGGCGCCGATCGCAGCTACCTCGGCATCGGGCGTCTTCAAACCGTCGCGGCGAATCGTGGTGTTCGTGGCCACGATGCCTGCCAACCCGAGTTCGATCGCCAGATCGGCAACGGCGTCGACGTCCTCATCGGACAGGTCAGGGGCAATCTTCACCAGCACCGGGATATGGACGGTATCGAGCACGGCCTGCAAGAGTGGGCGCAGCGACTCGACGGCTTGCAGGTCACGCAGACCCGGGGTGTTCGGAGAGCTGACGTTGACGACCATGAAATCTGCGAGTGGTCCGAGCAATTGGGCGCTGGCGGTGTAATCGGCGGGTGCGTCCGCGGCGTCGACGATCTTGGTCTTGCCGATGTTCGCGCCGATCGGCACGGTGACTCGGCGCTGACGGAGGAAGTTCGCGGCATGCCCGGCGCCGTGATTGTTGAATCCCATGCGGTTGATCAGTGCACGGTCGGCAGGCAGTCGGAAAAGTCGTGGCTGTGGATTGCCGGGTTGCGCCTGGGCGGTGACGGTGCCGATTTCCGCGAATCCGAAACCGAGCGGACCCCACGCGTCGACGCCGGTCGCGTCCTTGTCGAAGCCCGCGGCCAAACCGAGTGGGGCAGGAAATGTCAGTCCGAACGCCTGACTGCGCAGTACCGGATCGTCGAGAACGAGAACCTTCGCCACGAGCCACCTGATCGGTGCAAACCGGGTCACCAGTTTCATCGCGGTGAAGGCCAGGTGGTGGATGCGTTCCGGGGGAAGCCGGAACATCAGGCTCAAGAGCAGTTGGTACACGATTCTCCTGCTTGTCTGGTGAGATCTTCGATGAAACGGGCGGCTCAGTGAGCAATGCCGTCCGGGTTGTCCACGTGTAACGGTGTTTTCTTGCGCCGCAGCAGGACCCGACGGCTGCCGTCGGGGTACAGCCGCACCTGCGAGAGTTCCCAACCGCCGAACTCTGCGGAAATCGCCAGGCGCATCGACGCCGTCACTCGTGAGACGTGGGGCGGTAGTTGCAGCGGCAGATAGTCGAACACATCGTCGGACATGTCCCACTGCGGTGACGGAGTACGACGCAGATGTGGTGACAGACCGTTGTGCCGCTGCATCGTCAGCCGTTCCGAGTCGGGATGACCTGTACGCCGTCTCCGGTTGCGGAGCCGACGACGAGGGTTCCGGTACTCGGGTCGACCGCGAGGGAATTGGGCTGACGTACGGTGTTGAATCGGTTCGTTTCCACTGGGATCCCCGACGAGAGGTCGAGTCCGACAACTTCGTTGGAAGCCGTCAGCGTTACCCATACACGATCGGCGGTCTCGTCGTAGGCCACTGCGTACGGCGAATCGCCGACCGGGAACCGCTGGCGCAGGAGAAGGGGATCGGCGGTGAAGACCAACAGTTCGTCACCGGTGGTGTCGGTGACGAGAATACGACCGAAACGGTCCGTCACGAGATGCGTCGCGCCTTCTCCAGCACGCAATGCCGATCCGAGTCGATCTTCCTCGAGGTTGATGTCGGTGAGCGAGGTCTGGCGATGATCGAGGGCGCTCAGGTTGTCGCCCGTGACGGCAAGTTCGTCGACTGATGCGAGGCCCGAAATAGTTTGTGATGTATCAGAACTCCGGTCGACAACGTGAACTGTGCCTCGCTCGGTTCCGATCGCGATGCGGCCGTCGGCCAGCTCGACGGCGGAGTTGGCCGGGTCAGGGGAGGGAAACGTCGTCTGCTCACCGGACGTCAGATTCAGCTTCACAACCTGGTTGTCCATGGACAACAGTGCGTTTCCGTCGGACGCGATGGACACGTCGCGGATGTTGCCGTCGATTCTGATGTCGCGGCCCGCGACTGGCGCGCCTGCGGACTCGACATCGTCGGCCGCGATGATCCGAACACTGGGCGGTTCCTGCGATACGAGAAGTACGTTGCGCGTAACCGGATCAAATGTGATGGAATCGATCCGACCCGAATACGGATGAACGACGCCGTCGAGCGAATTTGTCGTGGCAGGCGACACTACGGCGGTTGCCGGATCAATCGTCTGGAGCTTGGTCTCGCCGTCGTCGGAAGAACATCCTGTCACCAGCATCAACGCCGCCCCCATCGCTGCTGTGGTGGTGCGGAGCCCAATGCGAGTCATGGTGTTGAATCCTCGTTTTCTACTCGAGACGGTGGTTCAGCGGAGCGCGCCTGCACTCGATCATCCCTGATCGCTGCGAATTGGTTTTCATTGCATCGGAGTGCACCGGTCATTCCGTCCGCTGATCGCACGCGATACCGTACAAATACGGATTGCCGCCCACGCGGCAATCTTCGAGGAGCTCACTGTGATTCCTGTCGAACCCACCGAATCCGCTGCGGATCGACCTGGCGGACCTTTCGGCGATTTCGAGATCGAAGATATTTCGGTAGGCCCGTATGCCCACGGTTTTGGCAGGTCGGAGGGGAAAACTTTTGCGTTCAGGGTTCGCAAAAGTGTGCTGTACGTCGAGGTGTACCGCGATTATTGCGAGCGCACCGTGCCGAGTTCCGAGGACGTGATCGCCACGGCCAATCGTTCGGTGACCGATGTGGACCTGACCGATGAACGCAGCATTTCTGCTGTGGTGCGAGACGCAGTCCATTCCGCGGAGTCGGATTCGTCACATTCTCCGGCTCGAGGTTCCGGTGTGACCACGTTGCGCGGAGTGCTCGATCGGCTCGGTTCGATTATCGATTCCGTTCGCTGACACCGGCTTGCCGACTTTCCGTGTTCATCGAATCACGCCGCGGTATCACCAACGTCGCGCCGGTCCGTGGATGATCGAACACTTCCACGGGATAGCCGTAGACACGGGTGAGCAGATCTTCACGCAGAACCGACGCCGGTGGACCGTCGGCGGCAATGCGGCCGTTTTCGAGGACGACGATCCGGTCCGCATAGGCGGCGGCCAACGCCAGGTCGTGCAGAACGACCACGACGGCGTCACCGTCGGCGGCGCGGCTGCGTGCGACGGACATGACCGCTTCCTGATGTCCGAGATCGAGTGCGGCGGTGGGTTCGTCGAGGAGGACCGTCGACGTTTCCTGCGCCAGAACGCGGGCGAGCGCCACCCGGGCTTGTTCGCCGCCGGACAGTGCGGCAAACGGCCGATGGGCAAATGCTTCGACGTCACAGGTCTTCATTGCCGCCGCGATAGCGTCGCCGTCGCGATCCTCCCGGGCGGTGCCGGCCCACGGCGCGCGGCCCATCGTGACAACTTGCCGAGCGGTGAACGAGAAGCCGATGGTGTGTTTCTGGGGGAGTACGGCACGTCGTCTGGCCATGTCCAACGGCGTCCAGTGATTCAGGTCGGTTCCGTCGACGTCGACGCGGCCTGAGACGACGGGCTGATCCCCTGACAGCGCGGCGAGGAGCGTCGACTTTCCCGCGCCGTTCGGGCCGACGAGGACAACTACTTCGCCGGCGCGCACGTCGACGCTGACGCCTTCGAGGATGTGCCTGCCGCCGCGTTCGACGGTGATGCTCCGCGCTTGCAGCGTGATGTCACCGCTCTGCGGATTCGACGGTTCTGGTGGCGTCCGTCCGAACAGTTCGCGCCAGTTCCGGACGATGCTGCTCATGCCCATCCGCCTTGCTGTGAACGGGTGCGTCGGAGGAGCCAGAAGAAGAAGGGGCCGCCGACGAGCGCTGTGAGCATTCCGAGGGGAAGGTCGGCGTTGTCGATCAGGGACCGGGATCCGAGATCGGCGACGAGCAGAACCAGCGCGCCGGTCAGTGCGCTTGCCGGGATGAGGGCGCGGTGACCTGGACCGACGACGATGCGCATGAGGTGGGGAACAACGAGTCCGACGAACAAGATGATGCCGGTGAAGGCAACGCTCGCCGACACCAGAAGCGCGACGATCAAGACCGCCACCTGTCGCAGCCGTTCGACGTTGACGCCCAGGTGCCTGGCGGCGTGTTCGCCGAGAGCGAGGAGATCGAGGCGCGACGCGATAGCCATGGTCGCCGCGATTCCGGCGACGGCCATCGGTGCCACGACCATCACCGAACTCCAAGTGGCGCCGTTGAGGCTGCCGAGTTGCCAGAACACGATCTGATCACGTGCCGACGGGCTGGCGATGAAGGTGAAGAAGGCGATGAGTCCGCCGGCAAATGCGTTCACTGCCACACCGGTCAGGACCAAGGTGACCACTTCGGTCCGGCCCTCGTGGCGGGCGAACAGATACACGATTGCGGTAGTTACGAGTCCGCTGACAAAGGCGGCTGCGGCGATGGCCCAGCCGGCGACAAAACTTCCTCCGACCACGATGACTGCGCTGGCGCCCACCGCTGCACCCGATGACACACCGATCACACCCGGTTCAGCCAGAGGATTCGCGAAGACGCCTTGCAGTAGGGCGCCGGAGCATCCGAGTGCTGCGCCGACGCAGATGGCCAGAACGACGCGGGGGAAGCGAACCTCCCACAGCGTGACTTCGCCGCTGGGGTGGGCGGGCATCGGCCCGATGTCCAGGCCGATGCGGTGCATGATGCTGCCGAGCACCTCGAGTGGTGACGTCGGCACCTGACCGATGCACGCAGACAGCACGGCGACGATCACCAACGCGACGGTGAGTCCGATCAATACCCCGCTCACTCGTGAGCGTGATGTCGGTCGTGGTGCCGATTTTTCGACGGCTTTATCTGTTTCTGTACTCACGAATCAGCGGGTCCGTAGATTGCTTCGGCGAGCGATTGCATCACTCGCCCCGTATTGGGGCCGAAGCTGAGCAGCACGCCGTCTTCCATGTCGACGACCCGCTGGTTCTTTCCGGCCGGGGTCTGGGCGATGCCGGGGATCTTCTCGAGACCGTCGATTCCGCCGATGGACGCGAGACCGTCGGTCATCATCAAAAGCGCGTCGGGCGCTGCTGCGATGAGTGCCTCGCTGGTGATGGGAGCAAACTTCTGCGTGATGCCGGACGCTGTTCCGGCGTCGACGGCGCCGAGTGCCTCGATAAGCGAATCGGCTCCGGATCCGTCACCGCCGATCATGGTGATCGCTGATCCGCGGAGGTAGAGGAACGCGATCTTCAGAGGATCGCGGTCATCGGGGACCAGGTCCCGCGCTGCGTCGATTTCGCTCTCGGTTCGATTGACCAGTGCCTTGCCCTGCTCCGGCACACCGAGAGCGTCGGCGACCGCCTGGATTTGTGACGGGACGCCTTCGAGCGTGCGGGTCGGATCGAAGAAGACAACGGGGATTCCGGCTGCCCGCAGTTGGTCCTGCACACTCTGTGGGCCGATGCTGGTGTCGGTGAGAACGACGGTCGGGTTGAGATTGAGAATCGCTTCGGCACTGAGCGACGAACCGCCCACCGTCACGACCGGGACGTCTTCGACGGCCGGGAACTTGGCCGCCGTGTCGCGCCCGACCAGATTGTCCCCGAGCCCGAGTGCAACGGCCGTGGCGGCAAAGGTCCCGTACCTGTCGGCAGCGACGATTCGGCTGTTGTCCGTGATCGTGACCGGGACACCGTCGAAGCCTGTGACGGTGGTGGGCAGCGCGGCAACGGGATTCTCGCTCACCGGTGTGGGGCTGGAGTCCTCGAGCACCGCAGTGCGAGCCTGCGTTGAGCCGGCGCCCCCGGCGTTGTCCGCCGACCCACACGCGACCAATCCGAAACCGGCAACCGCGACCAGTGCTGCGGCGGCCCAACGCTTGCTCATTTGACGAGGTAGCTCTCGATGTCACCCTCCAGGTCGGCAAACAGATCACCGTTGAGGCGGTAGGCCAGATTGACCTCGTCGATGAACTTCTGCTGATCGTCGGGGGAAATTGGGAGCGCGTCGAGGTTCGCGCGGTACGCGTCCTTGAACGGCTTGGGCTTGGGGATGCCGTCGAAGATGTAGAAACGCAGGCCGTCGGTTTCGAAACCGTACGCGCGCTCGAGCATGCGGCGGATGATCTGGCCACCGGACAGATCTCCCATGTAGCGGAGGTAGTGGTGCGCCACGAAGCCGGCCGGCCAGTCGAAGGCAACTTCCTGCAACCGCGCCACGTACCGCTGCGTCGCGGGCAGGGCCTCGAGGCTCTCCCGCCAGTTCGGTCCATTCAGGAACTCGAGATCGGCTTCGAGTGCCGCGACGCGGAGGAGATCGTCGGAGAGGAACGGGTTGACCAGTGCGTTGTCGGCATGCGCACGGCCGGCTTCTTCCAGGCTTGTGTAGACCAGGTACGTCTGTCCCAGTAACGCCGCGTATCCGGCGGTGGTCAGTTCGCCGCCGAGAAGAGCGCCGACGAACCGTGACTGCTCGGTTTCGCGGTGCGCTGCGTCGGTTTGCGTCTTGATGCGTTCGGAGAACGCCGACGCGTCGGCAGGACTGTGGTCTACGTCAAGCGTGGTCATAAGTTCTCCTCTAGTTCAGGAACGTGTTATCTACTAGGTTAGCCTGCCCTCGCTATATGGGTAATTCGGGTATTTCGATGAGTGAGACCTGCAGTTACGCACTCACGTCGTCGAGTGCTGCAGCGATCGCAGCGGGCAACTCGAGTTCCTCGGCTACCAGCACACCGGTCAGTTGCGCGAGATCCCGAGTGCCGACTACGGCGCTGGCAACTCCCGGGCGATCGCGAGCCCACGCCAAGGCAACAGCCAACGGTGAGGTACCCAGACCGTCGGCGGCTGTAACGACCGCGTCGACAACCCGTACCGAGGAATCGGTGAGATAGCTCTGTACGTGGCCGGAATGAGCCTCGTCGGCCCCGCGGGAATCGACGGGAATCCCGCCCCGGTACTTGCCGGTGAGAACGCCGCCGGCGAGGGGGACAGCCGCAAACACGCCGACGCCGTGGTGTGATGCTGCGGCAAACAATTCCTCTTCGACGCCGCGAGCCAAGAGTGAGTACTCGGCTTGGGTGGCGGTGAGAGTTGTTGTGCCGCAAGCGCCGACAGCGGTAGCCAACTGCCAGCCCAGGTATCCGCGCACGCCGACGTAGCGCACTTTGCCGCTCGAGACCGCGTAGTCGAGAGTTGCCGCGACCTCGTCGACCGGGGTCAGTGGATCCCAGGTCGCGACCTGCCACATGTCGAGGTAATCGGTGCCGAGTTCGCGCAGTGTTGCGTCCAATTGGCGGAGCAGGCCACGCCGTGAGCAGTCGACGCGATCCGTGCCGATCGGGTTGGGATTGATCCCGGCGCTCGAGCTGACGATCAGTTCGTCGCGGGGGACGACGTCGTCGAGAAGTTCGGCGAGGAGTCGTTGCGCGGCGCCGTCACCGTACGCGGGGGAGCTGTCGACCAGGGTTCCGCCGGCCTCCGCGAAAGCCAGAAGTTGTGCGGCGGCCTCGTCGCCGTCCGTGTCGCGTCCCCAGGTCAGTGTGCCGAGCCCAAGTCGAGACACCCGAAGTCCGCTCGTTCCGACTGATCTGTGTTTCATCAATGCCGTCCATCTCACGCCCGACCCGAGTGCGTGCGTCGCACCCGGGAGTTCTCACCACGTGCAGACTAGTGCTCGCCCGACCGAACTCGGGGGATTCGGGCATCAGCGTGCCGGACTCGGCACGTCAGGCGACGCCCCGGTAGCGTGACGCCAGTGAAAAGTGAACTCGCCCCACGAAACTGTTGTGTAGTAATCCCATTCGAATCAGTCCGGTTCGAAAAATTTGTGCAGGCGGTTCTCTGATGGGTGAGGCAATGACATGGCTACAGGCCATGGTCCTGGGACTCGTGCAGGGATTGACCGAATTTCTTCCCGTCTCGTCGTCGGGGCATCTGCGTATCGTCTCCGAGATCTTCTTCGGAAGTGATGCCGGTGCGTCCTTCACCGCGGTGACTCAGCTCGGCACCGAACTTGCGGTCCTGATCTATTTTGCGCGCGACATCGTGAGGATCGTCACCGCATGGTTCCGCGGGTTGTTCCATGCCGAGCATCGCGGTGACCTCGATTACCGCATGGGTTGGTACGTCATCATCGGTACTATTCCCGTCGGTGTTCTCGGTTTCCTGTTCAAGGACCAAATCCGTACCGGCGCACGCAATTTGTGGTTGATCGCGACGATGCTCATCGTGTTTGCGCTCGTTATCGCAGCCGCCGAGTACTACGGACGTAAGTCCCGACCCATCGAATCTCTCACAGCGCGTGACGGCATCATCATGGGTTCGGCGCAGGCGCTTGCCCTCATCCCCGGGGTGTCCCGTTCGGGTGGAACCATCAGCGCTGGTCTGTTTCTCGGACTTACGCGTGAGGCCGCTGCACGCTATTCGTTCCTGTTGGCTATCCCGGCGGTGCTCGCGTCGGGGCTCTTCAGCCTTCCGGACGCCTTCGAACCTGCGGGCGAGGGGCTGAACGCCAGTGGCCCCCAGCTGTTCGTCGCGACGGTCATCGCATTTGCTGTCGGCTACGCGGCCATTGCGTGGTTGCTCAAGTTTGTGGTCAATCATTCGATGTATTGGTTCGTCGGGTACAGAATCGCTCTCGGCGTAGTCGTCCTTGCGCTGCTGGCCACAGGGGTTGTGTCCGCGACATAACGCCGGTTTCGACGTCGACCGTCCGCCGCTCCCTGCCCCGCCCCATTAGGGTTATGGCATGACAGTTGTCCTTCTGCGGCACGGGCGGTCGACGTCCAATACGGCCCACACACTTGCCGGTCGAACGCCGGGTGTGGAACTCGACGATCACGGCCGGAAACAGGCCGACGGCGTTGTCGACAGGTTGGTGGGTCTCGACATTGCCGAGATCGTCCGCTCGCCGCTGCTGCGGTGTGAGCAGACGGTGGGTCCGCTTGCCGCCGACCGCGGATTGACCCCCGTCGTCGAGGAGCGCCTCGTCGAGGTGGACTACGGCCAGTGGACCGGTCGGCCGCTGAAGGACTTGCTCGAGGAACCGCTGTGGAAGGTTGTGCAGCGGCACGCATCGGGCGCCGTCTTTCCCGACGGTGAAGGTCTGGCGCAGGTGCAAGCGCGGGCGGTAGCCGCGATTCGTGAACACGACAGAAGGCTTGCCACGGAGCACGGCAAGGATGTCGTCTGGATTGCCTGTACACACGGCGACGTCATCAAATCCGTACTGGCAGACGCGTACGCGATGCATCTCGACTCGTTCCAGCGCATCGTTGCGGAACCGGCGTCGATGAGTGTGATCCGGTATTCCACCACCTCGCCCTTCGTGCTTCGGGTCAACGACACGGGAGACGCATTGGCGGCGATCGGTCAGGCCAAGGCGGCCACCAATGGCTCCGCGCCTGAGCAGGAATCCGTGCCAGGCGGCGAGGTCGGAGTGTGATCGTGACGGATAATGGGTATCCAGGGAAGTTCCGCTCGAATTCGAGGAGGTGCAATGTCGCGCGCGATTCACGTATTTCGCACCCCTGACCGATTTGTCGCAGGGACCGTGGGAGAACCCGGTGACAGGTCTTTCTATCTCCAAGCCGTGCACGAGGCACGAGTTGTGAGCGTGTTGCTCGAAAAGCAGCAGGTGCAGGTACTGGCCGACCGGATGGGGCTACTCCTCGAAGAGGTGCATCGCCGTTTCGGCACCGAGGTTCCACCGGAAGCCGGTGACATCACCGACCTCAGTCCGCTGGTTACTCCACTCGATGCCGAATTTCGCGTCGGCACGATGGGATTGGGCTGGGACGCCGATGCCGGTGCCGTCGTGGTGGAACTTCTTGCAGTAAGCGAAACCGAGTTCGACGAGTCGGTAGTGCTCGACGATTCGGACGACGGACCCGACGCGGTCCGCGTGTTCTTGACCCCGGAGCAGGCGCGCGAATTCTCGCTGCGATCCGAGCGAGTGATCGCCGCCGGTCGTGCGCCGTGTCCGCTGTGCGGCGAACCCCTCGCTCCGGACGGACATATCTGCGTCAGGACAAACGGCTATCGGCGCGGTGATTCCTTCGGATTCGCGATCGACGACGCAGACTCCGACGAGGACTGAGCGGTGTCGAGGCCATCCGGCGTGGACGTCCAACTCGAGGGCGAGCTGACAGTGATCGGTCAGATCACCACTGCCAGCAATGCAACCCTGGTGTGCGACGCCGTTCTCGGCGACGAGTCGATGCGGGTCGTCTACAAGCCGGTGCGCGGCGAGCGCCCGTTGTGGGACTTCCCGGACGGGACTCTCGCGGGACGCGAAGTAGCCTCGTATCTGGTGTCGGAAGCTCTGGGGTGGGGTGTTATCCCGCGAACGGTCTTGCGCGACGGACCTTTTGGTCCGGGAATGGTGCAGAAATGGATCGACACCGTCGACCGTTCCGCTGATGTGCTCGGCCCGCCGGAGATCGTGGATCTCTGTAGCCCGGACAATGTTCCGGCGGGATGGTTCGAGGTTCTGCAGGCGTTCGATTCCGCGGGGGAACCGGTGTCGCTGATTCACGCCGATGATCCGCGGCTTCAGCGGATGGCAGTCCTCGATCTTCTCATCAACAACGCAGATCGCAAGGGCGGTCACGCCCTCGAAGGGATCGACGGCTCCGTGTACGGCGTCGATCACGGCATCTGCATGCACACGGACAACAAACTGCGCACTGTGTTGTGGGGCTGGGCGGGACAACAAGTTCCCGGGCCGTTGATCGCGGATGTCGCGGAGTTCGTGACAACCGTCGACGGTCGTTTCGGTGACGAACTCTCGGAACTGGTCACAGACGACGAAATCGCGGCGCTGGCTCAGCGGGCGCGCGAACTGACTCTGTCAGCAGTCATGCCCGTGCCGAACGGGCATCGAACGATCCCGTGGCCGGCGTTCTAGTTTTCGTTGTACTTGGGATTGAGTTCCGGGGACCGAACCAGCCGAAGTAGCTGTTCGCGCAGTGCCGAAACATCGCTGAAACCGAAGGCGAGGGCGGCTTCGTCCTTTTCGAGTTCGAGTAGACGTTCGTAGGTTGCCCGGCCGGACGCGGTGATGGCGATGAGGCGTCGGCGTTCGTCGCGTGGATCGGTGTCCCGGGTGACGTACCCGGCTCGCTCAAGGCGATCGACGGTCCGACTCATCGTCTGGTCGGTGACCCGAGCCGTTTTGGCGATGTCCCGCTGCGATGCGGGGGACGTGGCGATGGAATGCAGGACTATCAGGCCGGCGTGCGTCATGTCCTGGCTGCGTAGGACCTGTTCCCATGAGTGTTCGACGAGGCGCGCCGCAGTGGACAACAAGCGGCCTGTCGGCCAGTTTTCGAGCCCGTCCTCGGCCACTCTCCTGCCTTCCGTTTGCAATTGTTCAGCTTACTGAACAAAATAGGGGACCACCACGCATCAGCCAACCCGAGCTCAGGAGAAACCGTGAGCACACCCACGAGTACGCGTCGTCGCCTGAGATGGATTGTGCCAGCTCTGCTGGTAATCGGCTGGTTGGCGATCGGAGGTTTCGGTGGGCCGTTTGCCGGAAAACTGAGCACAGTGCAGCAGAACGACAACACGTCCTTCCTGCCCGCATCGGCGGAAGCAACCGAGGTGTCGAAGCTCCAGGAAGGTTTCACCGATACACGATTCGTTCCGGCGATTGTCGTCGCAGAACGCTCGGGCGGATTGCAGAGTGGCGACAGCACCTTCCTGACGGACACCGTCGGAAAGTTTGTCGGCACCGAAGGATTCGGTGACGCGAGCTCGCCCGCGATTCCGTCGGCGGACGGTCAGGCGTTGCAGCTGTTCCTGCCGATCGACAGCACCGTCGAGGTCAAGACCTCGGTGAAGGAACTGCGCGCCGCGCTCGAATCTGCGCCGGAGGGGTTGACCGTACTGGTGACCGGTCCGGCCGGTCAGGTCGCTGATCTCTCTGCCGCATTTGCCGGTATCGACGGTCTGCTGTTGTTGGTGGCCGGATCAGTCGTGATTCTGATCTTGATCGTGGTGTATCGCAGTCCAATCCTGCCGTTTGTTGTCATTTTCTCGGCGGTCTTCGCGCTCGGCTTGTCGAGTCTGTTGGTGTATCTGCTGGCGGACGCCGACGTCATCGCGTTGAACGGTCAGAGCCAGGGCATCCTGTTCATCCTGGTGTTCGGCGCCGCGACCGACTATGCGCTGCTGCTCGTCTCGCGCTACCGCGAGGAACTGCGTATCGAGCAGGACAAATACTCGGCGATGCGGGTGGCGTGGCGTGCCACGCTGGAACCCGTCGCGGCATCAGCCGGCACCGTGATCGCGGGTGTTCTGTGCCTGTTGCTGTCGGACCTGAACTCGAACCGCGGTCTGGGGCCGGTCGCTGCCATCGGAATCGCCGCGTCGTTCCTCGCCTCGATGACATTCCTGCCTGCCATCCTGGTTCTGTTCGGCCGCACCGCATACTGGCCGACGAAGCCGAAGTTCGACGCCGACGTCGCGCATCACGACGAGGCGAACGATCACCGTTTCTGGGCCGGACTTGCAGCCCGCATCGGGCGGCATCCGCGCCGCTTCTGGGTCGCGTCGACGCTGGTGCTGGTGCTCTTCGCGCTGATGATGCCGCAGTTCAAGGCCAGCGGTGTGGCGTCGTCCGACGTCTTTCTGCTCGACGTGGACTCGGTGGCGGGCCAGGAGATTCTCGGTGATCACTTCGACGCCGGATCAGGTTCCCCGGCAATCGTGATCGCTGATGCGGATCAGCTGGATGCTGTAGTCGCGGCAGGTCGAGTCGACGGAGTCAGTGACGTCACTGTCGTGCAGAACGGGGGAGCGCCGCTCGTCGTCGACGGCCGTGTCTCGCTCGAGGCGACGCTGACCGATGCCGCAGATTCGATCGAGGCCGAAAACACGATTGTGCGACTACGTGATTCAGTCCACTCCGTCGAAGGGGCCAACGCCTTGGTCGGTGGAGTCACCGCAACGGATCTCGACACCAAGACCACGTCGACCCGCGACCGCACGCTGATCATTCCCGTGGTTGTGCTTGTTGTCTTCGTGATCCTCGCACTGTTACTGAGATCACTCCTTGCGCCGCTGCTGCTGATGGGCACGGTTGTGCTCTCTTTTGCTGCGACACTGGGTATTTCGTCGCTCGTGTTCGATCACGTCTTCGGATTCCCCGGCGCAGATCCGGTGGTGCCGCTGTTCGCGTTCGTGTTCCTGGTCGCACTCGGGATCGACTACAACATCTTCTTGATGACCAGAGTTCGGGAAGAGGCGCAGAAGATCGGCACGCGGGCCGGCGCGCTCCGCGGACTGACCGTCACCGGCGGTGTGATCACGTCCGCCGGAGTTGTTCTGGCAGCAACCTTCTCGGCCTTGGCTGTGATCCCGCTGTTGTTCCTCGCGCAGATTGCCTTCATCGTGGCCTTCGGTGTGCTCCTCGACGCGCTCATCGTCCGATCGCTGCTGGTCCCGGCGCTGACCTACGACATCGGGCAGAAAATCTGGTGGCCGAGCAAACTGGCGTCAGCGCCCGAACCGGTGCCAGATCAGCCAGCACCTTCCGAGCCGTCGACGAGTCTCCACTAGGCTCGCCAGTATGCAGTCTTGGTCCGATACCGCACTCCCGTCCGTACCTGGTCAGGGTCCGCCGTTGCGGCTGTACGACACAGCCGACCGTCAGGTTCGTCCGGTTACCCCCGGGAAGACCGCCACAATGTATGTCTGTGGCATCACCCCGTACGACGCCACCCATCTTGGGCACGCCGCCACGTACCTCACCTTCGACCTCGTGAACCGCATCTGGCGCGACGCCGGACACGACGTTCACTACGTCCAGAACGTGACCGACGTGGATGATCCGCTCTTCGAACGCGCCAACCGCGACGGCGAAGACTGGATGGTTCTCGGGATGCGCGAGACAGCGTTGTTCCGGGAAGACATGGAGGCACTGCGCGTGCTTCCGCCCAAGGACTACATCGGCGCGGTCGAATCGATCAACGAAGTTGTCGAACTCGTCGAGAAGTTCGTCGCGTCCGGCGCTGCGTACATCGTCGACGACGCCGAGTTCCCCGACGTCTACTTCCGGGCCGACGCCACCGAGCAGTTCGGGTACGAATCCGGCTACGACCGCGAGACGATGGAGAAGTTCTTCGCCGAGCGCGGCGGCGATCCGGATCGCGCCGGCAAGCGTAATCCGCTCGACGCGCTCGTGTGGCGGGCCGTGCGTCCGGGCGAGCCGTCATGGCCGTCACCGTTCGGACCGGGTCGCCCCGGCTGGCACATCGAGTGCGCGGCCATCGCACTCAACCGCATCGGCTCCGGCTTCGACGTCCAGGGCGGCGGCAGCGACCTCATCTTCCCGCACCACGAGTTCTCGGCAGCACACGCCGAATGCGCCACGGGCGATCGCCGTTTTGCGCGTCACTACGTCCACACCGGCATGATCGGTCTGGACGGCGAGAAGATGTCGAAGAGTCGCGGCAACCTCGTGTTCGTCTCGAAACTTCGTGGCGAAGGAGTCGACCCCGCAGCGATCCGTCTCGGACTGCTCTCCGGTCACTACCGCCAGGACCGGGCCTGGACCGAACAGGTCCTCGAGGACGCTCAGGCGCGTCTGAAGGTCTGGCGTGAGGCAGCGGCCCTGAATACCGCTGCGTCCGCCACGGACACCGTCGCCCGTCTGCGTCAGCATCTCGCCGACGATCTCGACACCCCCAAGGCTCTCGACGCCCTCGATGGTTGGGCACGCCGCGCAATCGAAGGTGGGGGATCCGACGCACAGGCACCAGGCGAGTTCGCCGATGCCGTCGACGCTCTGCTGGGTATTTCGCTGCGCTGAAGTATCTGCTGTGCGCCTTTGTTAACCGCGGGCGGTTAACAAAGGCGCACAGCGTGCTTTCACGGGCACGCCGGTACGACCATGTCGTAGATCTCGTCGATTTGGGCTTGGGTCGGAACAAGGCCGTTGTGCTCGGCCTGATCGCGTATTTCGTCGCTGACTTGTTGTTTGGTGTCGCCATCGGCAATGTCGTCACATGTGTCGAGGACGATTTCCTTGATGTCCTGGTCGTCTCGATCCCGTGAAAGATCCGGGTAGCGGGTGCGGAACGCAACAACAAATGCCGTGAGTTTCCCCTGATTCACAGCGCTCATATCGCCGGTCGACGTTCCGGCAGGCATTTTCATCGTTACTTGACTGGCGCGACCGTTGTCCGGGTTCTGCGCGTCATCGTCGCTTCCGCAGGCACACACTGTCGAGACTGCACCCACGATCATGATTGTTGCGATGGTTTTCTTCATGTCGCCTCCGTCTCGGGGGATTCGCGCTCATGGTTGAGAATCGCGTACCCATCCTGGGTGCTTCCCATTCCGAGACGACATGCTGTGTGCCTTTGTTAACCGCGGGCGGTTAACAAAGGCGCACGGTGCTAGGCGTAGTCGAGTGCACCCTCGGCAGGGGTGGGCACCCTTCGGCGCAGCGGAGATCCGAGAGCTCGCGCCAAGTCCGTTCCGTCGTGCTCGGCGAGCAGTTCACCGTTCGACCACACCAGTAGCGCGGCGCTGACGGCTTGCTCGGCCGTGGAGTGCGCCAGGTCGTAGTGCGCGCACCCCGGTACGTCGGCGTACGTGATCCACAGGTCGTACCCCGTCATGAAGAGGTCCAGATCGAACTGGACGCTTAATCCCAACAACTCGCTTCGACCGTTGTCGTCGACGCCGGCAAAGGCCTCGTCGAGTGCGAGGAGTCTCGGCGCGTGCGGATCGGCCGAATCGAGCATGACGTGCGCAGCCGCGAAGAGTGGCAGATGCAGTGACACCGACTGCTCGCCGCCGGACAGGGCGCTGTGCCGGGCGACGGTGAGCCTGTCTTCCTTGCCTTCGCCGCTGATGAGGGTGAAGGAGAAGAATCGCCACTGACGGTAGTCGAGTGCCGACGACAAGATCTCCGGGTACGACCGCTCGGGGTGCGCCGCCCGGGTAGTGCGAATCTGCGTCGCGAAATGTGCGCGCAGGGTCGCCAACTCGTCCACGCCCAGCGCCGACGCATCTCGATCGAGCAGTTTGGAGATGGCCCGCGAGCTCTCGTCGAGGTTGTCGGCCAGAACCCAGTGGACGCCGATGGTGTTGCCGGACGACATGTGCCGCTCACGCATTTCGGTGCCCATCTGCGCGATGAGTTCGCGGGCGTCGACGGTGCGTTCGTGAATCTGCTGGGCCAGACCGGTGAGCAGCGCATCTTCGAGAATGCGACGTTCGGATTCGGTGAGCAACTGTTCCTGATCGCCGCGCGCTTCGTGGATCCGGGTCGCGAACTCGCCGATCGAGGAGTGTCCCTGCTCGTCCTGCACGCGGACGACGGTGAGCCCGTCCGGTGCGTCCCACTGCAGGCGGTAGTCCTGGCCGGCGGCAGCAAGCTGGGCGTCGAATTCCTGCAGCGCGGACGTCAGAGCCGTGCGAGTGGCCTTGCGGGCGCCGTCGGTGACGCGAACCGTCGACGTTGCCGCGTCGAGCGCACGGTACAGCTTGTCCACGTCTTCGGGGAGTACCGGCGGGTGCGGGGCGTCGTCGGTCCGGTCTTCGTTCTGGATCCGGTAGACGAGTTGATCGGGGCTCATCCAGGCAGCGGAACTGGCCGGCCAGCTCAGGGGTTCGGTGATACCGAGCAGTTCCAGCAGATCGGGTCGCGCATAGGGCGCGAGTTGCTCTGCATCGCTGCGTGTTTCGGTGAGGGTGTGTCGCAGGGTCTCGACGGCCGTGTTGTACGCGCCTTCAGCGGTGCCGATGTGGAGCACGGCCGCGTCGTAGGCCTTACGGGCGGCGCGTTGGTCGACTTTGCATTCCTCGATCTTGGCGCGTGCCTTGGCGAGGTCGAGATCGATTTGTTCGGCACTTGCACCGAGGGTGTCGCGCAAGGTTTCCAGGCGTTGGACCTGTTGGAGCAGACTCTCTTCCGCGATCGCTGCTTCTTCGGCAAATTCCTCGGCGTTGGTGCGTGACTCGTCGAGACGATCGCTCGATTCGCGTTCGAGTTCCACCTCTTTGGCGTGCTCGCGCCGGCATCGCAGGGCCACGTCGCCTTGCTTTTCGAAGTGTCGAATCGCCGCTGCCAATGAATCCAGTTCGCGGCCGACGTGCGGGGTCCGGTGCGTCGACGCCGTAGCGCGCAACTGCTTTTCCTTGGCGGCGAGATCCGCTATCGCCGCGTCGAGTTCGCGCTGTGCGCTCTCGGTTGCCTCGGACCGCGTACGCAATGCGCCCGCGGATTCGGCGACGGCCTTGAGTGCACGCAGAATCGAGCCGGTCTTGGGGAGTTCCTTTGCGGCGGCCGCAAGGTGAGTCAACTGCTCGTTGGTTTGCGCCACCAGAGCCGTGCCGGCGTCGATTGCCGCGTCGAGTTCACCCAGCGCCGCGTCGATCTCGGTGATCCGGGCAGCGCGGCGACGCGCGCGGGCCGTGGTGCCGATGTACTCGGCGTCGGTCTTGACGTGTCGTCCGTGGACAACACCCTGCCAGAATCGGCCGTCGACGCCGATCGCCACGGCGGCCGTGGTGGTGTCCGCGCTCTCGACCAGGCTGATCGAGGCGAGAATTCCCTGGACCTGTGCGTCGGGGACGTCGGAGCTGCCTTCGACCTCGAGGACGTCCGCGAGGGTGCGTCCCTTCGGACGCTGTTTCGCCGGGAGCGCCGTGAGGAATTGCTCGCTGACGAATTCCGGAAGCTGCTCACCGGGGACTACCCAGCCGTCCAGCATGTTTGCGGCCTGCAGTGCGGATTCGATTCCCGTGGCGACCTCGGGTTCGACGGACTCGGCAAATCGAACAAGGCTCCAGAAGGGAGCGCCCGGCAGGTCCTTGCGGCTGTCGGTGCGGGCGTGGAATGCCGGCGGAGCGTCGTCGTGTTCGGCCGAAACGGCTTTGCGTTCGGCTTTCAGTGCCGTGACGGAGGCGCGGGAGGCGACGATTTCCGCTTCCGCAGAGCGTCGACGCTCCCGTAGGGCCTCGATTCCGGACTCGGTGTGTTCGGCGAGCACGGCCGCCAACGTCGGGGCGTCTTCGTCACCGACCGCCGACAGGGCTCCGTCCAACGCCTCGAACAGTGAGGTATCGGCGCCGGCAGCGGCATAGCGTTCCGAATGCCCTGTCCACCACGAGCGAAGACCGGTGGCACATTCGCTGCGAGCCAGTTCGACGGCGGCTTCACCTTCGAGGACAGCAGCTTTGGCGGATTCGAGGAGTTCCTGGCCGCGACGTGAGGAGTTCTCGGCGCGGGTCCGCTCGGTGGTGGCCTTTTCGACAGTGGCGAGGGCGGCCCGCACCGCACGAACGTCGCCGTCGCGTTCTTCGGCGTGGCCGCGCACCGCTGCGGTGATCTGGTCGCTGCGGGATCCGTCGGGCAGTGGTGTCCAGACGATGCCGGCGTCTTCGGCGCCGACGCGCAGTTCGTCCTCGGCCCGCGAAAGTGCTTCGGCGGCGCGGCGTACCGACGCGGTGGCCTTGTCGGCTTCGTCGCCGCGCTGCGCCAATGTTGCCTGCGCCTTGCGGGACTTGTCGGCTTGCTGCTCGGTGGACAATTTCAGTGTTGCCACTGCCTGCGCGAGGTCGTCGAGTTGCTGCTTGCCTTCGTACGCGCTCGAGCGTTGCAGCGCTTCGACATTGGCGCGGGCGTGATCGAGGGCCTGCTCGGCGGCATTGAATCGTTCTTCGGCGGCGGCGCGGGCTTCTCGGCTCCGCAACTGAGCAACAGCCGACTCGTCCATGGCGGCAACACCTTTGGTGACCGCAGCCAGTCGAGCGCCGACCTGTTCGATCTCGCCCCGAGACTGCTGACGCAGATACTTGGTGTAGACACCGATAAAAGTCTGCGCTGCACCGTCGGCAGCGGCCAGCCCCTCGAGTGCGCGGCCGACTTCTTCCATGTCGCTGAACGAGCGCGCAGCTTCGAGCACCAGCTGGTCGTCGAGCGGACGCAGACCGTCGGTGAGCGCCTGCGAAAGGCCCTTCGGGTCAAGGTTCTTCGCGAGCTGTGGACGACGCAGCGTCAGGATCAGATTGATCAGCTGGTCGTAACGCTGCACGCCGAGGCCGAACATGCGCGCGTCGATGGCCGTGCGGTAGTCCAGCGGACGGTCCGTGATCGCGTCACTGCCCAGTTGCTCGGCCAACTGCTTTTTGGTCAGCGGACGATCGTCGCTGCCGATCAGCGAGAAGTCGACACCCACCCGGCCGTCGGCGACGAAGTACCAGCGGGTGACCTTGTCGTTGGTGCGGCTCGCACGCATGCCGATGCCAACGGTGACGGCTTCGGGGTCGTCGAGTGAGCCGCGGCAAAACTCCATCCACACGTACGAGTGCGCGGTGTCCTGTCCGCGGTAGAGCAGATTCGACTTCATAGTGCGTTCTTCGCCGGCAAAAGGATTGAGCCGACGCGGCTCGATACGGCCGTCGAACACGAACGGGAACAGCACCTCGAGGGCTTTGGTCTTGCCGGAGCCGTTGGGGCCGCGCAGGACCAGGCGTCCGTCGGCGAAGGAGAATTCCTGGTCACGGTAATCCCAGAGGTTGATGATGCCGGCCCGGGTAGGCCGGAAACGGGCGCTGTTCATGCGTTTTCTACCTCTGGTTCTTCTGTGCTGCCGGAAAATTCGGAACTGGACTCGGGTGCGGAGTTGTCGACCGCAAAATCGATGAGGGGATCGCGTTCGCGGACATTGACCACGACGTCGCGGTAGCGCGCGAGTACGGGCAGAACCAGAACTCCGCCGGGAACTGCGTGCGTCAGGCGTAATCGCTGCAGCAGGCCGAGCGAGTGTTTCCGTAGTCCGTTGTGATCCGCCTGCCATTGCGCCGCAAACGTCCGGCCGAACTGATCCACCAATTCGGTGATCTTGTCCGCCAGCCACGTGTCGTCGATCAGGGGATACGTTGCCGGTTCCGGGGGATCGGCAGGCTCCGAAGCGGGTTCGACCGGCTCGGCGTCCTCGTCCGCCAGGTCCTCGAAGATTCCGGCCTCGGGGATCGCCGCATCGAGTTGCTCGATCAAGTGGTCGTCGGACTCGAGGGGGAGCGGAAGTTTCGGCAGTTCCGGCGCGTCGACATCGAGAATTCGATCGGCGATTTCCCCGGCCAGCAGCAGTGCGACCTGGGCGATCGTGCCGGTGCTGGGAAAACGCACGTCCGACAGGCGTCCGGTGGGATCGATCATCGCGATTCCCTCGGCCCGGCGCTCGGCAACCAGCCCGGTCAGCATTTCGACGTCCGACGCGGTCTTGGGTTGGGCTAACGCGATCAGCTCATGCTGATCCAGTTCGCCGGCCAGCACCACCGGGCGTTCGACGAGAGCGCGGCGCACCCGTCGACCGATTGCCTTGGCGTCCACGGGAACTCCGTCTTCCTCCGCCGCCTGTGATGTTTCGGCAGCCAAGAGCCCGCGAATGGAATGCAGGTGTTGCAGAGCGCGCGGTGGGCGGAACAGTGCTACGACGACGGACCGGTCGATGTCGTAGAGCGCTTCTCCCGCTTCGGGATTGGACGCCCAGCCGTTCGCGTCTCCGTCGGCCAATGCGATAGCGCCGCGAACACCGAGCCAGCCGACGGCGTCGACAAACGCGTCACGATCGGCGCCGCGGTCGGTGGACAGTTCGACGCCGTCCACCTGCGCGGCGTCGGCAGCCACGTGATCTGCCAACTCCGACAACGTGATCTGGTTGCCGGCGCGACCCAAGGCAGCCAGGCACAGTGCGAGGTACGAGTATCGGGTGCGGTCGAAGGTGCGCTCGGTTGCAGTCTGGGCGGGTGCCGACGGGTTGAGGCGGTCGGAGACCGTGAACAACCGGGCCGTCGTCTCGGTGACTTCGAGGCGGTATCCGAACAGATCCAGGAGGTCGTCTCGAAGTTCCGTAGCCCACCGCCGCAGCAGTGGAAGCGCCGCGCGATCCGGATACGACGTGGTAACCAGGTGATTCGACAGGATGACCCGCGCGGCTCGCTGATACGAATCGAGCGCAAGGGGAGTGATCTCGCGAGCTCTCATCGAACGCTGACCTCGATGCCGTCGAGGTGCATCCGGCCACGGGCGGTGGTGATGGTGGTGGAACCGTCGGACGGGCTCAGCGTCAGTTTCACCCCGTTCTCGCTACCGGTGGAACTCTTGACGCGGCCGACCACCGGCACGCGGGCCGTGAGTGCGGCATTGAGCAAACTCAGCAAAACTTCGGTCTCCTGCTCGTTGAGCTCACGTTGATACACACCGTTGGTGGCCAGGGATTGTGCTGCGGCACTGCGGGTTCGCTGCGCGGCGAGCTGTTCTTCGCGTAGTCGTCTGATGCTGCCGTCGTTGCGGGCGACCTTGCTGGGCAAACCCGGTGACGGTGGGCGTCCCGTTTCTGCCAGGGTGCGGGCAATTTCGACGGGCGGTGCCTCCCACCAGGATCGGTGGTGCGAAATGATGTCGGCGTCCGGATGAACCATCGACAGGTGGCGCGGGCGACCGAGGTCGAACACGGCCTGGAACAGTGCATGAGCCGCGTCCTCCGACGGTGTGGCGGCAAACCATCCGGCGAGGTGCCGCAGCTGGCTTTCGCGGCTGATGCCGCCCCGGCGGGTTTCCGTGACGCGGCGCAACAGGGCGAGCACTGCGGCGATCGCGCTCATGGTGCCTTCGCGTAGGCGCTCGGACTCGCTGATCCCGGTCTCTGCGGAGACGAACCACGCGGTCAAGCCGCGCCAGCGGGCCATCCAGTCGTCTTCGCGTTCGGCAATCGGGACGAACACTCGCTCGTCGCTGGCCGCGGCCAGCCGGATCATCCGGTCGACACCCGTCGATTCGACGTGCTCGATGGCTTCCTTGAGTTTTGGTGCGTACCGCGCGAGGTCGGAGCTGAACTCACGCATGTGCGTCAGCAGGGCGTCCTTGTGGTTCAAAAATGCCTGCGGTGTGACTTCCGTCGTCCGAACAAGATCGCCGAGCGTGAGGTAGAAGTGCGCAGCGCGATCGGCCATGTCGGAGAGCGTCGAGTCGAGGCGCTTGAGTTTGCGGAAAATGAGGTCGCCGTCTGCCGTTCGATTTGCTTCGGCCAGTTCCGACATGTCGGCCAGAAGATCCGCCAGCGCCAGACGTGACAGGGAAGAATTGTCGAGTCTGGCGGCAAGAACGTCCTCGACGGACCGGTACACCTGATAGCCGGCCTGACCGAACTGATACACGAAATGCCGGTTGCGGTACTCGGCTAGCGACGCGGCGCGGGTACCGTCGTAGCTGCGTTCGAGGATTTCCCACACGTGGAGCTGATCGAGCAGCGGCGCGATCTCGGCTGACGACAATTGAGCGGCAGGGTCCGATCCGCCGATCTTCTCGAGGATCTGCGCGACTGTTCCCGAATGAAGCAGGACCGTGTAATTGGCGCGTGCGTGGTCGAATGCGCGGAGTACCCACAGGTACTCGGCGCGCTTCTCGGCGACCGTGAACGAAAACAGTTTCAGTCGATGGGTATCCGCGTACGCCGTCGCTACGCCCGCGATATGCGTTTCATTCACCAGGACAGCGTAGGCGAAACCATCGGCCGAATTTTCCTATGGTCGATCCTTGGCTGGGGAGGCGGCGCGTCGCCACTGCGATTCGTTCTCGATCATCCAGCCCATGAGGTGATCGGCCGCCGCTTCGTCGGCATCCGGGCCGACAAGAAGATCGGCGTAGGCCTGGCTCGGCGACACGATCCGGATGCCGTCGCGGGTGAGAATTCGGTCGAATACCGACGGTGACAGGGGAGCGGTGACCCACACATCGGCACCGGTCTCGACGCGGCGCAGACCCAGCGCGTCGGCAAACTGGTCGACGTTGTCGGCGTGGAAATGAGCACGCTGAGTGGGTGCGTATCTGGCGAACGGTGCGGCGGCGACAGATGCCGTGCCGGCATAGATGTGCCCGCTGAGCTGGCGGAGTTGATCGAAGAGCGCTTCGAGTCCGTCCGGAGCGTGAAAGCCGTGCGGTGTGGGGGCTTTGGCGACGGATTCCTGTGCCCACTCGCGGAGCATTTTCTGCCAGTTGACGTCGGCGATACCGCCGCGGGGGAGTCGGGTCACCAATTCGCGATCCGCGAGGGTTTGCACCACCCGATATGTCGCGCCTGTTGATGCGCCGGCCAAGCGAACCAGAGCGGTGATCGCCAGCGGCGGGGCAAAGTCGGCGAGCGCCCGTACGACTCGCGCCGACGGATCGCCGGCGAGCTGACCTGACGGCCGTCCGGGGCCGCGCCACGGATCTGCGTCGGCGCCTCGGCCTCGCACCCAGACGGCAGGACGATCGGCGGTCAGCGAGACGTTGCCGGTCGCGTCGGCGTAGGAGAGTGCATGGGCGTCGAGTTGGCGACGCACCGGTTCGGACAGGTATTTGGCGCAGACGAACCCGGTCAGCCCGGTGGGGAAGCGGTCGGCGATGCCGGGAACGTCACTGCTGAGCACCCCGTGTGCGGCGTAGACGCCGAATTTGGCGATCGACCCGTCAGGGGAGCGCAGGTCGAGACGGAGAGGCGCCTCCGACAGGTCGGGGGAGCGCTGCGTCGACAGCGACCAGGTGGCGGGCAGATTTTCTTCGAGGATCGCGACGGATCGCCGAAAAATATCGATGGGGCGCTCGGGTTCCGACTCGGATTCACTCATTGTTCCATTGTATCAATATCTGTCGACGACGGAAACACCAGATTTTCCGAATATTTAGTGGAGACACAATCCGTAACAACGACCTCACTTCGCCTAGTCGGCGCACCTCAGACGCCAAAAAGAATCCAACAATCCCCGACAGCCGGGGTCAGGCCGGCGTCTACGCTGACGGTTTCTGCCGGGGCATGATCAAGGGGGCCACGGCAGCCAGTAGAGCTGCAGGGATCAGGAAACTTGCGATGGACGAGGCGTCGTAAATCGGTGTGAGGGCCAGGGGAGCGAGTGCTGCGCCGCCGAATCGCATTGCCTGCACAACGGATACCGCGCCACCGCGATTCGGGCCCTGCGAGCCGAGCACCGCTGCATTGACTCCGACGAGCACGAACTGACTCGCAATACCGGCAATAAACCAGGCGATAGCGATGGCGGGGATGACGGACGCGAGTCCGACAACTGCGACGAGGACAGCTCCGCTGATCGCACCGATGGTCACTGCCTTTCGCGCGCCGATGCGGTCGATCAGGATTCCCACTCGTCGGGCGGCGATGATGCCGGCCAGGCCGAACAGCGTCAGCATCAGACCGCGGATGGTGGGCGAGAGGCCGAATTCATCCTCGAACCGGAATGCCAGTAGGAAGCTCAGTCCGCCGAGTGCGCCCCAGCCGAGTAGTGCGGCGACGCCGATCCGCAGCACTTCCGGCCGCAGTGCGTCGCGGAGTCGGGCGGGTGCGGCCGACGGAGGTGCTGTGGTTTTGGGCAAGCCGACGGCGCCCAGAACTCCGGCAACCATAGCGATGACGAGAAATGCGAGGCGCCAATCGAATTCGGCTGCGAGGCCGCCGATCAGGGGAGCGGACGACTGGCCGGCGGCCTGAAACGCACCGAAGGCGCCCAGCGCGCGGCCGAGTCGGGCCTGTGGCGTTGCCGCTGCCAACGATGCGAGCAACAGGGGAGTGGTGAAGGCGTTGGCGCTACCTTGCAGGACCCGGGCGGCAAGGAAGATCTCCAGCGACGGAGCCAGGAAACATGCCAACGACGCGGCCACGTACACGCCGTACGCAATGCGGACGGTCCGCACCTTGCCCCACCGTGCGCCGAGGGTTCCCGACACCAGCATCAATGCCGCAAATGGCAGGAGGTACGCCGTGAGCGACGACGCGGCCGCAGATGCCCCGACCCCCAGATCGTCGCCGATCTCGGGGAGAACGGACGCGACCACGCCGCCGCCGAACGGGCCGAGAAACCCGCCGGCGTACAGCGCGATCAGTTGAAGGCGAAGACGAAGAGATCTGGGGTTCTGCGTGTTTTCATCGAGAGAAGTGTTGCTCACAGACCGAAACTACCGGGGCCCCGTCGCCGTAGGTAACGCTCGAATTCGGCAGCGATCGCGTCGCCGTCGATCTTGGCGATTGCCTCTGTGATATCGGTCTCAGCGTCACCGCGCTCTTCCAGAGTCCGCACGTACTCGCCGATTTCCTCGTCGTCTGCAGTCATTTCGTTGACCGCTTCTTCCCAGTCCTCGGATTGAGCGGGCAGTTCGCCGAGTGGTACCTCGATATCGAGAACGTCTTCGACTCGCTGCAGAAGCGCCACCGTCGCCTTGGGGTTGGGCGGTTGAGACACGTAGTGCGGCACCGCTGCCCAGAACGAGATGGCTGGCACGCCGGCTCGGACGCACTCGTCCTGAAGGACTCCGGTAATTCCGGTGGGGCCTTCGTAGCGGGTCTGCTCGAGGTTGAAGCGAGCCGCTGATTCGCTGCTGTAGGCGGTTCCGGTCACCGGTACCGGGCGGGTGTGCGGCGTGTCCGCGAGAAGTGCGCCGAGGATGACTACCGTTTTGACGTTCAGTTGGTCGATCAGCTCGAGCAGATCTTCGCAGAAGCTTCGCCAACGCATGTTCGGCTCGATGCCGTGAAGCAGAACGATGTCGCTCTCGCTGCCGGGCGGTGAGCACACGGACAATCGTGTGGCAGGCCACACGATTTCTCGGGTGACGCCGTCGACTTGCCGAACGGTGGGGCGGTTGACCTGATAGTCGTAATAGTCCTCGGAATCGAGTTCCGCGAGCGGTTGGGCGTCCCAGATCAGTTCGAGGTGCTCGATGGCGCCACTGGCAGCGTCACCTGCGTCGTTCCAGCCTTCGAAGGCTGCCACGAGAATGGGATCGCGCAGCACGGGGATATCGCCCTCGAGGCGATCAGGGCTCTCGAAGGCCGCGGAATCATCAAAATCGACCGGGCCGTCGGGAGTGACGGGGAACTCACTTGGACTCACCCACCCAGCCTACGGCCAGAGCATCGAGGAGCGCCCACTACTCTGGACGGCATGTCTGCCCCATTTAACTCTGCCCTGCTTGATGCGTTGAATCAGCGCGTTGTCATCGGCGACGGAGCGATGGGCACCATGTTGCAGGCCGCGGACCTCACACTAGATGATTTCCTCGGACTAGAGGGGTGCAATGAGATCCTCAACGACACCCGCCCCGACGTGCTCAAAGACATCCACCGCGCGTACTTTGCCGCCGGTGCCGATGCTGTCGAGACCAACACTTTCGGGTGCAACCTGCCCAACCTCGCCGACTACGACATCTCGCATCGAATCCGTGAGCTTTCCGAGAAGGGCACTGCCCTAGCTCGTGAGGTAGCTGACGAGATGGGTCCAGGCCGCGACGGTATGGCCCGTTTTGTCCTCGGCTCGATGGGTCCGGGAACCAAGCTGCCCAGCCTGGGCCACGCCCCGTTTGCCGTCCTGCGTGACGCGTACACCGAATCCGCCCTCGGCATGATCGAGGGCGGCGCCGACGCCATCCTCGTCGAGACCTGCCAGGATCTCCTTCAGGTCAAGGCTGCGATCCTCGGTAGTCAGCGGGCGATGGAGCAGTTGGGCCTGCGGATTCCGATCATCACGCATGTGACGGTCGAGACCACCGGAACCATGCTTCTGGGCAGTGAGATCGGTGCCGCGTTGACGGCACTCGAGCCGCTCGGTATCGACATGATCGGACTGAACTGTGCAACCGGTCCGGCAGAGATGAGCGAGCACCTTCGCCACCTGTCCAAGTACTCGACGTTGCCGGTCTCGGTCATGCCCAATGCCGGCCTCCCGCAACTCGGCCCCAACGGCGCCGAATACCCGTTGACCGCAGACGAATTGGCCGAAGCCCTCAGTGGATTCGTCTCCGAGTTCGGTCTCGGCATGGTTGGTGGCTGCTGCGGAACCACGCCCGATCACATCCGGGCAGTCGCCGACGCGGTCCGCTTGGTGGAGAAGGCGCAGCGCACCCCGATTCACGAGGCCAGCACGTCATCGCTGTACTCGGCTGTCCCGTTCGAGCAGGATGCCAGCATCCTGATGATCGGTGAGCGCACGAACTCCAACGGTTCCAAGGCTTTCCGCGAAGCGATGCTGTCCGCGGATTACCAGAAGTGCCTGGACATCGCGAAGGATCAGACTCGCGACGGCGCACACATGCTCGACCTCAACGTCGACTACGTGGGCCGCGACGGCGCTGCCGACATGTCCGCGCTTGCCAGCCGGTTGGCAACGGCGTCGACGCTGCCGATCATGCTCGACTCCACCGAACCTGCGGTTCTGCAGGCCGGGCTCGAGCACCTGGGTGGGCGCTGCGCGGTCAACTCTGTCAACTACGAGGACGGTGCTGGTCCCGAGTCGCGTTTCCATAAGATCATGACGCTGGTCAAGGAGCACGGCGCTGCCGTTGTCGCGTTGACCATCGACGAGGAGGGCCAGGCGCGTACGGCCGAGACCAAGGTCGCGATCGCCAAGCGTCTGATCGAGGACATCACAGGCAACTGGGGTCTCGCCGAGTCCGACATCATCGTCGACGCGCTCACCTTCCCGATCTCCACCGGTCAGGAAGAAGTGCGCCGCGACGGCATCGAGACCATCGAAGCTATCCGTCAGCTCAAGGCCGCGTACCCGGAACTGCACTTCACGCTGGGTATTTCCAACATTTCCTTCGGTTTGAACCCCGCAGCCCGCCAGGTGCTCAACTCGGTGTTCCTGCACGAGTGCACCGAGGCCGGCCTCGACACCGCGATCGTGCACGCCTCCAAGATCCTGCCGATGGCCCGGATCCCGGAAGAGCAGCGGGTGACAGCACTCGACCTGGTCTACGACCGTCGCAGTGAAGGGTACGACCCCCTGCAGAAGTTGATGGAACTGTTCGAGGGCGTTTCGGCGGCGTCGGCCCGCGAGTCACGCGCCCAGGAGCTTGCTGGTCTGCCCTTGTTCGATCGGCTCGAGCGCCGCATTGTCGACGGTGAGCGCAACGGCCTCGACGACGATCTCACCGAGGCGATGACGGTCAAGTCCCCGATCGAAATCATCAACGAGACATTGCTTTCGGGCATGAAGACCGTCGGTGAACTGTTCGGTTCCGGTCAGATGCAGTTGCCGTTCGTTCTGCAGTCCGCTGAGGTCATGAAGGCCGCTGTTGCTTTCCTCGAACCGCACATGGAGGCCACAGACGACGACGGCAAGGGTCGACTTGTCATCGCGACGGTCAAGGGCGACGTCCACGACATCGGCAAGAACCTCGTCGACATCATTTTGAGCAACAACGGCTATGACGTGGTCAACCTGGGTATCAAGCAGCCCATCGCGACCATTCTCGATGCCGCGATCGAGCACAAGGCCGACGTCATCGGCATGTCCGGCCTGCTCGTGAAGTCGACGGTCGTCATGAAGGACAACCTCAAGGAACTGAACTCCCGCGGTGTGGCGGAACAGTTCCCGGTTCTGCTGGGCGGTGCGGCACTGACGCGTTCGTACGTCGAGAACGATCTACAAGAGGTGTACGACGGTGCGGTCAGCTATGCCCGCGACGCGTTCGAAGGCCTGAATCTGATGGATCAGATCATGACGACGAAGCGTGGCGGCGGACCAGCACCGGACAGCCCCGAGGCAATTGCCGCCCGCGAGAAGGTTGCCGAGCGGAAGGCTCGCCACGAGCGTTCCAAGCGGATCGCCGAAAAGCGCAAGGCAGAAGCAGCTCCCGTTGTCCTGCCCGAACGCTCGGATGTCGCAGCCGACCTTCCGGTCCCGACGCCACCGTTCTGGGGCAGCCGCATCGTCAAGGGTGTGGCACTGTCCGAGTACGCCGGTCTGCTCGACGAGCGCGCACTGTTCCTGGGGCAGTGGGGACTTCGCGGTCAGCGTAAGGGTGACGGTCCGACCTACGAAGAGTTGGTCGAAACCGAAGGCAAACCGCGCCTTCGTTACTGGCTGGACCGGTTGACGGCCGAAGGCATTCTTGCGCACGCCGCAGTGGTTTACGGTTACTTCCCGGCCGTGTCCGAGGGTGACGACGTCATCGTGCTCACCGAGCCGAAACCGGATGCACCGGAACGATTCCGGTTCACCTACCCGCGCCAGCACCGGGATCGTTTCCTGTGCATCGCGGACTTCGTGCGCTCACGTAAGGAGGCCGAGGCCTCCGGTCAGGTAGACGTTCTCCCGTTCCAGTTGGTCACCATGGGGCAGCCGATCGCGGACTTCGCCAACGAGTTGTTCGCGTCGAACTCGTACCGCGACTACCTCGAGGTTCACGGCATCGGTGTACAGCTCACCGAATCGCTTGCCGAGTACTGGCATCGCCGGGTCCGTGAGGAACTGGTTCTGCCGGGCGGCCACTCGGTTGCCGAGCAGGATCCCACCGATGTGTCCGGATACTTCGACCTCGAATACCGCGGCGCGCGTTACTCCTTCGGCTACGGCGCCTGCCCGGACCTCGAGGACCGCGCCAAGCTGGTTGCGCTGCTCGAGCCGGAACGCATCGGCGTCCACCTCTCGGAGGAACTGCAGTTGCATCCGGAACAGTCCACTGACGCATTTGTCCTGCACCACCCGGAAGCCAAGTATTTCAATGTCTGAGTTGTTGACCGAGGTATCCGAAACGACGCTAGGTGGTGTCCTGTGGGACATGGACGGCACCTTGCTCGATTCGGAGAAACTGTGGGACGTTGCGCTGCGTGAGCTGTCGCTGCGTCTGGGTGGGCCGATGACGGAAGCGACGCGAGTCGCCGTCATCGGCGCTTCCAGCCCGTTTGCGCTGGCGACGGTGTTCGATTCACTGGGTCTCGAGCAGCACCCGGAGGCAGTCGCCGAGGCGAAGGACTGGATGTACACCCGCGTCGGCGATCTCTTCGAAGACGGAGTGACCTGGCGTCCCGGCGCGCAGGAGGCACTTGCGACGGTTCGCGACGGGGGACTTCTCTCGGCTCTGGTAACCAATACCGAGCGGGTTCTGGTCGATCGCGCTCTCGGGATGCTCGGGCGAGAGTTCTTCGACCACAGTGTGTGCGGCGACGAAGTAGCTCAGGGCAAGCCGGCTGCGGATCCGTACCTGCGGGGTGCGCATCTTCTCGGTTTGGAACCGGCGCAGTGTCTGGCGATCGAGGATTCACCGACGGGTACGGCCGCTGCCACCGCTGCAGGCTGCGGTGTGCTGGTTGTTCCCTGTGAAGTAGATGTTCCGGTCGGTCCCGGACGAATCTTCCGGGAGTCGTTGACGGACTTGTCGATTCACGATCTTCACGACGTTCATGCGCGTGCGGCACGTTAGGCTGGTGTAGGAAAGTGTCCATTCCCAAAATTGTTCTGTTCTACCAGTTCACACCGTTGGCCGATCCTGAGGCGATCAGGTTGTGGCAGCACAGCCTCGCCGAGTCCAACAATCTGACCGGCCGAATTCTGATCTCGCAGCACGGAATCAACGCGACGGTGGGCGGCGATATCGAGGACGTCAAGCGATACGTGCGTGGCACTCGCGGGTACGAACCGTTCCGCACGGCCGACATCAAGTGGTCGGACGGACTCGGCAACGATTTCCCCCGCCTGTCCGTCAAGGTGCGCAGCGAGATCGTGACGTTCGGCGCGCCCGACGAACTCGAGGTCGATGCGACGGGTGTGGTGGGCGGCGGCGTCCACCTGGCACCGAAGGAACTGCACGAACTGGTCGACAATCGCGGCGACGACGTTGTCTTCTTCGACGGACGCAACGCCTTCGAAGCGGAAATCGGACGCTTCCGCGACGCCGTTGTCCCGGACGTGACAACGACACGAGATTTTGTCAGCGAACTCGACAGCGGCAAGTACGACCATCTCAAGGACAAGGCCGTTGTCACCTATTGCACCGGGGGAGTGCGCTGCGAAGTGTTGTCGTCGTTGATGCGTTCACGCGGTTTCGGTGAGGTGTACCAACTCGACGGTGGGATCGTCCGTTACGGCGAGACGTTCGGTGACAAGGGTTTGTGGGACGGATCGCTGTACGTCTTCGACAAGCGGATGAACATCGAATTCTCGCCAGAGGCAAAGGTGATCGGTGTCTGTGTCGACTGCGGAACGCCGACGCCGCGCTTCCGCAACAGAATCGACGGAGACGGACGGACCCTCGAATTGCTGTGCGAGAGTTGCTCACCCGATCTCGAACAGGTCTAAGGCGTGCCCAAGGCTCCGCTGCCGATCCGAGACGGACTCGGCCCGGATCGGCTTCGGATGCCCCGGGAGTCCGACGCACGCACCGTCCTCGAGTTTCTGGTCGGTGAGTTCCCCGGCGAGCAGGAGCATTGGAACGCACTGGTCGCGGCAGGCGGCGTCGTCGATGAGCACGGGCGGACCATCACGGGTGCAACTCCGTATCAGCCCACCCGCTATGTCTACTTTTACCGCGAACCACCAGCCGAAATCCCGGTCCCATACGAGATCGAGATCCTGTACCGCGACGAACAGATCCTGGTGATCGACAAACCGCACTTCCTCGCGACCATTCCGCGCGGAGCGCACATCGTCGAAAGCGCCGTCGTCCGCCTACGCCGTGACCTAGATCTCCCCGATCTGGCGCCGGTGCATCGGCTGGACCGTATGACTGCCGGTGTCATCGTCTTCACCGTGACTCCGGAACTGCGACGGCCGTATCAGGAACTGTTCGCGGAGCAGAAGATCATCAAGGAGTACGAAGCCATCGCAGGTTTCGATCCGGAATTGACGTTTCCGCGCATCGTTCGGAGCCGCATCAACAAGGTGCACGGCGAGATGACCGCCACCGAAGTCGAGGGCGAACCGAACAGCGAAACCCGAATCGAGTTGGTCGAGAAACTTACCGATTCTGCTGGTAGCCCGCTCGGTCGATACCGGCTGTTCCCGAAAACCGGGCGCACACACCAACTGCGGCTGCATCTGAATTCGATGGGCATCCCCATCGTCGGTGATAACTACTACCCGCACTACCGTCCGGCAGCCTCAGGTGACTTCTCCACACCGCTGAGGCTCCTCGCTCGGGCACTGGAATACCCGGATCCGATCACGGGCAGCGCTCGCCGGTTCGTCAGTACCCGCGCTCTCGATCAGGGCCTGTGACGGGCCAGCCTGTAGGCCTGTGAAAATCCGTTCCGCACTCGTGAAAGAATAGCTACCCGTGAAGACCTTCGAATCCTTGTTCGCCGAGTTGACCGAGCGTGCTGCCACCCGTCCCGAGGGGTCCGGCACCGTCGCCGCCCTCGATGCCGGTGTTCACGCACAGGGCAAAAAGGTCATCGAGGAAGCCGGTGAAGTGTGGATCGCTGCGGAATACCAGAGCGATGAGCAGCTAGCCGAAGAAATTTCTCAGCTCTTGTACTGGACTCAGGTGTTGATGGTCGGCCGCGGGCTGACCCTCGAAGACGTGTACCGACATCTGTGAAGAGGATCTGACCCGACAATTCCGGTTCCCTTTTCCCACGTCTGACCACACCTTCCGAAAGGACGTTCACTGATGTTGCGCGTCGCAGTTCCCAACAAGGGTTCGCTGTCCGAGTCCGCCGCCGAAATCCTCAGCGAAGCGGGCTACCGCCGTCGCACCGATTCGCGAGACCTGACGGTTCTGGACCTCTCCAACCAGGTCGAGTTCTTCTTCCTGCGCCCCAAGGACATTGCCATCTACGTCGGATCGGGTGAACTCGATCTGGGCATCACCGGCCGCGACCTCGCCGGAGATTCCGGTGCACCGGTTTCGGAGCGTTTGGCACTCGGATTCGGTCGCTCGTCGTTCCGCTACGCCGCACCTGCCGGCAAGGACTGGACCGTTGAAGATCTTGCCGGCCTGCGTATTGCGACGTCGTACCCGAACCTGGTTCGCGCTGACCTCGTCGCTCGCGGCATCGAGGCTTCCGTTATCCGCCTCGACGGCGCCGTGGAGATCTCGATCCAGCTCGGCGTCGCCGACGCTATCGCCGACGTAGTCGGTTCCGGCCGCACGTTGCGTCAGCACAACCTTGTTGCCTTCGGCGATTCTCTGTGCGATTCCGAAGGTGTCCTGATCGAGCGCACCGGTGCCCCGCAGGATGACGCGGCGCGCAACCAGTTGATCGAGCGTGTTCGCGGAATCGTGTTCGCTCAGCAGAACCTGATGATCGACTACGACTGCCCGCGCAGCATCCTCGACGAAGCAATCAAGATGACGCCGGGCATGGAATCTCCGACGCTGTCTCCGCTTGCCGATCCGGAATGGGTCGCCGTGCGTGCCATGGTTCCGATCAAGGGGCACAATCAGGTGATGGACGCACTGGCTGAACTTGGTGCCAGGGCCATCCTCGCGTCCAACATTCGTTCGGTGCGCGCATTCTGATCGGTTAGCCTGATTCTTACCAAGCACAATGTGGCCGCTCGCCCGCTAGGGTGAGCGGCCACATTTGTGTGTCAGGACTGGTTTACCACCCTGAACTTCCAGGTGATCCGAAGTTGCTGGGCGACAAGGAGAAATTGGCGCCCGCCAGAGCGAAGCCCAGAACGAATTCCAACGAGGTGCCCACAAAGGAGTCGCCGAAGGAGTCGTTCACCGCTTGAGGCGCCGAGGGGCGAGCACCGATAGAGGGCATCATCAACTCGAGCGGAAGTGTGCCGGGCGGGAGGTTGAGGATGGCGTTGATGTCGTAGATGGTGTTGTCGCCGGCGTTGGTCACCGAAAACGAGATGCTGCCGAAGTCGGTGACCGGACTGTCGGCAGATGCTGTGGCGACAGGACCGCCGAGGGCAATCGCGACGGAGAGGGCGCCGGTTCCGAGCACCGCGGCGGTCCGGGACCAACGAGCAGGCGTTTCGAGACTATTCACAGATGTCCCCCTTTTCGTGGTGACTGCATCCGTGCGCGGGATGCGGAGCAGCCACGAGATTGCAACCACTACCGAGGAAGATAACGGACATTCCACTCATTGTGGGGTTGTTCAGCACAAAGTGTTCCGCCACCGAACGGAAAGCGTGTGCGCGCCCGAAGCATCTCGAGTTGCACTGCCGAAGAACTTTCGGCGCGCGTCCCCAGTGGCTTCGCCTGCCTGCGTTGATGCTGAATGGAGGGCCGGGAATCTCTTGGCGCACAAGGATTCCGGGCTCTAGGCCGAGCTGCGATATTGGGGCGCACCGTCCTATTGGATAGGTTCGGCCTCGGTTACGCGATCGCTGCGATCGTCATCTGCCTGGCGGTTGTGGCAGTAGTCGCCTCGTACGACATTGGGGGACAGGTCACGCCCGGCCGATGAACATCAGTTCAGAATTTTCTGAATACATGTTTGCATGTACTGTCTATTTATGGAGACATTGGTTCACCGTGACGCCCTGGTTCGGTTCGGTTACGCCCTGTCGGATCCGACTCGGACGCAGATTCTGCTGAGCCTGCGCGCCGGGCCCGGATATCCCTCGGAGATGGCTGAAAAGATCGGAGTCTCTCGCCAGATCTTGTCGAACCATCTTGCCTGCCTTCGCGGGTGCGGGCTCGTGGTAGCTGTGCCGGAAGGGAGACGCAGTCGCTACGAACTCTCCGAACCTCGGATCGGCCGCGCGCTCGACGATCTGATCGGCCTCGTCCTGGCCGTTGACCCGTCATGCTGCCCGGACGCAGACAGGAAAGGATGCTGTTGATGGCATCAGATCTCGGCCTGCCCGGAACGCGACCGCCACTGTCGGACGAACGGCGGCAAGTACTTTCACGCCGCATTCGACTGCTTGTCGCAGCGACCATCAGCTACAACGTGCTCGAAGCGATCATCGCTCTCACCGAGGGCGCGCGGGTTTCCTCAACGGCGCTGATCGGCTTCGGCCTGGACTCGGTAATCGAAGTGTCCTCCGCTGCCGCCGTTGCCTGGCAGTTTTCGGGAAAGGATCCAGAAGCGAGGGAGAATATTGCGCTCCGGATCATCGCCTTCTCGTTCTTCGGCCTCGCCGTGTATGTCGCCGTCGACGCCGTGCGATCGCTGTTCGGGATCGGCGAGGCGCAGCACTCTACTGTCGGAATCGCTTTGGCCGCGGTCAGTTTGGCGATCATGCCAATGTTGTCGTGGGCGCAGCGCCGAACTGGCCGCGACCTTGGATCGCTGTCCGCGGTAGCCGATTCCAAACAGACGCTCCTGTGCACCTATCTGTCTGCTGTCCTCCTGGCCGGCCTGCTGTTCAATGCACTCCTCGGGTGGTCGTGGGCCGATCCGATTGCCGCCCTGATCATTTCCGTAATTGCAGTGAAGGAGGGGGTCAACGCATGGAAAGGCGACACCTGTTGCACTCCACCAGCAGGCGCAGCTGCCTAGCTGTAACCACCAAGCGCTGCAACCACTTCCGCGTCCAGGCGGCGAGCACTTCCGGGGGTCCGGATCGACCGCAATTTAACGAGCGGCTAAGAATTAGTTTGTGGTGAAGATCCAGTCGGGGTGAAAGGTCGCGTGTAGGAATAGCAGCGCGCTGACCTTCGATGCAACGTGCACGTGTTCTCTTCAGTGTTAAGTGCAGCGGTTTTCGAAGGGCTCAACACTTACATTCGAAGGTTCGAAGCGAATAGTCAATATGGTGATCTGTCACCGATCGCATCGACGCATTCGAGTATCGCTTTTCGAAGCAGCAGGACCGGCCTTACTCATTCTTCGGCAAGTCTTCGTCGATTCTGCGCATCGTGGTCACTCTGCACACTTCACGTCGTCTTGGAGTGGTCGTGTCGGCAACAGAAAGCTCTGTGAGAGAGTGCATCAATTGAAAGCTACAACAACAATCTGAAGGAACTTGCATGTCGGATGAAATGCACCACTTCTCGATGGGAATCTGGCTGCTTGGATTGGCCTTCGTTGTTTCTGTCGTCGGATCGGTTGTCGGATTGGCATGTACACGTCATTCCATAAGTGCGACGACGAGCGGATCACGAATACGCTGGTTGTTAATGGCGGCACTCTCAATCGGCGGTGTCGGCATCTGGTTGATGCACTTTATCGCGATGCTCGGTTTTTCCGTGCCGGGTAGCCCCATTCGATACAGCCTGCTGTGGACGGTCGTCTCGGCGCTGATTTCAGTGACCGCCGTATTCATCGGTTTGCTGATCGTCGGCACGAGTTTCCGGTGGAACCGACTCCTCGTCGGCGGCCTCGTCATGGGCGTCGCGGTCAACGTCATGCACTATACGGGTATGCGCGCCTTGCGCTTTCAAGGCGAGATCCACTATGACGTGTACCTTGTAGCGCTCTCACTCCTGATCGCTGTCGCCGCTGCCACAGTCGCATTGTGGTTCACGATGATTCTGGAATCTGTGGTTCTGCGCTTCTTCGCTGGTGTGATCATGGGAGTTGCAGTAGTCAGCATGCATTACACGGGAATGGCCGCTGTAGAAGTTGTTCATGATCCGTCGGCAAAAGTTCCCGAGGGTCTCCAAGTGTTCTCATTTCTTTTCCCGGTCTTCGTGCTCGGACTCTTGACTCTGGCCATTCCGATCGTGGCAGTCTTGACCAATCCGGATCACACGACCGCGCATATGGATTCCGCTGCTGATGATCTGGCCCTGGAAGCACGGGAATTCGCGATGCGAGACTGAACCGCTGATTGGGGCCAAGGTTCTGTCCGGACAGTTTTGATTCAAAGTTCGATGTCGCCGTCACGCGCTTGGTTGCCGAGGTCTCAGGCTCGGGCCGCGAACACGGAATTCTGCGATGACTTCGGATATCGCGATCAATCCGGTCGCGGTCAATGCGGAATCGAAACGCACAGCGGAAGGTCGCATCGGTACTCGAGCACCCCTTGCGGCCCATCAGCAGCCGCTTGCGGTTCGGCCGCTGAGACCCGCCGCCATGCCGACAAACAAGGCCACAAGGCCGACATAACGGACAAAAAATCCGGACAATAAGGACTATCGGGGCGATGCGATAGAAATCATTCTGTTACCGTTCAATCGCTTTCCTTCGATTGCACGTAGTCGAAGGGACTCGGGCGATTCCCTGATCGGGGGGTTGACAGACTTTAATAGCAGACGCGAAGAGGCATTGGTCCGGATGAAACACGATGCACACACAACCTCGTGGTGGTCGATCGCCGAATGGCGCCTCGGTTGGAAGGTTGTCGCAGTCGTCGCGGTTCCGATGCTCGTCGCCGTCTTGCTCGGCGGCTTCCGGATTCAGAGCGAACTGACCGACGCAGCGAACCTCAACACATCGGCCGAACGTACATTCGCCGTCCCCGCAGCACTTCGCCTGGAACAAGCCCTCAACGACCTAGCCGTCGCAGCCGCCTCCGGCGCCGAAACTGCCACTGCCACCGCGGCAGTCACAACCGCACTGCAAGAATTTGCTACCGCCGGGACTGTCTTCCAAACCGACACGGCGCTTTACGACCAGGTCATCGAGACTTTGCAGAACAGTCGAGCGCTCGTCGACGAAGTTTCGGCCGGCTTGGATTCTCCAACGCGTCTGGTCGCCCGTTTCAACGAGGTGTCGACCCAGCTCTGGATACCGTTCTCCGATCTGATGAACAAATCCCAGTTGCCACTTCTGCGCCAGCGCGGTGCTGAGTTCGCTGCCCTGTGGGGGGCCCGTCGAGCGCTCGCCAATCAGCACATTCTGTACGGTTCCGGCGACCTCGATCAACAATCGCGAACCATCCTCACTTCCAGTGCCGGCGCAGAACTCTCGGGCCTCGGTGGACTTATGCCTATCGCTACGGCAGGTGGGGTGCTCCCGCCAATCGAAGCGGACAGTGCACAGGATCCCTTTGCCGTGCTTAACTCCCTGCGGGCATCGGCGCAGAGTCGCGTCGGCGAAATCGGTGCCACCGCATCGACATCCCCTTTGAGCAGCGATATCGGCATCGGCCTGCAGACTAGTAGCGATCAGTACGACGCCATCACCGATGCAGCAATTGACCGGTTCGTCCCCACTGTGACCGCCGAAACCAGCGCTTCCCAATCTGCAGCGCTTCGAGACGCCGCGCTGGTTATCGGTGCCGTACTCGCTGCACTCGCCCTTGCCCTGATTATCAGTCGCTCGCTGGTCGATCCCATCCGCCGCCTCCGATTCTCAGCTCTCACAGCATCACGACACGGACTCCCCGACGCGATCGAGCGAATCCGAGCCGGCGAGAGAATAGCCGATCTGGAAATCCCTCGGGTGCCCATCGATACCCACGAGGAAATCGGACAACTCGCCCGCGCGGTCGACGACATGCACGGTCAAGCCATCACCCTCGCCGGCGAGCAGGCAGCACTCCGTCGCCAGGTCAACGACATGTTCGAAACGTTGTCACGGCGAAACAAGTCGCTCGTCGACCAGCAACTCGGCCTCATCGAGCAACTCGAGCAGGACGAAGACGATCCGAACCGCCTCGGGAATCTCTTCCGCCTCGACCACATCGCCGCCCGAATGCGACGCAACAGTGACAATCTCCTCATCCTTTCCGGCACTGAAGGGCGACGCGTACGAACCGCTCCGATCGCCCTTGCCGACGCACTACGCGCTTCGGTCTCCGGAGTCGAGGACTATCAACGCGTCGAACTCGGACAGATTCTCTCGGCAGTCGTCAGTGGCCAGGCCAGTGCAGATGTCGTGCACCTCATGACCGAACTTCTCGACAACGCTCTGCGCTACTCACCGCCCGAAACGATGGTGACGATCGATGCCGCACGGACGAACGACGGTTCTGTGCTCGTGGAGATAGCCGATCTCGGCATAGGGATGTCCTCGGCCGACCTGCTCGACGCCAATAGACGCCTCTCTTCGGGAGGTGAAATGAGCCCAGACACCGCGCGCCACATGGGACTCTTCGTGATCAGTCGCATCAGCCGTCGATACAATATTTCAGTCCGCTTGCGCCCGTCTGGCAGCACATCCGATCACAGTGGCATCACCGCCATGGTTCACCTACCGGTGGCACTGCTCGTCGCACCACGCGACAATGCGGTTCGAACGCCGACGCCTTCACTTGGTGTTCCGGTCCGCACAGTTGCTCCGATTCACGCTGTTGCAACAGTCCAACGCGCAGAAACTTCCGCGGCCGAGGCACCGGAAATATCGGTGAACGGGCTGCCGCAGCGCAAACCTCGAAACTCCAGTGCGGTCACCTTGCCGCCAGCTGTTTCCGGTGCTCCTACCGTTGTCGTATCGCAGACGCACGCAACTGCGGTTCCCTCGGCGAACACACTTCCTCGCCGTACACCAGGAAACAGCGGGGTGCCCGGCATTGGTAATACCCTCGCAACCGAACCGGTAATTGCAGCGCCAACCGACCCGGAAACGCCTGTCACTCAGTCGGATAGCAGCGAGTCCACCGTCAGGAATCCCGCGCCGCGGCATCTGTTCGGCAACCCCAATCCGACCAACACAGCGGCATTTTTCGCCTCCCGAACGCGCGACTCGACACCGCCGCGCGTGGACGTTTTCAGCGCGGATGCTTCCGAAGCTACTGCAGAAGCTCCGCCGACTGCGTCCCCGATCTTTGCCCGAATGGTGTCCGAGTGGCTGGTCGATCCCACAGACGACAACTCCGGTGCCACGGGCGGATTCATCTGGAAGACCGAAGCCGACGAGGGTTGGGTGGCCGCGCGCGCGTCATCGGATATGCCCGTCACCCGGATCTCCGACTCAGGGCTCCCGATCCGGGACCGCGGAGCGCGATTGGTCCCCGGAACTGTCGGAACCACGAATATCCCTCCCCAGTCCGGATCCCATCGGCAGAGTGTCGACCGGGAAAACACAAGACGGGGATGGAGTGACTACCAATCCGGCGTCAGCCGTGGACGACGACACGCTCACAGCGAGAACAACCCATCCCTGCATGCGAACACACATGTGCAGAAAGACGAAGGAGAACAGTGAATCCTGTCGGAGCCCCAGAAACTCCTCGCGCACTCGACTGGTTGGTGTCGGGCTTTGCGCGCGACGTTCCGGGAGTAAGCCACGCCATCATCGTCTCTGCTGACGGATTGCTGAGCGCGGCAAGCTCGCACCTTCCGCTCGATCGCGCCGACCAGTTGGCCGCTGTGACTTCGGGACTCGCCAGCCTCTCAGCCGGTGCGTCGCGACTGTTCGACGGTGGTGCCGTCCTGCAGTCAGTTGTCGAGATGGAGAACGGTTACCTGCTGCTGATGGGTGTCGGCAGCGGCGCCTACCTCGCTGCACTTGCCGTCGCGGGATGCGACATCGGTCAGATCGGCTACGAAATGGCCACTCTGGTCGACCGAGTCGGCACAACCATGGATATCGCTCCCAGATCAGGTCGGGATATTTGAACTCGATGCCCCATCATCACTCCGAGCACATTGATCCCGAACCGAGTCTCGTTCGCTCGTATGCACTCACCGAAGGCAGGACGAAGCCGTCCATCGACCTTCCGCTCGAAGCGATCGTCGCAACGGTAGAGGATGTCATCGCCCAAAACCTTGCACCCGAGGACATCCGCGCGTCGATTGTCGCGCTGTGTGGGCAACGAATCTCGATTGCGGAAATCGGTGCATACCTTGGTGTTCCGATCGGGGTGGCTCGGGTGCTGGTGGCAGATCTTGTTGTCGCCGGGGCATTGGAAGTACAAGCCACTCTGCGAAGCGATGCGACTGCGGTCGAACGCCTCGACCTGATCGAAAGGACCCTCCGTGGACTTCGGGCACTCTGACGCGTCGTCTCGTGTCACATCGACAAAAATCGTGATCGCCGGCGGATTCGGCGTCGGAAAGACCACTCTTGTCGGGACGGTCTCCGAAATCGTTCCATTGCGAACCGAAGCAATGGTGACCGACGCCAGTGACGGTATCGATCATCTCGGCGCGACACCGAAGAAGGACACCACAACAGTCGCAATGGATTTCGGCCGCATCACACTCGCCGACGACCTCGTTCTCTATCTATTCGGAACACCCGGCCAGCGTCGATTCTGGTTCATGTGGGACGACCTCATCACCGGCGCCATCGGGGCGATCATCCTCATCGACACACGCCGCCTCGAAGACAGCTTTGCCGCTGTCGACTTCTTCGAAGCACGCGGTTTGCCGTTCATCGTGGCAGTCAACCGTTTCGACGGCGCCCCGATTCACTCGGCACAGGATCTTCGTCAGGCGCTCGCATTATCCGATCAAGTTCCGATGATCGAGATTGATGCCCGAGAGCGTGCGTCCGCGGTACGGGCGTTGATCACTGTCACCGAATACTCACTCGAACGTCTCGCTGCCGCTGCACTCGCGTGACACCCCGCTTTGCGACGCCTCGACCCTGGCGTAGGGGGCTGACGTCGCCAGGTTACCGACCAGTTGGTTACCGCATCGCAACGTTTACATGTACGATTCAAGTGTAAGCGTCGACCTTGTCGTAGACGTCTTGCCGGCGTCGTCGGTCCCCTGTTTTGTGTGGCCGTCGAAGTCGCCAGGCATAGATCGACGACTCGTGGAAACGTCTTCGGTCTCGGAAATCAGGACCGGGCGCGGATCTGCAAGGTCTGGGCAATGCGTCCGACTGCACCCTGCTCGTCGTAAAGGACTCCGGCGCACATGCCGATGCCATCGGGGCCGGTGGTGGTTTCGGCGGAAACACCGACCCATTCACCTTCCGGGTTGCGGAAGATGTGCACGGTCAGGTCGGTGTTGAGGAACGTCCAGTGTGCTGGGTCGAGTTTGGCTCCGACGCCGTTGGAGATATCGGCGATGGCAAACAGCCGCTCGAGGGCTGTCATCTCTTCACCTTCGACCAATGCGGGCTTGGGCCGCGCCCATACCTTTCCAGTTCCCTCGCAACCGATTTCGGCAATCCAGGACCACTCGAGAGTCTCGAGGTATCCGATGTTCCACATACCACCCAGCATTCCCGGTGTGCCGGTGTCGCGGGACTCCAGTGGCGGGTCCACCACATGGACCACATCGGTGGTGTCTGCGGTTTCCATGCGCCACGCCGTGCCGCGCGCCACCGCGCGGGGGGATCCGTCGGGTCCGGTAGCCCACAATTCGGCCACGATCAATTCGATTCTGCGACCGGGTCGTTCGATCCACGAGCGAACCTCGATGTCCGCAATCGGGATCGGTCCGAGAATTTCGACGACCACCCGGGTCAGTCGAGTTCCCTCGCGGGCACCGCAACGCTCGAGGGCGCGCACCAACAGTGCAGACGGGGGAGCGCCGTGTTGGAGCGTCGGACCCCAGATGCTGACCGTGGCCTGCGTGGTCGCGAAACGTTCGTGACCTTCCGCGGTAGCGCCCAAGAACTGGTAGTACGAAGTGTCTGCCATTACGTATTCTCCTTTGCCGCAACAACTTCTGCGCCTTGCAAGTCCGGCCACCCGGGATACGGCGGTGGTGTGCCGCCGAACGAGGGGCACAGGGCCTTGTGATCGCACCAGTCGCACAGTTTGCCAGGCTTCGGTCGGAAGTCTCCGCTGGCACCTGCCGCCAGGATTGCCTTCCAGATAGCGGACAATGTCCGCTCGAAACGCACCAGTTCGTCGTGATCGGGGGTGTACGTGAGAATCGACCCCGACGCCAGGTAGATCAGCTTGAGTTGAGCGGGAACGATCTCGCGGGTGCGCAACAGGACCAGTGCGTAGAACTTCATCTGGAACAGCGCCTTGGACTCGGTGAATTCCCGCGGAGCCTTGCCGGTCTTGTAATCGACGACGCGTACTTCGCCAGTCGGCGCCACGTCGATGCGATCGACAAATCCTCGAAGTCGAACGCCGTTCTCGAGTTCCGTTTCGACATAGACCTCGCAGGCCTGCGCGTCGAATCGTGTCGGATCTTCGAGGGTGTAGTAGGTCTGAACCAGCTTGCTCACTTCGGAGAGAAACCCGTCGAGATCCTCGTCAGGAATCAAATTTGCCGCGTCGGGGGAGTCGGTGCTCACCCGTTCCCAGGCGGGGAGAACCAGCTCCGCTGCCCGATCCGGAACGCGTTGCGCAGTGGGTAACGCGAACAACGCTTCCAAGGCAGCATGGACGACGGTACCTCTGACCTGCGCTCTTGTGGGTGTTTCCGGGATTCGATCGATTGCTCGGAAGCGATAGAGAAGCGGGCACTGTTTGTAGTCGCCCGCACGAGAAGGTGACAGAGCCGGCCGACTGCGCGGACGATCGTGTGATGTTTCACCCGTTAAGGAGGGGGTTGGCAGTTCTACAGAGCTCACACCTGGCAGGCTAGACGCTTGGCCCGACAACTCCGTCGGGGCCGGTGGCGAGGACGCCGGAGCAAAACGAACAGGGATTACTCACGCATGGTGAACGATACGCAACCCGAAGAAATCACGACCGAGTTGGATGAGGTTGCGCAGTCTGCCGTCACCGAACCGGAACTCGCCGCTGAAAAAGTCGAAACCGGGGCAACCACTGAGGTTGAGGTAACAGCTCCCGGAAAGCGCCCCACCGGTCCGTTCCGCGTCGGCGACCGCGTCCAGCTGACCGACGGCAAGGGTCGGCATTACACAATCGTGCTCGAGGCGAACCGCGAGTACCACACGCACAAGGGCGGGATCGTGCACAACGATCTCATCGGCGCGGAAGAGGGCAGCGTCGTCAAGTCCGTCAACGGGACGCCGTACCTGGCTTTGCGTCCCCTGCTGGTCGACTACGTGCTCTCGATGCCGCGCGGTGCGCAGGTGATCTACCCGAAGGATGCGGCGCAGATCGTCCACGAAGGCGATGTGTTCCCCGGTGCCCGGGTTCTCGAAGCGGGTGCCGGTTCCGGCGCACTGACGTGTTCACTGCTTCGCGCGGTCGGGCCCGAGGGCAAAGTCATCTCGTACGAGGTGCGCGACGATCATGCCGAACATGCGGTTCGCAACGTCGAGACCTTCTTCGGTGAGCGTCCGCCGAACTGGGAACTGACCATCGCGGATCTCGCGGAGTTCGATCCGGACGCACACGGCGGCAAGGTCGACCGCGTGGTTCTCGACATGCTGGCGCCGTGGGATGTTCTGCCGGCCGTGTCCAAGGCCTTGGTTCCCGGCGGCGTCCTGATCGTGTACGTCGCGACGGTAACCCAGCTGTCCAAGGTGGTCGAAGCGATGCGTGAGCAGGAATGCTGGACCGAACCGCGCTCGTGGGAATCCATCGTGCGCGGCTGGCACGTGGTCGGATTGGCCGTTCGTCCGGAGCATCGCATGCAGGGGCACACCGCGTTCCTGATCAGTGCGCGTCGACTGGCCGAGGGCACCGTGACCCCGAAGCCCCAGCGCCGTGCCGGCAAGGGCTCGAACACTGCAGCCAAGTAGCCACTGACTCGAAAAACGAGCGGCGACCCGAGAAACTCTCGGATCGCCGCTCGTTCTTTTCCGGAGGAATTATCCGGCGCAGGAAGCGCGTCCCATTTCCAGGAGCACGCATGCGGAGGTGTCGGACAGCTTCCAGGTGCCGTCTTCGAGCTCCCACGTCCACGGAGCGGCAGGCATTGCGCCGTGCGGGCTCACCACTGCAACATCAGCAGTGGCCGTCTGGCCGTCTACCTTGACGTTCTCGACGGTGAAAGTGATCTGGTACGCGGGGTTCCCGCCCAGAGCGGCGCCCATCGTCTCGATGTTGGCCTGACGGTTGGTTCCGTCGACGACCAGCGCTGTCTTCTCATCGATCGGCTTCGCCGGATCGATGAGCGCGACCAGCTGTGCATTCAGCTCGTCGGCCGTCGGGGCTGCTGCGGCCGCAGCAGCGGACGTCGTCGCGCTGGACGCGGCGGAAGCGCTCGACGAGGCAGCAACGGAGGTGGAGGTGGCCGACGAATCGGAGCTGTCGTCCGAGCTGCATGCTCCGAGAGCGAGAACAGCGGCGACGGCACAGGCGCTGACAAGAGTCTTGCGGATGATCACAGCGTGACCTTTCGTTGGGGGGAGACAGGCGCTGTCTCGACATTGTAGGCAAGGCTAACATGGCTTACTTTTGGTTCAGGAACGGTCTCGGCGTCGCTGTCAGTGCTGTGAAATCGAACTCGCGCACCGTGTCTGGCGACACTTGAGCCGCGATGCCGGTAGCGTTGATCTATCGCACTGGGAGGAGACGCATATGAGCTCGACAGAAAACCCGGATTCGGTTGCGGCAGCAGAAGAGCTTCACGCGTTACGAGTGGAATTGCAGGTGCTGCGGCGTCAACTCGCGCAGTCGCCGGAACAAGTGCGGGAGTTGGAGTCGAAAGTGGACTCGCTCGCCATCCGAAACGGCAAGTTGATGGACACCCTCAAAGAGGCCCGTCAGCAACTGATCGCTCTGCGTGAAGAGGTCGACAGACTCGGTCAACCGCCGAGTGGCTACGGCGTGCTGCTTGCCGTTCACAAGGACAAGACGGTCGACGTGTTCACCTCCGGCCGCAAGATGCGTCTGACGTGTTCACCGAATATCGACACCGACACGCTTACTCAGGGTCAGACAGTGCGACTCAACGAGGCTCTCACGATCGTCGAAGCCGGAGGCTACGAGCAGGTCGGCGAGATCAGCACCTTGCGTGAGGTACTCGACGACGGCTTGCGGGCGCTCGTAGTCGGGCACGCCGACGAAGAGCGCATCGTGTGGCTTGCCGCGCCCCTGGCAGCGGTATTCGCAGATCCCCAGGCCGACATCATCGCCTACGACGCAGATTCCCCAACCAGGAAGCTGCGACCAGGCGACTCCTTGCTGGTCGATGCCAAAGCCGGATATGCGTTCGAGCGTATTCCCAAGGCCGAGGTCGAGGACCTGGTCCTCGAAGAGGTCCCGGACGTACATTACGACGACATCGGTGGGCTCGGTCGGCAGATCGAACAGATCCGGGACGCCGTCGAATTGCCGTTCCTCCACAAGGACCTGTTCCACGAGTACTCACTGCGTCCGCCGAAGGGTGTTCTGCTCTACGGCCCGCCAGGTTGCGGTAAGACACTCATCGCGAAGGCGGTGGCCAACTCGTTGGCGAAGAAGATTGCCGAAGCCCGCGGACAGGACAGCAAGGACGCAAAGTCCTACTTCCTCAACATCAAGGGCCCCGAGCTCCTCAACAAGTTCGTCGGCGAAACCGAACGCCACATCCGGATGATCTTCCAGCGTGCGCGTGAGAAGGCGTCCGAAGGCACCCCGGTCATTGTGTTCTTCGACGAGATGGACTCGATCTTCCGCACCCGTGGTTCCGGTGTCTCCTCCGATGTGGAGACAACAGTGGTTCCGCAGTTGCTCAGTGAGATCGACGGCGTCGAGGGTCTCGAGAATGTCATCGTGATCGGTGCGTCCAACCGCGAGGACATGATCGACCCTGCCATTCTGCGGCCGGGCCGTCTGGACGTGAAGATCAAGATCGAGCGTCCCGACGCCGAATCCGCGCAGGACATCTTCTCGAAGTACCTCGTGGACGGTCTACCGATCAATGCCGACGACCTCGCCGAGTTCGGTGGGGATCGCGCGGCATGCCTCAAGGCAATGATCGTTCGTGTTGTGGATCGCATGTACGCGGAGAGTGAGGAGAACCGTTTCCTCGAAGTCACCTATGCAAACGGTGACAAGGAGGTCTTGTTCTTCAAGGACTTCAACTCCGGTGCAATGATCCAGAACATCGTCGACCGCGCGAAGAAGTACGCCATCAAGTCGGTGCTCGACACCGGTGCTCCCGGCTTGCGCGTGCAGCATCTCTTCGATTCCATCGTCGACGAGTTCGCCGAGAACGAGGATCTGCCCAACACCACCAATCCTGATGACTGGGCACGTATTTCCGGCAAGAAGGGGGAGCGGATCGTCTACATTCGCACCCTCGTCACGGGCAAGAACGCCAGTGCAAGCCGCGCCATCGACACCGAGTCGAACACAGGCCAATACCTGTAGGGCGTCCCACTGCAATCGGGCCGGCACTCTTCACGAGTGTCGGCCCGATTGTGTATTCGAGCGCATGCCGATGCGGTTCTGGTTGCACACAACCGCGTCGAAAATGACTGGATGTGACATCTCGGCGCTGGTTGTGTGCAAATATGCACGATCGAACCCGACCTCGGGCGCTGGTGCAGAGAATTCAGGACTGTGACGGCTCTAACCTTCGTCGTCGACTTGTTCGTCGCGCTGGAGATCAGAAGCTTTGGGAGCCGCGGGAACCCACACACGCAGCGATTGGATTACCTCCGCATAGAAGCTCTCTGTCGACGTAGTCGCACTGTGCGCTGAACGTACCGTCGCTCGCCAGTTCCTCGACGGTTAATTCGGTGCGGTAGTTTGATTGTTCACAGCACGACGCGGTAATACGTGCTTGACGATACCTCCTGACATTTTGGATGACGTGCTTCAGCATGGCGGGGATCGCGTCCGCAGCGGCTGACTGACCAGCCGGCCCATGGAGGGTTAGTCCCAGCTACCTGGCGCCCTGACCGATCTCGCTGATCAGCCACCCGTCGATGGTGACGAGACGAGCGACCTCTAAACGGTGGAGCGGGGCAAAGCCCCGTTGGCATTACTGATGCCGAACTCGTAGGCCGCGACGTCGTGCCCACTGCTTAGGACGGCGTCGGCGACGAGGTGCAGGACGTTGGCCATGGCGGCCGCGTTGACACCGATGAGGATGATGCCGCCGAGTAGGGTCCGTTCGTGAGTTCGTTTGTCGATGGTCTTAACGCACACCCAAACCCGCAGAAACGATCTCAGCGCGTTCCAGTCGGGCAGTCCAGAAGAATGAATTTTACGTGTACGGATCAGAGGTTCGGCCAGCGACGGTGTGAGTGCTATTGCAGCAGGAGTGCAATGATCGCGGACGGTAGCTGACCTACGCGTTGGCATCAGTCGAGTTCGACGGCCACCCGGGTCCCGCCGGATCCGTCGGGACGCAGTACATCGATCGACGCGACGTGTTGGGCGATGCGATCGGTATGACGAGCGTTCATCGGTCGCTTCTCGGCCGAATTGAATGTTGCTCGCTCGCAGCACCTTGCACCGAAAACTTTAACGCGGATCAGAAGGTTACTCTGGACAGAACCGCGTCGATGTCTGCAGTGCTCACGTCTCGATGTGTCACGAACCGCACCTTCCCGGCAACGGTCACCGCGCCGACGCCAACAGTGGCGAGCTGAGCAACCGTGGCCGATGGATCGGCGGTGGTGGCGAGAACAATGTTGGTGGCAGGTTCGTCGACATCCCAACCGCGCTCACGAAGCCCCGACGCGAGCCGCTGCGCATTGTCGTGATCGTCCGACAGTCGACCTTGTGAGCGAAGCGCAACGATTCCGGCGGCGGCAAGCACGCCGCCCTGACGAACGCCACCCCCGAGCATCTTGCGGATCCTTCGGGCTTCGGTGATCAATTCGGGTGATGCGGCCAGAATCGAGCCGACCGGCGCGCCAAGTCCCTTGCTCAAGCACACCTGCACGGTGTCGGCACCGGAAGTGAGTTTGGCGGGTGAAATATCCAGTGCAGCAGCGGCATTCCAGAGGCGGGCGCCGTCGAGGTGAATCTTCAAGCCTCGTGATCGCGCCGCGTGGACCAGCGTCGCCCACTCGGCGGGATTCATAACGGCGCCGCCGGCGAAGTTGTGAGTGTTTTCGAGACAGAGCAGTGTGGTGTTCAACGTGAAGTACGGTCCGGGGGAGCCTGCCGCTCTTACGACGGTCTCGGGGCTCGGGCGTCCGGGTCCACCGTCGTGCGGCAGTGCCATCGGCATCCCCTGGGCGAGCCAGGCTGCGGTGCCCAACTCCGAGCCCAACACGTGAGAATGCTCCGGCGCCAGGAACTGATCGCCGCGACGAAGGTGCAGCATCAGCGCAATCAGGTTGCCCATCGATCCGCTCGGCACCCATAGTGCCGCCGGAAGCCCCAGAGTGTGCGCCACTTCTTCTTCGAGCGCAGCCATAGTCGGGTCGTGATCGAGGACGTCGTCGCCGACCTCTGCGTCGGCCATCGCCTTACGCATCTCTGCGTCAGGTCTGGTGACGGTGTCCGAGCGTAGGTCGATGTACGACGAAGTCATGGCTCATTCGATCAAGCTGGGTAATCCGGCGTCAAACCGCAGTGTTTCGGGAGGGCATCCGAGGCTTACCGGATTCCGGTCAAAGCAGGTCTTGGCACCTTCCCGGTCCCGTAGCCCCGCAAGTGGTTTGGGCGGTTGAGCGCTGCATGCGGATTGTATGTGGTGACGGACCCTGCTCCAGTTAGCGGAATCCACGGATTCCGCTAACCGACCTCGGCCGCACACAGACTGGTGTGCCCTGACGATGACACAGCCCTGCAGGTGTGTCACATCGGTGAATCCTGCGTTCTTGAGGAATGTGAGAACCTCGGCGGGATTGTGGGCAGTTTGAATGTCGTTGTACATACCGTCTTCGCGTCTCCCAAAGCGAGCCCGATAGGGAGATGAAATGCTTGGGAGGCAGTACTTTTGGCGAGAACGAACCTTGCGTCATCAGTACAGTCGCGACCGATACCAGCGATCGAGGCTTATCATGTCTATGTGCCGTCTGTTGAGGCCCAGTTGGGGAGCCACTTTCAGTGCGTCGGCGCGGGCGATGGAGTTCCGGGGCAGAGTCCAGTTGGTTTCCTGCGTGTGACGCTCGAGCAGGTCGATGACTTTCCGTGGTACAGGCTCGTTGACGTGAAGTGTTGAGCCGTAGCGAAATTGCCGTTCGGTCGACAGTGTGTAGATAGATCGGGCGAGTAGGTCTACATCGACTACTGACAGGACCGCGTTTCCATCGTCGATGATCGAGTCGAGTCGGGAGACGATTCGCATCAGAGTCGGAAGAAACCATCTGTCGCCGGGTCCGTATACGAGGTGGGGCCGGATGACCAGGCCCCCCGCGTCGCGCACGAACTTCTCGGCGAGGGCGCGCGTGCGACTGGCTGGTGAAAGGGGTCTGAGAGGTGCGCCGTTGACCGGTAAGTCTCGAAACGGGCCTGGCCCGTAGACGGCCGCGGTGCTGACGTAGAGCAACCGTTCGACGCCGACGGCGGTTGCGATCGACGCAACATTGCGTATGCCGTGTTGGTTCACGTGAATGCACTGTTGTTCATCGGTGCCCACGTACGACACGCAACAGATGACGGTGGACGCCTGACTCATTGCAGCTCGTAGGGAAGCGCTGTCGTTGATCTCGCCGATCGAGGCGGCAATTCCGTTGCGGCTGAGTTGTTGGGCTGCGCTGTCCGTGCGAACGAAACCTATTGCGGTGTTTTCGTTCTGGGAAACCAGCTGGTTCATCACCGCCGAGCCGATGAAACCAGTGGTCCCGAGTACCAGAGTTGTCACGGTGTGTCCGTGTCGAGCGCGAGGCAACCGGGCCTTTCGACGTATCGTTGAGATACATTCCGTCGGCAACGAGAGCTGGGTAGATAATGCAGGAGCGTGCGGTCCTCACACGCCAGGCCGTCATTTTGGGTGCTGCGAAGAGCTTTGAAAAGTTCGGGTACTCCGCAAGTCTGAGCACGATCTTGCAGCACGGGGGCGTGTCCAAGGGTGCGATGTATTTTCATTTCGCGTCGAAGGAGGAGCTTGCGCACGCGGTCATCGCTGCCCAGCATGGCATGGCGATGGACGGTACCCGGCAGGTTGCTGCGCATTCCGACATCGCGGTCGAAACGCTGGTGCTCGTCTCTCAGGAGATGGCTCGACAGCTTGTGACCGAGCCCATCGCGCGAGGTGGCATGCGTTTGACGATGGAGATCGGCAGTATTCGAGGCCCCATCGAACAGCCGTACCTCGATTGGATCGAGGCTATCAAGCAGCTGGCAACCCAAGCGGCTGAAGTCGGCGATATCGTCCCGGGCACCGATATCGACGCGCTGGCTCGATTCGTCGTGGGGTCGTTCACCGGAGTGCAGATTCTCTCGGAAATGCTGACTGGTAGAACCGACCTGTACGAGCGGTTGAGTCAGATGTGGAGCTTGGTGTTGCCGACGATTGTCCGCGAGGACAAGTTGACTCACGTCATGCAGTTGGCGGCGCTTGCACCGAGGGAATGGGAACCACTGAGCCTTTGACGTGGACGACGAGACGAGACGAACATGTTCATGCCGCCTCATGACGCGTCCGCAATTGTAAGTTCAAGTTCCGCGGTGGTCTGCTGATCTTGAGTGAACCGAACGCGGTGCACGTTGCCTGACGCGTCGAGGGAGGTTGTTGACACGTGGCACGGCGTTTCCCATTCAGTGAACCTTGGAAAGCCCGCTGACAGTGTAGCGATTTGTGTTGCCGGGTCGCCGGTACGGTATCGCACGGCTTGTCGAGCGGCCTCGAAAAGGATCATTCCGGGGATGTGGTCGACGGGGTGGTCGAAAAGGGAGTGGTTGCGGGGATCGGGGGTGCAGAACACCGTTTGCCGAGCAGCATCAGTGCTGATGAGCACGTCCCGATTGTTCGAACGTCCGACTCGTTCTGATCCGATAACCGCGGTTCCGGAGGGAAGGATGCGCTGGCGCGGGCAGTAGTCTTCTCGTCCTTGTCGAATTCGACGGTAGCCCTCGGGACTGGCTCCTCGCGCAACGGCGTTGCATCTGGCTACGTGACGGGTGCCCTCTCTGAGAACCCCAGTCACTTCGACGCCCGAGACGGCTCCGTCACGGTGAGTGAGGTTGTCCACTGTTATACAGAATGTCAGTGGCTCCGCTGCTGGTTGCACGTCGAATGCATCCAACATCTCGAAACTGAATGTCTCCATGAGGAACTTGTAGTGCAGTGGAATGTCGTATCGGGTGTGGCAGAGAAGCACCACTGCCTGTCGAAATGCTTCTGCCACCCCGAGGGGATCGTGTTGCTCGCATGATGCGTCGAATATCCGATGCGAGACCGGGAGCTGAACTGCAACGTGGTACGTCGAGTCCGATTCGATCCGGTAGTCCGTCAAGAAAACCTCGGCAACAGCATGTCTGTGGACAAGATGGCGTGGCACTGTGCTTGTGTATTCCATTGATTGGAGGCGCCTTTCGATGTTCACGCGTGTCTCTGGTGTCGTGCAGGACCTAATCATCGACGTCCGGACACGTCGTCGAATCGTCAAAATTGACGATCTTTGCGGAATTCGAGTTCGATCAGGGAGCGCACCTATCGCAGGAAGTGTGTCCGGGGGCACTGCCAGCTAGAAGCGTCCGATCCGAAGTTCCATTGGGTGCCTGCGTGCGTCGTGACCAGAGCGGCGGAGCACAGCGCAGGCCTCCAACTGAGAGTGCACCTGCAGCTTCTGCAAGATGCTTCGTATGTGGGCGCGAACCGTGGTCGGCGCAATGTGGGCGCTTCGAGCAATCGAATCGACGTTCACACCGCCATAGAGAAGTCCCACGATTTCGAACTCACGATTGGTGAGACTGGCGATCCGTGCGGATTCTTCTGTGCGCAACAGGATGCGTTGCACGAGCGAGGAGTTGTCGCGTGCAGGCTCAACGTAATCGGAGTTGAGCGCGGTCTGCAGCTCATCGAGCAGCGATGCGAACGGTAGTTGCGAGTTGAGTGCTGTGTGGGCACCGGCCACGAGCCCCCGAATCATGGAGTGGCCGCTACTGAGATCGCCGACCATGATCGATCCCTTGAGCGCGGAGAGCTCCTTCACCAACCACTCGACGCCCCCGGGTGGCACGAGAACAAGTGGTCTGCCGTGATCGTTGGTGTGATGCGCCAACAGACTCATGTCCGCAGTCTGTGGCGCGAAGTGAGCCCCGACGCTGATTCCGGCAGCGATTGCATCGGCGAACCCTCGATCGTCATGAGCTGTATATACAGTGACTGAGTTGGAGTGTGTCATAGTGACTACACCACCGGTGGAGATCCATTCCTCCACGTTCTCGTCACTGCGAAACCAAAACCGTTGGTTTCAGTGTGGATTCGTCAGCAGGCCAGCTATCGCGACGCCCCACTGACCACGATGTTCGCGGAGCTCATGGGAAAAGCAACAGGGGTCAACGGTGGCCGTGGCGGATCCGCCTACCTCTCGGTGCCCGAAGTCGACATGATGGGGCAGGACTCGATCGTCGGCTTTGAACGAAACGATCCGCGAAAAGGCTTGCGTCAGCGACTGACTGCGGCCTCCTGCACCATCCGGGAGAGCTTCTCGGGATTCCGGACGGTGTAGATCCCGCTGACCAGGCCGTCTTCGACGCGCATTGAGACCACGCTGTCAAATTCTCCGTCCAACCAAATGATCAGCGCGGGTCCGCCGTTCACATCGGCCAGTTCGGCGATCATACCGGCACCCCAGCCGGCCAGACCGGCAGCAAACAGTCGAGCTACCTTGTCTGCCCCCGACACCGGCCGCGGCAGAGCTTGCTTGATGCCGCCACCGTCACCCAAGACCACGACGTCAGGCGCGAGTATGTCGACCAGGTCGTGGAGGTCGCCAGTCGCTATCGCCCCCTGGAGCGCTATCAGGGCCTTCCGTGTGTCGGCGGGGGAGATGATCCCGCGTGGCCGCCGCGCGGCGACCCGTTCTCGGGCGCGGTGGGCGATCTGGCGTACGGCGGTGGGACTCTTGCCCACTGCCTTCGCGAGCTCGTCGTACCCCACGTCGAACACCTCGTGCAGCACGAACACAGCCCGCTGGGTCGGTGTCAGCGTCTCGAGTACGAGCAGCACCGCTGTGGACAGGCTGTCTGCCAACTCGACGTCCTCGGCCACATCGGGAGTGGTCAGCAATGGCTCGGGCAACCACGGTCCGACGTATTCCTCGCGCCGCCTTGACAGCACCCGCAACTGGTCGAGCGCCTTCCGGGTGACGATTCGGACCAAGAAGGCTCGCGGGTCCCGGACATCGGCCTGGTCGACGTTGGTCCACTTCAGCCAGGCCTCCTGCACCACGTCCTCGGCGTCGGCTGCGGACCCGAGCATCTCGTACGCGACTGTGAAGAGAAGTCGGCGGTGGGTGATGAACGGATCTCCACTCATGAGGTGAGACTACGGCTTCGGGGCCGCGAGCGGCCGCAGACCACACGATGTGGCGTACTCCTCTGAGTGGATACCAAGTGCGACGTTGGACCGGGCGGAGAGGTTCATGAAGGCGACCTTGGCGGTCAGCTCAATGAGCGCCGGCGTCCCCAGCTCTTCGCGCAGCGCAGCCGACATCTCGTCAGTGACGGTCGGCGAGGTCTGGCACATGGCCTCGGCATACTCCAGAACCTGTCGCTCGAGCGGGGTAAACACATCAGATTCCCGCCATCTCGGTATTTCGCGCGCCTTGGCCTCGTCAAGGCCTTTGTTGTGGGCCGTGAAGTAGCCGAAGTCCAGGCAGAAGCTGCAGCCGATCTCGGCGGCCGCGGCCATGGTGGCGAAAGTCGCCAGGTTGCGGTCGAGCTTGTCCCACTTCTCGGTCCTGCCGCCGAACTTCATCATGTCTTTGAAGACGGCAGGGTGATTCCACAGCGTCTCGGCGCTTTCCGGTACTCGACCGATCATCTTGCGCATCACCATCTTGATCAACTCTCCGTAGATGCCCTTGATCTCGGTCCGCGGAATGCGAGTTGTGCTGGTCATAATCGTCTCCTGTCATTGGTGGTTCAACATGAAGACGCTGGACGTCGACGATCTGTGACAGTCCTGCCGCCTAACAACCACGGACGCCGCGCCGTTTATCGTCGGTAGAGGTTGGTGATCGTGCCTCACCCCAGTCCTGCTGAGGGACGGTGACAAGGATCGTCAGTGATGACCTCGTATCAGGCTGTATGACAACAGATTCTGTGTCCAGGACAATTGTGGCGACCAATCGTCATTTCCCCGCACGCGTACGGGCAATCAATGCAGGGCGTGGGCGCGGCGCTCACCTCGTTTGCGTTCGCGGGTGAGGTCCCACAGGTAGCGGTCGAAGTCGACCTCCATAGTGTGCCGCGGGGAGGTGTAGAACTGTTTTTTGTTGCGGTTGTGTTCGGTTGCCATCTGCTTACGGATCCGGGCGTCGGACGGCGGAAGATATCGGCCGGTGAGGATGTCCACGATCCAGGCACATTGCGCCTCTGCGAGTGGCATGACCGCGCCGACCGGTTGTAGGAGTCCGATGAAGTACAGCCCCGGAAGGTCCGGGTGCACGGTCCGCTTCCACAGCGGAAGATCGTTGTCGCGGGCGCGAATCAGATTCGGATCCAGGAACGGGAAACTGACCCGGTAGCCGATGGCCCAGACGATCAGGTCGGCTCGCGTGCTGTGTCCGTCGGTGAAAACTACTGTGTCGCCGTCGAATCGGTCGATGCCCGGGCGTGGGATGATCGCGCCGGCATCGAGTCGTGCGCGTAATTGCTCGGATTGTACCGGGTGCGACTGCCTCGGCTTATGCGATGGCCGGGGCAGGCCGTAGCGGGTGAGGCTGCCTGAGGCAACGGCGCCGAGCCGCAATCTGGCTCCGGTAACCCACCATGGCATCCATCCTGGCAGTGCGACCTGGTCGGCGGCCCTGCCGAAGAGCATCTTGCGCAGTACCCACTGGCTGCGCCGCACGGACAAAGTGGTGCTGCGAGCAACTTTCGATGCTTCGACGGCGATGTCGAGTGCCGAGTTTCCCATACCGACGACGACCACGTCGCGGTCGGCGAGCTGGTCCACATTGCGGTAGTCGTGAGCATGGATCTGCGTTCCACTGAAGGTGCCGGGATAGGTGGGTTCTGGCCAGCGCGCGTCCCAGTGGTGCCCGTTGGCAACCAGGACGGCGTCGTAGGTTTTCGTGTGTTCACCGGTGGGACCGTTGGTGCGCACCGACCAGGTGCCGGCCTGCTCGCGTCGGACGTTCTCGACGGTGGTGTCGAAGGTGATGGTGTGGCGGAACCCGAAATGGTCGACGTAAGACTCGAAGTAGGCGCGGACCTGATCGTGCCGCGCGTACGGCGGGTAGTCGGGTGGCATCGCGAAATCGGAGTACGCCATGCGTGGACAGGAGGTGTTGATTTCCAACGTTTCATAGCAGGCGGACTGGCCGTTGGGGTTGTCGTAGACCCAGTTGCCGCCGATCATCTTGCCTTTTTCGAAGCAATCGAACGGAATGCCTGCGGTATACAACGCTTTGGCGGCGGCAATACCCGATGATCCGGCACCGATGACGCACACCCGGGGAAGCGCAGTGTCAACCGGCACGGGTGAACTCACCGGCGGCGCGCGATGTCCAGGTTTGACCAGGTAGGCCACGATAACCATTGTGTCAGAACCGCGGAGCGGGGTGTAGGTGCGATTTCTTCCTGCGACTGACATTTTCGCGTACGCCGCCGCAGGCATCAATGAGATCCGCGCCGGAACCGGTAACTCGAAGGGCGCCCTGTGTCACCATTTTCCGTCCAAAAAGGCTCTGGCGCAGTACCTCGTACAATCGTGGAGCACCGTCCTGACCGACACGCTCGGCCGGTGACCGCCACGGACGAACCCGCTGTGCGCCAGGTTGTGAGCATTCAGCGGAGCCTGGCAATCGTCGTCGCACAAGACCATATAGCGCGAGCGGGAATGTTATTGAGCCTCGAACTGGCCGTCGACGAGCACGCCGAGGTCTGCACCGCGTGGACGAGTGCCTCACCGTCATCAACGGCGACAAGGTATTTCGTGAGGTTGTCCACGGTACTGAGAGGCCAGAAACTGATCCCGATCATTCGCCGCTGAGTTGGCTCCATCGATAGTCGGCCAGCAACACTCGGGTATCAGGGACGAACGGCCACGTGGGGTCCAACAGGTGCGCGTCCAGCTCAGCCTGGGTCCACCACCATCCGTCGGAGATCTCGCTCGGCTGATGCATGACGGGACCGTCGTAACGGAGTTCGAAGGCAAACAAGTGGCATCGCAACGCGTGTCCGCCCCATTCTCCGTCCCACGAGGTTCTGGCGATTTCCGTCAGCACTAACGGAGCATCCTCGGTACCGAAGATTCCGAGTTCTTCACCGACTTCACGAATTGCCGTGTCGAGGGGCGACTCACCGGGGTCGACGACACCACCGGCGATGCAATCGTGATGGCCACCGAAGACAGCTTTGCTCGTAGTTCGGCGATGAACATAGACGCGCTGCCCGTCCGTGGAGCGCACGAGAACTCCTGAACTGGCGTGCCAGAGACCGTCCCGATAGACGAGGCTACGAGGCGCCTGGCCGATCGGATTACCGAACTGGTCGTATACGGCAACAACCTCATCTGATCTTTTTGTGTCGGTGTCAGGTGGATGCTGCATTCCTCCTACTGTGCCACCACTGCAAGTGTCGACGCTCGATCGCATAGTCTCGAACCTATGCAGCGGATTATCGGTGTCGAGGTCGAGTACGGAATATCTTCACCCAGTGAGCCTTCGGCAAATCCGATACTCACATCCACCCAGGCGGTGCTGGCGTACGCCGCCGCTGCGGGTGTGCCCCGGGCAAGGCGCACACGCTGGGACTATGAGGTGGAATCGCCCCTCCGTGATGCGCGAGGTTTCGACCTCGGCCGCCTGAGCGGGCCGGCTCCGGTGATCGACGCCGACGAGATCGGCGCGGCAAACATGATTCTCACCAATGGCGCCCGTTTGTACGTCGATCACGCGCATCCCGAGTATTCGGCACCTGAAGTAGCCGATCCGCTCGATGCCGTGATCTGGGACAAGGCCGGCGAACGGGTCATGGAAGCAGCCGCTCGCCATGCCTCGAGTGTTCCCGGCGCGCCGCGCCTGCAGCTGTACAAGAACAACGTCGACGGCAAGGGCGCGTCCTACGGCACTCACGAGAATTACCTGTGCTCCCGTGCAACCCCGTTCACGGACATCGTTGCGGGCTTGACGCCCTTCTTTGCATCGCGCCAGGTCATTTGCGGTTCCGGCCGCGTCGGCATCGGCCAGTCCGGGGACGAAGCCGGTTTCCAGCTGTCGCAGCGAGCCGATTACATCGAGGTCGAGGTCGGTCTCGAGACGACTCTCAAACGCGGAATCATCAACACCCGCGACGAACCGCACGCCGACGCCGACAAGTACCGCCGCCTGCACGTCATCATCGGTGACGCGAACCTTGCCGAGATGTCTACGTACCTCAAGGTGGGGACCACGGCGCTCGTTCTCGATCTGATCGAAGCGGGCGTCGACCTGACGGATCTGCAGTTGGCTCGCCCCGTCACAGCGGTTCACCACATCAGCCACGATCCGACCCTGCGCAACACCGTCGCACTGTCCAACGGTCGCGAATTGACCGGGCTTGCGCTGCAACGTATTTACCTCGAGCGTGTCGCGAAGTTCCTCGACCGGGAAACCGATCGGGATCCGCGTGCCGACGACATCGTGTCCAAGTGGGCCATGGTTCTCGATCTTCTCGAACGCGATCCGATGGACTGTGCACATATCCTCGACTGGCCGGCAAAGCTGCGCCTGCTCGAAGGTTTCCGCAACCGTGAAGGTCTTGCGTGGTCTGCCCCGCGTCTGCATTTGGTGGATCTGCAGTATTCCGACGTTCGTTTGGACAAGGGTCTGTACAACCGGTTGGTTGCCCGCGGATCGATGGAACGACTGGTCACCGAGCAGCAGGTGCTCGACGCGGTGTCCAATCCGCCGACCGACACGCGCGCGTATTTCCGTGGTGAATGCCTACGCCGATTCGGTGGCGATATCGCCGCTGCCAGCTGGGACTCGGTGATCTTCGATCTCGGTGGTGAATCGTTGATCCGGATACCGACTCTGGAACCGCTGCGCGGCAGTAAGGCTCATGTGGGCGCTCTGCTCGACTCGGTGGACAGCGCTGCGGAGTTGGTAGATCAGCTCACACATTGATTTCGGTGCCTAATCGCCGCCGAGTCTTCCGGCGCGTGACGGTCTCGCTCGGTAGGGTAAAGGTCCGAGCGGATCAGTAACCGAGACTGCTGGGCAGAACAGGATGCTCGTGAGAGCTCCCTTCACACAAGGAGGTCGACGGCGATGGCTCAAGAACAGACGCAGCGTGCCGGTGGCGGCGAAGACGACGACACCACTGGCGGCGACGGTAGTGCCGGCCAGGAACGTCGCGAGAAGCTCGCTGCGGAAACCGACGACCTACTAGACGAAATTGACGACGTGCTGGAAGAGAACGCCGAGGACTTCGTCCGCGCATACGTGCAGAAGGGCGGCCAGTGACGGTGGATCGCGCGCCCCGGATAACCGACGGGGACACACGGTTGAGCTTCGGCTCCAATCTGTCGTCATTCTCGGAATATCTTCGAGTGCATGCACCGGAGCATCTTCCGCAGAACCGATTCGCCGACACGGGAGGTGTAACCATGGGCGGGGGTGATGTTGCTCCGCACGGGACCACTATCGTCGCGATCAGTTACGCCGGTGGCGTATTGCTTGCCGGGGATCGCCGGGCGACCATGGGCAATCTCATCGCCAGCCGCGACGTGCAGAAGGTGTACGTCACAGATGACTACTCGGCTGCGGGTATTGCCGGAACGGCCGGCATCGCGATCGAACTGGTGCGACTGTTCGCGGTCGAACTCGAGCATTACGAGAAGATCGAAGGCGTGTCGCTGACGTTCGACGGCAAGGCAAATCGCCTGTCGTCGATGGTGCGTGGCAATCTCGGTGCTGCAATGCAGGGACTCGCCGTGGTTCCGCTCTTGGTCGGTTACGACGTCGACGCGGCAGACCCGACGACGGCAGGCCGGATCGTGTCCTACGACGTCGTCGGTGGGCGGTACGAGGAGCGCGCCGGCTACCACGCTGTCGGGTCGGGTTCGCTGTTCGCGAAGTCGGCGCTCAAGAAGTTGTATTCACCGGGCATCGACGAGGCCACTGCATTGCGGTTGGCAGTAGAGGCTCTGTACGACGCCGCCGACGACGATTCCGCGACGGGTGGGCCGGACATCACTCGGGGCATCTATCCGACCGCAGTCACGATCACCGCGGCAGGAGCCGTGGAACTGTCCACGGAGCGGGCAGCCGAGATCGCCAGGGAGATAGTTGCGGCGCGTACGGCGCTCGGTAATCCGGAAGGGGGTTCTGCGCTATGACGATGCCGTATTACGCATCAGCCGAACAGATCATGCGCGATCGTTCGGAATTGGCGCGCAAAGGAATTGCCCGGGGACGAAGCGTCGTCGTACTGACGTATCGCGACGGTGTTCTGTTCGTCGCGGAGAATCCGTCGACGGCTTTGCACAAGGTCAGCGAGTTGTACGACCGTCTCGGTTTCGCGGCCGTCGGCAAGTACAACGAATTCGAGAATCTGCGTCGTGCGGGCATTGTCCATGCGGACATGCGTGGGTACTCGTACGACCGTCGTGACGTCACCGGTCGTTCGCTCGCCAATGCGTACGCCCAGACTTTGGGCACAATTTTCACCGAGCAACCCAAACCGTACGAGGTCGAGATCTGTGTCGCGGAAATCGGTCGGTTCGGTAGCAGTACGCCGGCTCAGCTATATCGGATTACGTACGACGGTTCGATTGCCGACGAGCAGGAGTTTGTGGTCATGGGCGGCACCACCGAGCCCATCGTGACCGCTATGCGCGAGTCGTATCAGCGTGATCTCGATTTGGAGTCCGCTGTACGAATCGCGGTCGGCGCGCTGCAGAAGGGTGGACCGGCACCTGCCGGGACCACTGAGGCCGAGCCTCGGGTACTCACCGTCGAGGCACTCGAAGTTGCAGTTCTCGACAACAACCGTCCGCGTCGTGCGTTCAAGCGGATCTCGGGCACAGCCCTCGAAGCCATGCTGCCACCGGCGGTAGAGCCACAGGGCAAGGCTGACAAGCCCGAGGATGCGCCGCCGGCAAACGGCGACGCATCCCAGTAGCAGCAGCTTTTTGTCAGTTTTTCGTAATTCGGTAGACGGCAACCGCGGCCGGTTCGGTTTCGAAATCGAACCGGCGCGCGTCGGCTACGACTTCTCCGTCGGTGGCAATCGCGACGGACTCTTCGTTCACCTGAACGGTCAGTGCCGGGACAAGTTCCCGCACATATACCGGTGAGCTGCCCAATGTTCCTGTCGCAGCGGCAAATAGGAGCCGGATGCGAGAGAATTTCCGGTCTGCTCGCAGATACCGGACGTCGAGAAGTCCGCGGTTGAGTTCGGGCCGCGACATCGGTACCTGATCGCCGGGGGAGTAGCGCCCGTTCCCGACGAAGAGCATCCAGATGTTGTTTTCGGTTCCATCGATGGTGACTCGCATCGGTTCCGCGGCGGCAAGGACACGGATCATCGCCGCGCCGGCGGCCGGCCACTTGCCGAATCGCGGCTCCCACTTTTCGCGTAGCCGCACTGCATCCGGATAGCCGCCCAGACTGGCCGTGTTGAGAAACCGAGCGGTAACTCCGCTATCGGTTGTCACCACGGCATGATCGACAAACGCTGCCTGTCCGGACTCGACTGCCGTCACCGTTTCCTCGACGTCCGCGACACCGACGTCGCGGGCAAAGTGATTGAGGGTTCCACCGGGGAACACTGCAAGGGGAAGGTCGTGTCGTGTTGCCGCGTCCGCGACGGTGACGACGGTACCGTCGCCGCCGCATACGCCCACCGCTCGTGGTTTCGACTCACCAATCTTTGCTTCGATCTGCTTGTCGAAATCAATGTCCGGATCGAATTCGACGATGACCGCAGCCGGTAGGGATCTGCGGATCGCATCCACAATTCCATCGTCCTCACTGCCGGACCCAGGGTTGGTGAAGACAACCAGACCGTCGCCGCCCGGCAGGGCAGGCACTATGCACTCGGGGCCAAGATCGGCGGGTTCCTCGTCACGTACTGCCCACCACTTGCGGGTGCCCGCCGCTACAGCACCTCCGACGGCTATTCCAGCAAATACGTCAGAGGGCCAGTGCACTCCGTTGTGTACGCGTGAATAGGCGACGGCCGCTGCCAGCGGAGCGAGTGCTGCGCCGGTTGCCGGAGATTCCATGGCCACCGCAGTGGTGAATGCAGCTGCGGAGGCGCTGTGACCGGAGGGGAACGACGAGGACGTGGGGAACTCGACTCCGCGTTTGGGGTTGAGCCACGCGCGCACGGGCGGGCGTCGACGGGGAAACAGTGGTTTCAACACGCCGTTGGCCAACGCACTCGATCCGGCCAACGCGAGCATCCCGCGGGCCGCCGCGCGACGCGGTTTCCCCCCGATCAAGGCGAGGACACCGGCGATGACCATCCACAAGACCCCGTGGTCAGCTGCCCGCGAGAGGCGCCGCATCACTGAATCGAGCGTGGAAGGCTTCAGTGCGCCAGTGCTTTCCATCCATTTGACATCGGTACGGACAAGTTTTCGACGGAGGTAGCTCACCCCGCCAGACTATGCCGAAACGACACATAGCCGAAAAGGGATGTTGTCGAGTCGTGATGACACAGCACTTCGGCTACACGGGTGAAGCGGGCATTCTGGTTGTACTGTCGAAGTGTGCAGAGACGAATCATGGGAATCGAGACGGAATTCGGCGTTACCTGCACCTTTCACGGGCACAGGCGACTGAGCCCCGACGAGGTTGCTCGTTACCTCTTCCGTCGTGTCGTGTCATGGGGTCGCAGTTCCAACGTCTTTCTTCGTAACGGAGCGCGCCTGTACCTGGATGTGGGTTCTCATCCGGAGTACGCAACTGCCGAATGCGACAGCCTCATTCAACTGGTCAACCATGACCGAGCCGGCGAGCGAGTACTCGAGGAATTGCTCATCGACGCGGAAGAACGATTGGCCGAAGAGGGAATCGGTGGCGACATCTACCTCTTCAAGAACAACACCGACTCGGCTGGAAACTCGTACGGTTGCCACGAGAATTTCCTGGTTGCGCGTGCCGGCGAGTTCTCCCGCATTTCCGACGTGCTGTTGCCGTTCCTGGTGACGCGGCAGTTGATCTGCGGTGCCGGGAAGGTTCTGCAGACTCCGAAGGCCGCCACGTTCTGCCTTTCCCAGCGTGCTGAGCACATCTGGGAGGGCGTCTCGTCGGCCACCACGCGGTCGCGTCCGATCATCAACACTCGCGACGAACCTCATGCCGATGCCGAGAAGTACCGTCGACTGCACGTCATCGTCGGCGATTCCAATATGGCCGAGACAAGCACGATGTTGAAGGTCGGCTCCGCCGCTCTGGTGCTCGAGATGATCGAGGCGGGCGTCTCGTTCCGCGACTTCGCGCTCGATAATCCGATTCGTGCCATCCGCGAAGTCAGCCATGACGTCACCGGAAAGCGGCCCGTCCGATTGGCGGGCGGACGTCAGGCCAGCGCACTCGACATTCAGCGTGAATACCACTCCAAGGCCGTGGAGCACCTGCGCAATCGGGAACCGGATCCGCAGGTCGAGCAAGTGGTGGATTTGTGGGGTCGCATGCTCGACGCCGTCGAAGCCCAGGATTTCGCGAAGGTCGACACGGAAATCGACTGGGTGATCAAGCGTAAGTTGTTCCAGCGCTATCAAGATCGTCACGGATTTGATCTGTCGGACCCGAAGATCGCGCAACTCGATCTTGCCTATCACGACATCAAGCGCGGGCGTGGCGTATTCGACGTGTTGCAGCGTAAGGGCTTGGTCAAGCGCGTCACGGAGGACGAAACTATCGATGACGCCGTCGACAACCCACCGCAGACGACACGCGCGAAACTGCGCGGCGATTTCATCACTGCAGCGCAGGCCGCGGGGCGTGACTTCACCGTCGACTGGGTGCATCTCAAGCTCAACGATCAAGCTCAACGAACGGTCCTGTGCAAGGACCCGTTCCGTTCGGTCGACGAGAGAGTTGAGCGACTTATCGCGTCGATGTAGCGCGCTGACGTGTCGGCTACCGCAGAGCCACTAGGATTTCGGCGTGGCGACATCGAAAATCGAGCGGTTGATGAACTTGGTGATTGCTTTGCTGTCCACCAGGCAGTTCCTCACTGCGGAGAAAATCCGTGATTCAGTAGCCGGTTACAGCGATTCCGCCAACTACGAGGCGTTCTCCCGGATGTTCGAACGGGACAAGAACGAGCTTCGTGACCTCGGAGTTCCGTTGGAGACAGGACCGGCGGGGCGGTTCTCGACGGTTGAGGGTTATCGGATCAACCGGAACGCCTATGAGCTGCCCGACGTTGATCTGACCAGTGAAGAGTCGGCGGCTGTTGCCGTCGCCGTGCAATTGTGGGAATCGCCGGAGCTGATTTCTGCCGCGCAGAGCGCGTTGCTCAAATTGCGTGCTGCTGGGGTGCAGGTCGATGCCGATGTGACTGCCGCGCCGATCACCGCGATTCCGGCTCGCTCACGCGGCTCCGAACCGGCACTCGGGAAACTGCTCGCGGCGGTCGACGCTGGCCGGGCTGTGCATTTTCAGCACCGAGGCGCACTCAACGAACCGTTCATCGAGCGGACAGTGGAGCCGTGGGGCGTCGTCACGCACAACGGCAAGTGGTACCTCGTCGGTCACGATGTCGATCGGGACGCGGTCCGGACGTTCCGCCTGTCCCGCATCGGTGACGATGTTCGCGAATTCGGCCCCGCCGGCGCGGTACATAAACCAGAAGGTCTCGATCTTCGCGAAGTTGTGGACCGAGTAACCGGATCCGGCGTCGTCACCGGCACTGCAACCGTCTGGGTGGCGGCGAACCGCGCACACGAGTTGCGCAGGTTGGCGTCGTCGATGACGGAGCGGACGCTGACCGAACGTGAGGGAAGTGTCTTGTCGATCCCCGTTCGTTCGTGGGAATGGACTGCCAGGTTGATAGCCGGACACGGAGCGGACGCGTTGGTGCTCGATCCTCCGGATCTCCGGGCTGACGTGATCACAAAACTGCAGGGTGCCGCGGCGCGCTCGGACATTGCCGAGCAGAAGGAATCTCACTGATGAACAATCGTCTGTCGTCGCGGCTTGCTCGGTTGCTGAATCTTGTTCCGTTCTTCATCGCCAATCCTGGGATGAGCGCTGCCGAGGCCGCCGCCGAACTCGGTGTCAGCACTACGCAGTTGATGAACGACCTCAATCAGTTGTGGGTATGTGGACTGCCCGGTTACGGGCCGGGTGATCTGATCGACCTGTCGTTTTCCGAAGAGAGCATCGACGTCACGTTCTCGGCCGGTATCGATCGGCCCCTTCGGCTGACATCGACGGAAGCGACCGCATTGCTCATTGCGTTGCGCTCGCTGGTGGAGATGCCGGGCATGGTCGATCCGTCCGCGGCGCAACGCGCTATCGCCAAGATCGAAGCGGCGGCAGGCTCTGCAGCGGCGCGGGCAACGGGTAACGGACAGGAGGCCGAACCGGAAGTCGACGTCGCCGAAGACCCGGTGACGGCGACAGTCCGGGCGGCGCTCGCGAATCGGCGCGCCCTGAAGCTGACCTACTATTCGGCTTCGCGGGACGCGGTGTCCGAGCGGGTGGTGGATCCCGTGCGGATCGTGTTGGTCGACAATTTCAGCTACCTCCAGGGTTGGTGCCGACAGGCCGAGGGTGTGCGGTTGTTCCGATTCGATCGGATCGATGCGGCAATCGAACTCGACGAGCCTTCCAATCCGCCGCCGCATGCGCTCGACGAGGATTCCAGTCTCGAGCTGTTCAGCGGCGACGGATCTCTGCCGGAAGCACGGTTGTTCGTTGCTCAGAACTGTGTCTGGATGCTCGATTACTACCCGATGGACGTCCAGAAGGTGAACGATGACGGTTCCGTCGAGGCAACAATGAGTTTCGGCACACTCGAGTGGATGGCTCGGTTGGTTCTGGGGTTCGGTGAGGGCGTTCGGGTACTCGGACCGCCGGAACTGGTTGCCGAAGTGCACAATCGGGCGGTAACGGCGTTGGATGCGTACGACACGATCGGATCGTGAGTGGGCTTCACAGCAACCGTGCATGAAACAAACAGGTAAACGGTAGCTGAAGTAAGGACTTGGAAGCCTCCTAACGCCGGTTGTGTCCGGTAGCATCGAGGAATCTGATCATGGGAGGTCATTATGGGTGCAATGCAGCCGATGCATTGGCTGATTGTTGCTGTTGTCGTTGTCATTCTGTTCGGGTCGAAGAAACTTCCCGACGCAGCTCGAGGACTCGGCCGTTCACTGCGCATCTTCAAGAGTGAAGTCAAGGAAATGCAGAATGACGACGCAGCTCCCGCTGCGCCCGTCGTCGCTCAGGCTCCGGTTCAGCTGCCGGCCGCACAGGTGACCGCTACCGGCGCTGCTGCACCGGTTGCGCAGCCGACCGAAGTGAAGCCGCTCTAGCTACGTGCCGCTGTCCAACCGGGGTGAGAATCTGTGTTCACCCCGGTTGTGTGCTGACCAAAACCAGTTTGCCTAGAGCAGGATGTACCAGTGCGAATTCCGTTAGACCCGCGTAACCGCCAGCGGAAGGTCAACCCCGACGGCACCATGTCGTTGATCGACCACCTGTACGAATTACGAACCCGACTGCTGTTCGCGTTTCTCGGTGTCATCATCACCACTACATTCGGATTCTTCTGGTACTCGCATTCGATTCTCGGAGTCGAAAGCCTCGGCAGCGTGCTTACCGGTCCCTACTGTGAACTTCCGGCCGAAAGTCGCGCCAATCTCAGTGCCGATGATGCGTGCCGTTTGCTGGCGACCGGTCCATTCGAGCAATTCATGCTGCGATTCAAGGTGGCACTGACGGCCGGAATCGTGCTCGCCAGCCCCATCTGGCTCTACCAGTTGTGGGCCTTCATCACTCCGGGCCTGTACTCGAAGGAACGCCGCTACGCGGTGGCGTTTGTCACTGCCGGCGCCGGGCTCTTCATCCTCGGTGCCGTGCTTGCCTACATGGTCGTGTCGAAGGCATTGCACTTCCTTCTGACCATCGGCGACAACGTTCAGATCACCGCACTGAGTGGTTCCGAGTACTTCGGATTCATCATCAATCTGTTGCTGATTTTCGGTGTCAGTTTCGAGATTCCGCTGCTGGTTGTCGTCCTGAACTTTGCGGGAATCCTGACGTACGAGCGCCTCAAGGCGTGGCGTCGCGGTTTGATCTTCGGGCTGTTCGTCTTCGCAGCCATCGCAACTCCGGGTTCTGACCCTTTCTCGATGCTCGCGCTCGCGCTCTCGCTTACCTTGCTGTTCGAGTTTGCCGTGCAGATCGCGAGACTCAACGACAAGCGCAAGGCCAGGAAGGCCGGCGAAGACTGGGGAGCACTGTCGGACGAGGAAGCGTCGTCGATCTCGGCACCCACTGATCTGAACGAAGCTCTGGACAACCCCGAACAGCCGAAGGCCGAGTCACGTGGAATGTTCGGCCGGAAGTCCAAGGCGAAGGCGAAGGCATCTGCTGCGCCGGAATCCGGTACCGGCGACAACACGTCGGGACAGGACTTCACCGACACTCTGTGAGCATGTCCGCGCACTCTGTGAGGCTTGTCTCCGCGATGCCGAGACTGTCGTGTCGCCGGCGTGTGACACGCTGACGAGGTGGTTATGAGTAACAGTGAGTCGAGTTCTGATGTTGAGCTCACCAAATTCGTTTCGGGGCTGAAGTTCGACCTCGATCCGTTCCAGATAAACGCCTGCCGCGCCCTCGAGGATGGTCACGGTGTGCTGGTGTGCGCGCCGACGGGCGCCGGAAAGACAGTGGTCGGCGAATTTGCCGTCCACCTGGCACTGGCGGCCGGGCGGAAGTGCTTCTACACGACGCCCATCAAAGCGCTGAGCAACCAGAAGTACGCCGAGCTGAGCGAGCGGTACGGGCCGGGTGAAGTCGGTTTGCTCACCGGAGACACCAGCATCAACTCCGACGCTCCCGTTGTTGTCATGACCACCGAAGTGCTGCGCAACATGTTGTACGCCAATTCGGAGGCTTTGCGCGGTCTCTCGCACGTCGTCATGGACGAGGTTCACTACCTGGCCGACCGGTTCCGCGGCGCCGTGTGGGAAGAAGTGATCCTGCATCTGTCCGAAGACGTGCGGTTGGTCAGTTTGTCCGCCACCGTCAGTAACGCCGAGGAATTCGGCGCGTGGATGGAGACTGTCCGCGGTGATACCACCGTTGTAGTCGACGAGACCCGGCCGATTCCGTTGTGGCAGCACATCATGGTGGGGCGTCGGATCTTCGATCTTTTCGACAGCCGCAGCAATCCGTCGGCCGGGCCGGCGAAGTTTGTCGTCAACCAGGATCTGGTTCGCCACGTCAAACAACGTCAGGCCTTGGACCGGGTGGAGAGCTGGCAGCCGCGTGGCCGCGGCCGTAGTCGCTATCAGAGCACCAACGATTTCCGGCCACTTCCCAGGCCGGATGTGATCGCACAACTCGACAAGGAAGGGTTGCTGCCGGCGATCACCTTCATTTTCTCGCGCGCCGGGTGCGATGCTGCGCTGACGCAGTGCGTGCGCTCTCGCCTGGATCTGACGACTCCCGAACAGGTGCGAGAGATCGACACGATCATCGACAAGCACATCGGAGGCCTCCCCAAGGAAGACTTGGAGGTGCTGGGTTACTGGGAGTGGCGCAAAGCGTTGCAGCGCGGTTTGGCAGCCCATCACGCCGGGATGCTGCCCGCTTTCCGGCAGACGGTCGAAGAGCTGTTCGTCAAGGGGCTTGTCCGCGCGGTCTTCGCCACCGAAACTTTGGCGCTCGGCATCAACATGCCGGCTCGTACGGTGGTTCTCGAACGTCTGGTCAAGTACAACGGTGAATCCCACGCCGAACTGACTCCAGGCGAGTACACGCAGCTCACCGGCAGAGCAGGCCGACGCGGCATCGACATCGAGGGGCATGCCGTCGTTCTGTGGCAGCCAGGCATCGAACCGACCGATGTCGCCGGTTTGGCATCCACCCGAACGTTCCCGCTGCGCAGCTCTTTTCGGCCGTCGTACAACATGTCGATCAATCTGGTGGATCGCATGGGCGTCGAGGAGTCCCGCACGCTGCTCGAGCGTTCGTTCGCCCAATTCCAGGCGGACCGCTCCGTAGTGGGTGTGGTGCGGAGCATCGAACGCAACGAGACCGCACTGAAAGCGTTGCAGGACAAGCTCGGTGGACCAGATGGCGAGTACTACGAGTACGCGTCGCTGCGCGATCGATTGAGTGATCGGGAACGAAAGCTCGAACGCGAGGGTCGTGAGGATCGTCGCGATCAGGCCGTTGCGTCGCTGCGGACGCTGCGCCGTGGTGACGTCATCGCGATTCCGATCGGTCGTCATTCGGGTACCGCGGTTGTGCTTGTGCCGGACAATGATCCGAAGGATCCGCGGCCGTTGGTTCTCGCAGAAGACCAGTGGGCCGGAAAGCTGTCTGCCGCGGATTTCCCCGAAGCTGCCGAGACGCTCGGTGTGATGCGGTTGCCGAAGTTCGTCGATCACCACACCGGACGATCGCGGCGCGACCTCGCGTCGGCGTTGCGTAGCACCGGATTCACCGCGCCGCGGCGACGGAAGCGGCACAAGGGCGGCGCGTCCGAGGATGCCGAAGTGGCGGCGTTGCGTCGCGCGATTCGGGCGCACCCGTGCCACAGTTGGCCGGATCGTGACCATCTCGGTCGCATCGGGGAGAAGTACAACCGGCTGGCCCGGGAAACACAGGCTCTGCGGCAGAAAGCGGCAGCGACCACCAACTCCTTGGCGCGCACGTTCGACCGCATCGTGTCGTTGCTCGAGGAACGCGGATACATGAGCGCCGAATCGGTGCCCAAGGTGACCGAAGCCGGACAACGTCTGAGCCGGATCTACAGCGAGAGCGACTTGCTGGTGGCCGAGTGCCTCCGTACTGGGGCGTGGCAGGGGCTGACACCGCCAGAGCTTGCGGCAGTCGTCTCCTCAGTCGTGTACGAATCCCGGAGAGACGGCGACACGACGAGCCGAGTGCCGACGCAGGCTATCCGTCATGCGCTCACGGACACCCAACGGCTGTGGAGTGAACTGCGGGCGGACGAAATTCGCCACAAACTGCCGCCGACGCGTGAGCCCGATCTGGGTTTTGTCACAGCGGTCTATCACTGGGCCAGCGACAATTCGCTGGTCGAGGCGTTGCTGGCGGCCGGTGTGCAGGGGCGCGCGTTGTCGGCGGGCGATTTTGTCCGCTGGTGCCGACAGGTGATCGATCTTCTTGATCAGGTGCGGCTGACGGCAACGGATCCCGACGTCGCGAAGGTCGCCGCGAAGGCCGTGGGGGCGATTCGCCGCGGAGTGGTTGCTCTCGACGCAGCTTGAGCGCGGACTGTGTGGTTGGATTTCCAGGAGTTGCGTGTGCATGCGGTAACTGAAGACTGGTATTTCGAGTGGAGGCGAAGATGAGCGGGCCTTACGGACCGAATGATCCGAATGGGCAGTGGGGCCAGGGTGATCAACCACCGCAGCAGCCGTGGGGGCAGCCCGGCTACGGGCAGCCGGGGCAACCCCAGGGCCAGCCGGGCTACGGTCAGCCACAGGGTCAGCCTGGGTACGGCCAGCCGGGTTACCCCGGTCAGCCGCAGGGGCAGCCCGCGTACGGGCAACCCGGCTACGGCCAGCCTGGTCAGCCCCAGGGGCAGCCAGGTTACGGTCAGCAGCCTTGGGGTCAGCCTCAGCAGCCTGGCCAGCCGGGCCAATCGCAGCCAGGTCAGCAGCCTTGGGGTCAGCAGCCCGGCGGCGACCAGACCCAGGCCTGGGGTCAGCCGACGGCCCAGCAGCCGCAGCAAGCGTGGGGCGCGCAGCCCGGTGTCCAGCCCGGCGCGCCGGTTCAGTGGAATCAGGGACCGCCGCAGGGCGCAAAGTCCAAGAAGCCGCTGATCTTCGGTGCGATCGGTGTACTGGTCGTTCTGGCAGCGGTGGTCATCGGCCTTGTCGTCTTCACGTCGAAGGACACACTGGACGCAAATGCTGCAGCAAAGGGCGTCGAGAAGATCGTCACCGAGTCGTACGGCGCCAAGAACGTCAGCGACGTGTCCTGCCCGTCAGGTCAGGAAATCAAGTCCGGTGCAAAGTTCACGTGCACTCTCTCCGTCTCGGGTGAGAAGAAGTCGGTGACGCTGACGTTTGTCGACGACACCGGAACCTACGAAGTTTCGCGCCCCAGCTGAGTCGTCAGATATCAGCCGGTCGGCTTGCCGCAGCTTTCAGCGCCGCGGCAAGCCGGCCCGCTGACCGTTCGATTCTCAGAGTGGTAGCCAGTTCGTCGAAGCGGGCTTGATCGATCGGCGCGTCGGGAAGAACGTCGGACTTCGAGAACTGCACATCCGCGTCACGTACGACACGCACAACAGGTAATGCGGCGTCGAGGTAAGCCTTCGCTTCGGGGGAGGTCAGTTTCGCTCGCAAGCCTTTGGCCATATCGGATTCGGGATCGTCTGCAGCCGTGCGGATTCCGGCGAGAGATCCGTAGCGAAGCATGAGCGTCGACGCGGTTTTCTCGCCGACGCCTTTGATGCCGGGTAGCCCGTCGGACGAATCTCCGCGCAGCGCAGCCAGTTCCGCATAGGCGTCGCCGGCGCGGTCTGCGGGCACCCCGTACTTCTCGGCTACCTCGGCAGGCCCGAACAGTTCGGCTTTGGCTAAACCGCGGCCGACGTACAGGACGCGAACGGGAACGTAGTCATCGGTGACAACCTGCAGCAGGTCGCGATCGCCGCTGACGACGACGGTGAGGTCGTCGCGTTCGGTGGCGGCCAGCGTGCCCAGGACGTCGTCGGCTTCGAGACCGGCCGCGCCCGCGGTGGCGATTCCTGCTGCCGCAAGAACATCCATGATCATGTCAACCTGTGGGGTGAGGGTGTCCGGCACTTCCTCGGACGAGCCGTCGGATCCCTCGGCAACGCGGTGGGCTTTGTAGGTGGCGATGGCGTCGACGCGGAACTGCGGTCGCCAATCCAGATCCAGGCAGACAGCGAGGCGACTCGGTTGGTGCTTGGTGATCAGGGACGCGACCATGTCGGTGAATCCGCGGACTGCGTTGACGGGTCTGCCGTCGTCGTCGACAAAGGATTCGGGCAGTGCGTGGAACGCACGAAACCACAGGCTGGCACCGTCAAGGAGAAGCAAAGGCCCACTCATGGTTCCCATCCTGCCAGTCGGCACTAATCTGGAAGCCATGACCTCTCCCGCCGAATCTGGTTCGCGTTTCTCCTCAGCCGTCTACGGATCCCGTATTGCCCGCGCCGCGGAGTTGGCCCGCGGCGCCGGTCTGGACGGTTTGGTGGTCACTCCGGGGCCGGATTTGCGCTATCTGACAGGCTCTCGTGCTGATTCCTTCGAACGGTTGACGGCCCTGGTGATTGCTGCTGACGGAGCCACGGCGTCAGTCGTGCTTCCTCGGCTGGAACTGGCGTCGCTGAAGGAATCCGCCGTCGGGGATCTCGGTATCGACGTGCTGGACTGGGTCGACGGTGTTGATCCCTATGCCATCGTCGCCGGGCAACTGCCGGCCGGAGCAAAGGTCGCGGTCACGGATGCGATGCCGGCGCTGCACTTGATTCCGTTGGCTGACGCTGTTGGTTCGTTGCCGATTCTGGCGACCGGAGTGCTGCGCGAGCTACGCATGGTCAAGGACGCCGCGGAGGTCGATGCGCTCCGCCGCGCCGGGCAGGCTATCGACCGGGTGCATGCGCGGATGGCGGAGTTCCTCGTTGTAGGGCGGACGGAAGCCGAAGTCGGTGAAGCGATTTCAGCAGCGATTCTCGAGGAAGGTCACACCGAGGCAGCATTTGTCATCGTGGGGTCGGGTCCGCACGGCGCCGATCCGCATCACGAGGTGTCCGATCGGGTGATCGAGAGCGGGGATGTTGTCGTGATCGACATCGGCGGCCCGGTGGAGCCTGGTTACAACTCCGATTCCACTCGCACGTACAGCATGGGGAAGCCGTCATTCGAGGTTGCTACCCAGTTTGCGGTGCTCGAAGCAGCGCAGCAGGCGGCTGTGGATTCTGTTCGTCCCGGTGTATCCGCGGAATCTGTGGATGCCGCTGCCCGTGATGTCTTGGCCGCACAGGGGTTGGCCGAGGTTTTTGTTCACCGCACGGGCCACGGTATTGGATTGTCGGTCCACGAGGAGCCGTACATCGTGGCGGGCAACAGCATCGAACTTGCCGAGGGGATGGCCTTCAGCATCGAACCGGGAATCTACTTCCGGGGCAATTGGGGTGCCAGGATCGAGGACATCGTTGTTGTCACCGCGGACGGTTGCGAGTCGTTCAACAACCGTCCGCACGGGTTGACGGTTCTCTAGCTGGTCACTTCGTCGGCGGTGAGTTTGAAGGCCGCCGATCCGAGGATGCGAGTGACGTCGACCTCGATCACCACCCGCGCCGGATTGATCCGTGGCTGGCGGTACCGCTCGGCGTAGCGCTGAACGGCGTCGGCCACGGATTCGGCGTCGTCGAGAACGCGCGCCGGGCCTTCGAGAGTGAGCCACCGCCCACCGTCGACCGAACTGATGGCGGCGTAGCCACCCCGGGCCGCGTTGACGGCTTTCTGTGATCCGCCGCTGGTAATGACGCGCGCCTTGCCTGCTTCCTGGTCCCACGTGAATCCCACGGCCACGACGTGCGGTGTGCCGTTCGGGCGCAGAGTTGTCAGGGTGGCGAGATGGTATTCGCGCACGAACGCCAGACCGTCGTCGGAGAGCGCGGCGGGTGCGGAGGGGGTGATGGTCATGCCACGACGGTAATCGAGGACACTGGTGCAGTGACTGCGGGTGCGAACACTGAAGATACCGAGACGGTTCTCCTGCTGGGAGGACGAAGCGAAATCGGTCTGGAAATTGCCGTCCGGTTGGCCCCTGGCCGAAAGATCGTGCTGGCGGCGCGCCGCAGCGGCGACCTCGAACAACAACTAGCGACGCTGACGGATGCCGGTGCCGTGGCCGTGTCGGCAGTCGAATTCGACGCCGACGCTACCGGCACACATGCAGACTTTCTCGCGAAGGTCGTCGAAGCTCACGGCCGGATCGACGTCGCGGTGCTGGCGTTCGGAATCCTCGGTGACCAGGCGCGCGCCGAAAGCGATGCGGCTCATGCCGTCGCAATTGTTCATACTGATTACGTCGCTCAGGTCAGCATCCTGACCCTTCTCTCAGAATTGATGAAACGACAAGGTCGCGGCAAGATCGTTGTCTTCTCGTCCGTCGCGGGTGTGCGGGTGCGCCGCGCGAACTACGTGTACGGTTCCGCGAAGGCCGGCCTGGACGGTTTTGCCAGCGGTCTCGGAGATGCGTTGCACGGCAGTGGAGTTCAACTACTTCTTGTCCGCCCCGGTTTTGTGATCGGCACGATGACCGAGGGCATGAAGCCGGCGCCGATGTCGAGCACACCGTCACAGGTTGCCGACGCGGTTGTGCGGGGATTGCAGTCCGGCGCAACACGGGTGTGGGTTCCGCGAATTCTGCAACCGTTCTTCTTCGTGATGCGGCTTCTCCCGCAATCGATCTGGCGGCGGATGCCGCGATGACCGCCCGCGAACCCGTTGTAGTCGTCGGCCTCGGCGCTGACGGCTGGGAGGGGTTGTCGGCATCGGCGCAGCGCGTGGTGCGGGGCGCTGCGGTGTTGATGGGTTCCTCGCGTCAACTCGACCTGATCCCGCGAACAGAAGGCTCTTCGGCCGACCGGATCGCCTGGCCGACGCCGATGCTCCCGGCGCTCCCCGGACTGTTCGACGCCCAGTCGGGCCGCCGGGTATGTGTTCTGGCCAGCGGCGATCCGATGTTCCACGGCATCGGTGCCACGCTCGTGCGTGTGTTGGGTGCTGACAACCTTCGGGTGATCTCGCACCCGTCGTCGATTGCTCTGGCGAGTGCACGCATGGGGTGGGCGACGGCCGATACGGAGTTGGTGAGCCTGGTCAACCGCGACGCCGCCACCATTTTGCCGTCCGTCACCGCCGGCGCTCGCCTGTTGGTGCTGAGCAACGGCAGGGCGACGCCGGGCGAGGTGGCCGAGATACTGACCACTGCCGGCTTCGGTCGTTCGGTGATTACCGTCCTAGGGCAATTGGGCGGCGCACAGGAATCACGCACCGTTGCCCGGGCTGACGAGTGGGATATCGACGCCGCAGATGTCGACCCGTTGAATGTTCTTGCCGTGGAATGCGTTGCCGTGGAATGCGTTGTGTCGGGCGCACCTCACCGTCTGACCCGCGTTCCCGGATTACCCGACGCGGCATACAGCGGCGACGGCCAGATGACGAAGCAGGAGATTCGCGCGCTGACGCTCTGCGCGCTGGCTCCGGCTCCTGGTGAACACTTGTGGGATGTCGGCGGCGGGTCGGGCACTATCGCGATCGAATGGATGCGCACCCACCCACGTTGCACTGCAACGTCATTCGAGCAGGCTGCGTCGCGGATTTCTCAAATCGAAGGTAACGCGCGAGCTTTGGGTGTGCCGAACCTCGATGTCCTCGGGCGCGCCCCGGAATCGTTTGCCGAAGCGGCCCGCACACCCGATGCCATCTTCATCGGCGGCGGCGTGACGCAACCGGGAATGCTCGACGCCTGCTGGGAGCGCCTCGAGGTCGGCGGCAGGCTTGTAGCCAACGCTGTCACCGCGGAATCGGAAGCGTTGTTGCTGGAGTGGTTCACCCGTTTCGGCGGCACGCTGCGTAGGTTGCAGATCCAGCGAGCCGAGCCCTTGGGAACATTCAACGTGTGGCGACCCCAACTGCCCGTCGTGCAGTGGTCGGTCACAAAAACAGAGGCATCTGGTGGTCCAGATGCCAATCACACAGAGGAAAACGCTCAATGACCATCCATTTCATCGGCGCTGGTCCGGGTGCCGCCGATTTGATCACGGTGCGCGCTCAGCGCATCATCGCGGCCAGTCCGGTGTGCTTGTACGCGGGCAGCCTCGTCCCCGCGGAACTGCTCGAATACTGCCCGGCCGGTGCGCAGGTGGTGGATACCGCTCGCTTGAGCCTCGACGAGATCACCGCGCTGCTCGTGGCCGCTGATTCCGCGGGACACGACGTGGCTCGGCTGCACTCCGGTGACCCGTCGATCTTCAGTGCCGTCGCCGAACAGGCGCGACGCCTGGACGCTGCCGGAGTTCGATACGACATGGTGCCAGGCGTTCCGGCATTCACCGCGGCAGCAGCTGCGCTGGGCCGTGAATTGACGGTTCCGGGTGTATCGCAGACCATCGTGCTGACCCGGGTGTCGACGTTGTCGACAGCGATGCCCGACGGTGAGGATCTCCGGTCTCTCGGACGCAGCGGTTCGACCATGGTGATTCATCTCGGAGCGCACCGCATCGAGCAGATCGCCGACGAGCTCGCCGAGAACTACGGCATCGACTGCCCGGTCGCGGTGGTGGCGTTTGCGTCGCGCCCCGACGAAATCGTGGTGCGCGGAACGTTGAGTTCGATAGTGCGTCAGGTTCACGAGGCGGGTATCACCAAGACTGCAGTGGTCATCGTCGGACGTGTGCTCACGGCCGAGGGATTCCCGGACAGCTACCTGTACTCGGCCGCACGTGAGCGGATCACCCACTGACCGTGCACAACGCCCGCACCCGCGTTCTGGTGCTCGGAGGAACCGGAGAGGGGCGTGAGATCGCCGCTCGCCTCGCGGATTCAGTGGACCTCGAAGTGGTCACGTCGCTCGCCGGCCGGGTGCGCGACCCGCGCTGGCCGGAGGGCGAGGTTCGCGTCGGCGGATTCGGCGGCGCAGAAGGCCTCGCGGATTGGCTAGTGGAAAACGACATTCGTGCGCTGCTCGACGCTACACATCCCTTTGCGTCCCGCATCACGGCAAATGCGCATCGGGCGGCTCGTACCTGCGGGATTCCGTTCGCTCTGTGCCGGCGGCCGTCATGGGCGCAGCACCCCCAAGACCGGTGGATTCCGGCTCGCGATCTCAGCCATGCCGCGCAGTTGGTACCCACGCTGGGTACCCACGCTTTCCTGACCATCGGTAGGCAAGGGGTGTCAGCGTTTGCAGAGGTCAGCGGCGTGAGTTTCCTCGTGCGGTCCATCGACCCACCAACGGGCACCATGCCGTTGCCCCACGAACTGATCCTGGCGCGCGGGCCGTTCGACGTCGAATCGGAGCTCGAACTGATGCGCCGGCACGGCATCGACGTTGTAGTGACCAAGAGCAGTGGTGGTGACCAGACGTATGCCAAGGTTGTTGCTGCTCGGCAACTGGGTTTGCCAGTTGTTGTCGTTGAGCGGCCTCCGGTCCCGGATGGTGTGGACAGTTTCGATTCGCCTGCCGCCGCCGCTTCCTGGCTCGAATCGACAGGCAGGTGACTGCTCGGGTGCCGGTGTTTCAGGTTCGTCTAAGGTTCGCAGAACATACTGGACCTATGTCAGGAACGGGTCCAACACGCCGAGGGCGCCTATGAGGGTGTCCGTTCCCGCTCTCGGGCGTCGGAAGCGTTCGGCTATCCGTGTCCGCACTCTCCACGCCCGAGTGAAAGTGCTCACCGCAGGTTTGGTGGCGATTGCTGTGATCGCGTCTGCCGCGGCCGTATACATCGTCTTCAATGCCTACCTTCAAGGCAATGTCGACCGGCAGTTGGAGCGAACTGCTGACGCAATTGCCGATACCGTCAACTTTGGTGGTGTCACACCGGTTTTGGGCCTTACGGCCGGAGCCGATACTGCGGTGATCCAAGCTGTCGGATTGGTGACAACTGATGGGGCGCTGGTGACGGCAACTCCGGGATTGCCGCCGTTCAGTACCAGCGGTGAGGCGATCAAGTCTCTGGCCCGCAATGCATCCGGGTCCGCCATCGCGACCATGGATTCGTATCGTGTGCTGGTAACTCCGTCGGTTGCGGGTCAGACATTGATCGTCGCGCAGTCGCTCGGGCCGACAAATTCTGTATTGAAACGACTTGCAGTGGTGCTGGCTGCGCTCGGCGCGGCGGGTATCGCGTTAGCGTATGCGGCAGGAGATGCAGTGGCGCGCACCGGGTTACGTCCGATCGCTCGATTGACTGCAGCGACGCAACGCGTTGCCTCCACGGACGATCTCACGCCGATACCGGTTACTGGCGACGACGAGTTGGCCTCACTGACCGTCAGTTTCAACCGAATGTTGGGCACACTGTCGGAATCGCGGGCACGTCAGCGTAGATTGATCACTGATGCCGGACAGGATTTGCTGGCACCCCTGACAGCATTGCGAACGAATATCGAACTATTGATGTCGATCGACACGGCCTCCGGAACTGTGTCCGAAGCGGAGACCGCACTACTGCGAGACGAGATTACACATCAGATGATGGAATTGACTGCGTTGGTCGGTGAACTGGTGGATCGTGCACGAGTAGATGAAAGTGCCTCCGGACGAATCGAATCTCACCTGTGATCCAACCCTCACCAGGAGTTTTGTATTTGCGAAATATTTTCTGACAATTCAGCGCTGGTTAGTTGGGGGAGTTGAGAACATTTTGGGTATAGCCCGATTGGGGTGCAAACCGAAAGAGGGTTTGCCGGGGGACCCTCGAATGAGAGAGGAGTTCTCGTGGTCAAGCAAGCACGCGCCGAGCTGACGCGGCAACAGATCGTCTCCGGCGCGGCAGCACAATTCGAAAAGACCGGGTACGGCAGCACAAGTATGAGCGACATCGTGGAAGGCGCAGGTACCACGAAGGGTGCTCTGTACTTCCACTTTGCATCGAAAGACGAACTGGCACAGTTTGTCATCGCAGAACAGCACCGAATGTCCATCGAATCGGTCCAGTCGATATCCGCAACCTCGGCGTCGCCGCTCGAAAAGACGATCATGCTTACTCATGAGATGGCACGGCAGATCGTCGAAGAGCCCATCGTCCGAGCTGGAATTCGATTGACCTTGGAACTGAGCACATTCGAGGGTCCGGTTGAGCCATACGCAGACTGGATCAATGCGTGCACCGAACTCATGCAGCAGGCGAAAGACAGCGGTCAGATCAAGCCGTCGGTGGACGTCGCCGCGCTTGGCCGCTTCATTCCGGCTGCATTCACCGGAGTTCAACTGGTATCCAACGTGATCACCCGGCGTAGTGATCTCACCGAACGTGTGGACGAAATGTGGCAATTGCTCCTACCGGGAATCGTGTCAGGGCCGGCCGCGGGCGATATCGACAGACTCGTGAAGGCGCGATGGGAACCGGCTGCCGCGTAGCTGTGCCACACTGCTGACGTGGACCAGGAACCGTTGACCTATTCCGAAATCGGCGCAACGGGTGGCGTACTACCTGCCGGCTATCACCACGTGCGAGAGAGCGCGGTAGTCGGTAGAACCCGCGCCGATTTCGAGGCAGCGGCCGCCACGGTCATGACGTGGGGCATGCATCGCGGCGCTGGATTGACGGTCAAAGCTGCTGGTGACGCCGCGCGCACCGGCGAAGATGCAACTTTCGGTTTCGGACCGATATCTGTTCCCGTCCGCGTCGTCTATGTGGTCGACGAACCGAACCGTGCCGGATTTGCGTACGGCACGCGCCGTGGTCATCCCGAGTGCGGTGAAGAGTCGTTCATCGTTCATTTCGACGAAATCGGCCATCAGGTTCGCCTCGAAATCACGGCATTCTCCAAGCCAGGTACCTGGTGGGTACGGGTGGGTGCCCCGATCGGGCGTCTGGTGCAGGCATGGGTGACCAGACGCTACATCCGCGCTGTGATCGTGAAGGATTCTGCTCGCTGAGCGAACAAAATCCTTCACAACCACGCTAGGGGTAGCGACGCGGCGTGAACACCTGCCGACCGGATCCGGTATCCACGACCTTGGTCATGGACGATCCGACGATCAGCAACGTGCGCATGTCGATCTCGGACGGTTCGAGATCGCCGAGCGTGACGATGCGCACCGATTCCTCCGCGCCGGCCACATCACGGCCGATGATGACCGGGGTTTCGGGGGAGCGGTGCTCGAGTACCAAATCCTTCATGGCCTGGACCTGCCACGTTCGAGATTTCGACGCCGGGTTGTAGACGGCAAACGCCATATCGGCCGCCGCGACCGCCGAGATGCGCCGCGCAACTACTTCCCACGGCTTGAGCCGATCCGACAGGGACAGCACAGCGTAGTCGTGACCCAGCGGGGCTCCGACGCGGCTGGCCACGGCATTTGCCGCCGTCATACCGGGGAGGATACGGACGGGAACGCCGCGCCACTGATCTTCGGCTGCCACTTCGAGAACCGCTGCAGCCATCGCAAATACGCCGGGATCGCCGGATGAGACGACGGCCACGCGGGCACCGTTCTTCGCGAGATCGAGGGCCATCGCCGCCCGCTCTGCTTCGACGCGATTGTCGCTGGAATGGCGGCGCTGTCCGGGCCGGGTCGGCACGCGGTCGACGTACGGGCCGTATCCCACGAGGTCTGTGGCCAGTGAAAGTTCATGCGCCACTTCGGGTGTGGTCCACGCGGTGTCACCGGGCCCGAGGCCGACGACAACAACCTCACCTGCAATGTCTTCGCGCGGGCTGGCGTTGTTCGACGGGCTCGGAACTATGGCGATGGAGAAGTACGGAACGCTGTCCGGATCGACATCGGCGGCAGCATCGACGCGCTGGCGTGGTGTGCTGGCCCGCTCGACGTAGTGCGCTTCGCCGAGTCGGCCGGCGTCCTCGAGGGAGCGAAGGACGGGTGGGAAGGTGCGGCCCAACTTGAGGATCGCTGCGGCGTCGGTTTCCTTGAGTCGTCGAGTGAGCTCGGCCTGCGGCAGCGTCCCGGGCAGGATGGTGAGGATCTCATCGCCTTCTACCAGGGGTTTTCCGAGTGCGGCCGACGCGGCGCTGACGGAGGTGACACCGGGGATGACCTCGGCCTCGAAGCGATCCGCCAGGCGTTTGTGCATGTGCATGTACGAGCTGTAGAACAGTGGGTCGCCTGCGGCGAGTAGCGCAACGGTGCGTCCGGCGGCCAAGTGGACGGCCAACCTCTCGGCTGCGGCTTCGTAGAATTCGTCCATCGCACCCTGATACCCACCCGGATGGTCGACGGTTTCAGTCGTGACCGGGTACACGAGGTGTTCCTCGATCTGGCCGTCGCGCATGTACGGAGCGGCAACCCCGCGGGAGATGCTCTTGCCGTGCCGCGCGGAATGGAATGCGATGACGTCGGCCTCACCGATCACGCGAGCGGCTTTGACGGTCACCAACTCGGGATCGCCGGGTCCGATGCCGACTCCCCACAACTTGCCTTCGCTCATTCTTGTTCGCTCGCAATCGCATTGACGACAGCCGCAGTGACGGCACTACCGCCGCGTCGGCCTCGCAGTATCAAATGTTCTATGCCGCTAGGATGTTCGATCAGCGCTTCCTTGGATTCGGCGGATCCGATGAATCCCACGGGTCCGCCGACGATAGCAGCAGGCCGCGGACCGCCTGCTTCGATCAGGTTCAGGAGATGGAACAGAGCGGTCGGCGCATTGCCGATCGCGACCACGGCGCCTTCGAGTTTCGGCCCCCACAACTCGACAGCGGCAGCAGAGCGCGTGTTGTCGATTGTCTTCGCCAGCAACGGAACCTGAGGATCGCGCAGTGTGCAGACCACTTCGTTGTCGGCGGGTAGACGTGTACGGGTGATGCCGGCGGCGACCATGTTCGCGTCACAGAAGATCGGTGCACCCGCCCGCAGAGCAGCTCTGGCGACGGTGACGACGTTCGGTGTGAACGCGATGTCGTCGACCAGGTCTACCTGACCGCTCGCATGGATCATCCGCACAACAGCTTGTGAGACATCCGCCGGAAAACGGCTCAGGTCGGCTTCGGCCCGAATTGTGGCAAAGGACTGGCGATAGATTTCTGCGCCGTCACGGATGTACTCGATCATGGGGCACAGGATAGAGGCATCACTGATCGGTCGGATTCACCCGGTAACCGTCAGTCGTCGCAATCACGTCGGCTACTTTCGCGCGGGGGCGCCCGCAGGAACGATCACAGCCGGCCCAGTGCTGCCGGCCTTCGATGGGCAGTGAATCCTGCTCGACGGCGTCGATGGCGTCGGCCCGGACGTCGGCGAGCGACTTCTCGCAACCGGGGCTTCCGGTGCAGGCGCTGACGTCGAGCCACGGCGAATTCTCGTCGAAGATCAAGCCCATCGGAGCGAGAACCCGCACCACCTGCTCGGCTGCGCCTTCGTCCAAATCGAAGATCATGATCGAGCGCCACGGCGTCACGACCACGGGTTTTTCGATGGCAGCGAGGAATTCGGCGAGCCGGGCGTCGAGGAGCCCGAAGCGGAGTCCACCGCCCAATGCGACGGTTCCGTCGTGTTGTTCGAGCCACCCGATGGACGGCCCTGCGTCCGGGGCCAGATCGACGGCACCGGAAAATTCGGCTGCCAGGCCAAGGTGGTCGATGGTTCGAGCGACTCCGTCCGGGACCTCCGCCAAGCGCCAGTGCTTGTCGCGAAGACTCAGGAATGCGTGGGCAGCGTCCAGGAGCAACGGCACAGCGTCGTCGACGTGGACCAGGTGGTTCGTGCGATTCCCGGCCAGGACGAGCGAGTGTTCGGATTCGCTGTGCGCGTGCAGTCCGAAGTCGCCGTGCAGACCGCTGATGTCGCCGCGACCGTCGTCGAGTGTGAAGAGTGTTCGTCCAGGTAGCTGTGCCAATGCGGGGTCCGCCTGCACCGCTAGGTCAAGATGGTGAACCAGTTCACGTACGTCGGCAACACCCCCGATCCGGCCGGAGAGCGGCGACGCCAGAATGTTGCGAACTCGTTCGTGCGTTGCCGAGGGAAGCAAACCAGCGGCCGCGATCCGTTCGGCAAATACCTGGGGGTCCTTGACCGCTCGGAGCTGGATATTTCCGCGCGAGGTGAGTTCCATCTGCCCGTTGCCCACGTCACGCGCAGCCTCGGCGAGTGCCTGCAACTGATGCGGGGCCAAAGCGCCGCCGGGGAGGCGCACACGAGCCAACGGGCCGTCAGCGGCCTGATGAACCTGCAGCGCTCCAGGGCACGCGTCTGGCTGAAAACGGTCTGTGGACATGGGTCAAGGGTACGACCGTGCAGAGCGCGGACCCACGACCGGTAGCATCACGGTCAACCAGTGACAGCAGGTGAGGAAACCGGTGAGATTCCGGTGCGGTCGCGCCACTGTGAGTGTGTACACGCGGAACTGTTTCCGTTCGTAAACACGAGTCAGACCCTCAACTGCTGTCGATGAAAGATCTTTTTCACGGGGCGCGAAACCCCAGGAAGGTTTCACCTGTGATTCTTCTGCTCTCGACGTCCGACACCGATCTGCTGAGTGCTCGCGCAAGTCAGGACAACGGCGACGGTGTCTCGTATCGCTGGGCAAACCCCTCTCGCCTGCTGGTTTCCGAGGACCTACCGGGATTGCTCGACGGTGTCGACCTCGTGATCGTGCGCATCCTCGGCAGCCGTAGGAGCTGGGAAGACGGCCTGGACATGGTGCTGGCCAGTGGCCTGCCCGTTGTAGTGCTCGGCGGCGAACACGCACCGGATGCCGACCTCATGGAGTGCTCGACAGTCTCCCCGGGCGTGGCTGCTGAAGCGCACAACTACCTGGCCGAAGGCGGCGCGGACAACCTGGCGCAGCTGCACCACTTCCTGTCAGACACGGTGCTGCTCACCGGCCACGGCTTCGAGGCTCCGACGCGGTTGCCGTCGTGGGGAATCGCTGATTTTGCTCCCGTCATCACCGACAGCAGTGGTCCCGTTATCGCGGTTCTCTACTACCGCGCCCAGCACCTCGCCGGTAATACCCGCTACGTCCAGGCACTCTGCGACGCGATTGCCGATGCCGGCGGCACTGCGCTGCCGATCTACTGCGCGTCGTTGCGCAGCGCCGAAGCCGAATTGCTGACCACGCTCCGCCGCGCCGATGCCATGGTCGTGACGGTCCTCGCGGCCGGCGGAACCAAGCCGGCTACGGCGTCCGCGGGCGGCGACGACGAGGCCTGGGACGTGGCAGCGCTCGCCGCGTTGGATGTTCCGATTTTGCAGGGACTGTGCCTGACCAGCAGCCGCGCTACGTGGGATGCCAACGACGACGGACTGTCGCCGCTCGATGTCGCAACTCAGGTTGCGGTCCCCGAATTCGACGGACGCATCATCACGGTGCCGTTCTCGTTCAAGGAAATCGATTCCGACGGACTGTCCACGTACATGCCGGATCCGGAACGCGCAGCCCGCGTCGCCGGCATCGCGGTGCGTCACGGCAAGTTGCGTCATATCCCGACCACCGAGCGCCGTGTGGCGTTGATGCTGTCGGCATACCCGACCAAGCATGCTCGCATCGGCAATGCCGTGGGTCTCGACACACCTGCCAGCGCGATCGATCTGCTGACCGAAATGCGCAGCGCCGGTTACGACCTCGGCCCCGTCGACGGCCCGGACGCTGTTCCCGGGTTGGCCGCCAAGGATGGCGACGCGCTGATCCACGCCCTCATCGCCGCGGGTGGGCAGGATCCCGACTGGCTCACGGCCGAGCAGCTCGAGGGCAACCCGATCCGCATTTCGGCAGCGCAGTACCGCGAGTGGTTCGCCACTTTGCCTGAAGATCTGCGCGGCGGCGTCGAAGAGCATTGGGGCGAAGCGCCCGGCGAGTTGTACGTCGATCGCTCGCAGGATCCGGACGGCGAAATCGTCATCGCGGCACTGCGATTCAACAACATCGTGCTCATGGTCCAGCCGCCTCGGGGTTTCGGTGAGAAGCCTGTCGCGATCTACCACGATCCCGATCTGCCGCCGAGCCACCACTACCTCGCCGCGTACCGCTGGATCGCTGCGACCCCGGACAACGGCGGATTCGGTGCCGACGCAGTTGTTCACCTGGGCAAGCACGGCAACCTCGAATGGCTGCCAGGCAAGACACTGGGCATGTCCAGCAGTTGCGGTACCGACGCGGCGCTCGGTGACCTGCCGCTGATCTACCCCTTCCTCGTCAACGACCCGGGAGAGGGAACGCAGGCAAAGCGTCGCGCGCACGCGACGCTGGTCGATCACCTGATCCCGCCGATGGCTCGCGCCGAGAGCTATGGCGACATCTCCCGCCTCGAGCAATTGCTCGACGAGCACTCCAACATTTCCGCGCTCGACCCGTCCAAGCTGCCGGCTATCCGCCAGCAGATCTGGACGCTGATGCGTGCAGCCAAGATGGACCACGACCTCGGGCTTGCCGAGCGTCCGGAAGAAGACGTGTTCGACGACATGCTCCTGCACGTCGACGGCTGGCTGTGCGAGATCAAGGACGTTCAGATCCGCGACGGCCTGCACATTCTCGGCCGCGCACCCGAAGGTGACGCCGAGATCGAACTGGTACTCGCCATGCTGCGGGCCCGCCAGATGTGGGGCGGCGAGCAGAGCGTTCCCGGTCTTCGCGAAGCACTCGGTTTGAGCGAGGGCGGCGACGAATCGCGTAACCGCGTCGACGACATCGAGGCGAAGGCGCACGCGCTGGTCCGTGCCATGTCGGAGGCCGAGTGGAATCCCGCTGCTGCGCAAGGACTCAGCGACGATCCGACCGTCGTGAAGATTCTGCAGTTCGCAGCCACCGAGGTGGTGCCGCGTCTGCGCCAGACCTCCGGCGAGATCAAGCAGGTGCTGCACGCACTTGACGGCGGATTCATCGCGGCCGGCCCGAGTGGCTCACCGCTGCGCGGCCTGATCAACGTCCTTCCCACCGGTCGCAATTTCTACTCGGTGGATCCCAAAGCAGTTCCGTCGCGTTTGGCGTGGGAGACCGGTCAGGCAATGGCGGAGTCCCTCGCCGCCCGCTACCTGGCCGATCACGGGGAGTACCCGCGCTCGGTGGGTCTGTCGGTGTGGGGTACCGCCGCTATGCGCACCTCCGGCGACGACATCGCCGAAGTGTTTGCGCTCCTGGGTGTTCGCCCCGTCTGGGACGAAGCCAGCCGACGCGTCGTCAACCTCGAGGTTATCGATCTCGAAGAACTCGGCCGCCCGCGGATCGACGTTACGGTCCGCATCTCCGGGTTCTTCCGCGACGCGTTCCCGCATGTCCTGGCGCTACTCGACGACGCAGTGCAATTGGTCGCAGCGCTGGACGAGACGGATGAGCAGAACTACATCCGCGCCCACGCACAGGCAGATCTTGCCGAACACGGTGACGCGCGGCGTGCAACCACGCGTATTTTCGGCTCCAAGCCCGGAACCTACGGCGCTGGTCTGCTGCAACTCATCGACTCCAAGACCTGGCGCGGCGACGACGACCTCGCCGACGTCTACACCACGTGGGGCGGTTTTGCGTACGGCCGCGGCCTCGACGGAATCCCCGCCGCCGACGACATGCGCAGCGCGTACCGTCGAATCAACGTGGCGGCCAAGAACACTGACACCCGTGAGCACGACATCGCGGATTCCGACGACTACTTCCAGTACCACGGTGGCATGGTCGCAACGGTGCGTGCGCTGACCGGGAAGTCTCCTGAGGCATACATCGGCGACAGCACCCGGCCCGAATCGGTTCGCACCCGCACACTTTCGGAGGAAACGGCACGAGTGTTCCGCGCTCGCGTCGTCAATCCGCGGTGGCTCGACGCTATGCGTCGGCACGGGTACAAGGGCGCTTTCGAGATGGCCGCGACTGTCGATTATCTCTTCGGATACGACGCCACCACCAACGTTGTCGCGGACTGGATGTACGAGAAGCTTGCCGAAACGTATGTCCTGGACGAGCAGAACCAGAAGTTCATGACGCAGTCCAACCCGTGGGCACTGCACGGTATCGCCGAACGACTTCTCGAAGCTGCTGAGCGCAAGATGTGGGAGCACCCGGAGCAGAAGACGCTCGACGGGTTGCGTCAGGTGTATCTGGAAACCGAAGGTGAGCTCGAAGGGGAGTAGTTACCGACCTTTGTCGGTCCTTCGACCCATAATGGCGGAATGCCAGTTTGCACACGTTTCCGACGGGACGGCGTCCGCTGCACCAACCAGACCGAGTACGTCGACGGTTGGTGCCGCGCGGACGGGTGCGACGGATTTCTGCGGGCCGAGCAGTCGGGCGCCCCTGAATCGGTAGGTGTTCCGCACGGCACGGCCAAACACATCCGCATGTCACAAGACCTGCCGGTCGGCGACATCTCGGTCGAGGATGTCCACGACGTCCGGGTTACAGTCCGCGCTACGGACAGCTTCCGCTACCACCACGGCGGAGACGAGCGGGCAGCGGAATTCCAGCTGCGCAACATGCTCGAGGACTTCTTGTTGAAGTCTGCCCGTAAACCGTCGAGCGGTGGTTACCTGCGGCTGTCCCGCAACGGTTTCGACGTCGTGCTCTCGCCCGATCGAGGCACGATTACGGGATATTCGACTATCCACCGTGAGCGGACGTGGGAGCAGGTCAAGAGCGGGGTCAAGTCTCGATTCTCGAGCCGCAGTCGCGACGGTTCGGGAGCGTCACGCCCGGAGTTGGGTCCGCCGGTGTCGGCGGACGACTTTGCCGACACCTTCGACCCGGCTTCGGTGCATCTGACCGTGCGGGTCCGTCAGGCCTACGCCCGTCTACATATGCTGACGGCTCCCGGCGACGACGTCGACGCCATAATTCGACAGACTCTCGAGCAGTGGACCCCACGGGCTCTCGTTCGCCTCGAGGAGGGGTTGTTCGAAATCCAGGCCGATGACAATTTCTGGCTGATCTCATCCGATTGCCGGGTGTTGATCGGCGTCCGAGACCATCCGTTCAGTTCCTAGCTCGCCTCAGCGCTTCGAGTTGATGATCTCCGCGATGTTGCGCTCGGCTAGCGCTGTAATGGTCAACGACGGATTGACCGTGCCCGTGCTACCAGGGATTACTGCGCCGTCCATGACGTACAGGCCCTCGTACCCCTTGACTCGGCCATAACTGTCGGTGGCCTTACCCAGGACCGCGCCGCCGAGAGGATGCGCGGTGAACGAGCAATTGACGTCCTGTGCAAACGGCAATGCCGAGGGCAGTGTGGAACCTGCAAAGGCCATTTTGTTCTGCACAGCACGCAACGCATCGATCGTGGCCGCGCTGCCATTCTTCGGCCAGTTGAGAACTACTCGGTTTGCGTGGGCGTCGAAGCTGAAATCGGCGCGTTGAGGGTCGAGGGTCATGCCCAGGCTGGAAAGCATGCCGATGTTCACCGGCACCCCGGCCGCATGCCAGTTTTCGAGTGACAGCGGCAGCCCGGTTTCGTCGACGATGCGTGACGCTGAAGGTGCAGCCTGCGCTGAGCCGTCGCTGAACCCGAAGGATCGCACCATCGCGCCGTCTCCGTTGGTGCCCCACCCTTTGCCGATGTGCTCGTTGAGATTCGGCAGCGCGCCGGTCGCCTGAGCGCGGACAAGTAGTTCGGACGTTCCGATGGACCCAGCGCCGAGGAAAAGACGATCGCACGTCACGGTGCGCCTATTCAGAACTGCGCCCGTGGGATCGCTCGATTCGACGTCGACGACGTATCGTCCATCCGTCTCACGACCAATGCTCAACACCTGATGCCCGAAGCACACCGTGGTCTTTCCCGTCGCTTCGGCGGCAGGGATGTAGTTCTGGGTGAGATCGAATTTGGCGCCGTTGGAGTTGCCCATGTTGGTGTCGCCGACGGTTGCGGACGGGCGTGAGCCGCCGCTCAGTTCGGAACGCACAACGTCCCAGTTCCAGATGCCGTCGATGCGATGCGGATCGAAGCCGGCGCGGCGGGCATCCTGATCCCACCGACGCGAATGACCGAAGTTCGACGTTTGGTAAAGATCTTCGGGCAGCGGGCTCAGGCGCAACATCTGGCGAACCTTGGGATACCACGTAGACGACATTTCGTCGTAGTTCAAAGAGCTACCGAACACTGCGTCGAAGAATCTGCGCTCGGGCGCGATCATGACGCCGGTGAAAATGACGGAGCCCCCACCGACCGCGGCGCCGCGCCAAACTGACATGTTTTCGTAGTCGGTCGCGTCGAGAACTCCACTGAAGTAATCACACGCAACGGGAATCCCGGTGAGGTTGGTGAACGACGTGCGGCGAAACACGCCGCGGCCATCAGCGAGAAGGTCCGAGGTATGGATTTCACGATACGGATCGTGAGGCCATCGAAGTCCACGCTCCAATACTGTGACCTGAGTTCCGCTCTGCGCGAGCCGAAGTGCAGTAGTACAGGCGCCGAATCCGGAGCCGATGACGATGGCTTCCGAATGCTGCAGGGGGACTGGGGAAGGGGAAAATAGTTCGGGAACGAGGTTGCGGTAGTGGTCGACGCCCATCGGGAGGGCGTGTCGCGGCGTCGCCCGGCTCACAGCCGTGGACGCCAGTGTCGTCGTGGCGGCAGCCGCTGCGCCAACTCCTGCCGCCTTCAAGAAACTTCGACGCTGCATGATGAAAAGCTCAACTCCCGGTACCTCGAAGACATAGGTAACGACAGAATAGCTCGAGCTCGAGTTATGTTCCCGCGACTATCGGGATATGCATCCTAAAATGGGGCAATACGGGCAAACTGGAAAGTCGCGGAAAGGTGACTGGATCTCGAGTCATCAGCCACTGCCGCAAGCGACTGAAAGTGGGACAGCAATCGGACATGGTGGGATTTGGGACAGGTTCCTGTCCCAGCGGCCGGACGAGGCGAATGCCTTCGGGTAGCGGTATCTCTCGCAAGTCGACGACGCACATCGCTTCCCGGACCGATCTGCTACGCGATTGCCGCCAGTCGCGGTGTGCCCAGGTACCCGCGGTCGGGGACGGAGCGCTGGGATTCTGGTCGGCGCTGCGGGAGGTGTTCCCAGAGATGCGCGAGCAACGCACTGGTACGAGCAGGTGCCATGTTCCACACGAGCACTCTTCTCGAGTGACAGCGCAGATGAACGAGAACCCCGTCGCCAACAGCCGCTTCCGATCGAGGCGAATCGCGTCGACGGCTGCCCGCTAGCCTTAACTTCCTTCGCGCGAGCTGGGATAGCGGGCACGTTCATTGACCCAACGACGCATTCGCGGATCGGAGACGACGTAGACCGGAAGAATCGGCAGTGCAATTGCCGTGATCACAGCGCGGGTGGGGTCGCCAGCGAGCGCTTCTGCGACCACGACGATCGAACCAAATGCCAGATAGGTGACTGCCGCGAATGTTGCTGGTTCCTGACCGTGGTTCACCGTGCGCCAGATCGACACCATCGCCGCGCTCACGATGCACGCAAGCAGCAGCAAGAACTTTGCGTCATGGGCGTTCATCACGCTCGCCGCCAGCCGGCCGACAACAACGATGCAACAGAGAGCCAGAATCGCGGTCACAGCGAGATTGAACTTCATCTGCCCTTGATATCAGTCGACATGGATCGAATCCGCTTACCGGGAAAGTGTGTAGGTGTGGAGCGCAGAGTCTGACGAACCTTCCTGAGTTGCTTGTTGCATTACACGTGTTCGGCAGTGCTCTTGTGTGGGTCGGCGCAGTTCGCGTCATTCACGCAGTCAACGAGACTTGTAGAACAAGGACCGCAGACCTAAGCGCGTGAATCGTTAGATGACGGGAATGCCGCGTCACCCCGATGAAACATGTGGCGATCAATTCTGCGCGCAGCGCAACGTCGTCTCGGTGTCGGTGAGGCTTCGTTGCAATGATTGAGTCAATTTCGGGCTTCGGGCATGTCCCGAACCGATGAATCACAGGAGTTTGTTGCGACTTGAGGCGATGGCGGCAATTTCGCTTCTTCGCACCTATTCTCGACAGGTGACCCCAGACTTCGAGCGAGTGACAGAATCCAAGTACGTCCTACTCACCACTTTCCGCAAGGACGGCACGCCCGTGGCAACGCCACTATGGGCTGCCGTTGACGGTGAACGATTGCTGATGTGGACGGTGACCGATTCCTACAAGGTGAAGCGGATCAAGCGGAACTCTTCAGTGACTGTCGCTGCGTGCGATGCCCGCGGCAATCCCAAGGGTGAACCGGTGCCCGCGAAGGCGGAAATCCTCGATGGCCCTGGCACTGATCGCGCCCGTGACGCGATTGCCCGTCGTTACGGCATTATCGGCTGGCTCACGATGAAGGGCAGTCTCCTTCGTCGCGGCAAGACCGGGACTGTCGGAATCTCGATCGCCGAGGCGTAGCCGGAATATTCTCCTTGATTAACGCACTGCATTGACATCTAATGCAGTGCGTTATACCGTCCATGCATGCCTTCAGTGGACTCCGAGAATGTAAATCCAAAAAGTGCAATGGTCGACGTCGCGGAACGGCTGCTGGGCACTGCGGGCGTAGACGCGCTTTCAATGAGAGATGTGGCTAGCGTTGCAGGACAACGTAATACGTCCGCAGTCCAGTATCACTTCGGTGGCCGCGATCAGCTGCTGATCGAAGTGTTTCGTCGCCGAATGGTGGCGATTGCGCAGGCGCGACGCGATTTCCTCGAAGTGCTGGACGCGGAGGGGCGGGGGCACGATCTACGCGCGCTTGTCGATGCGTCGATCATTCCGTTTGCCTCCTCAGTGGGCACGTCCGAGGACGGTGCGAACTATGCCGAGTTCATTGTGAGACTTCTTCCCACGGTGGACTATTTCAGCGCAGACCTCGATTCCCCCGGAAACGCCAATCGGGAGATCCATCAGCGGCTGGTGGCCGCTCTGGCGCACCTGCCGGAGGATGTTGCCACCGAGCGGGTCGAGATGGTGTACAACATGGCGTTCTCGGCGATAGCTATATACACCAAGCGTCGCGTACTCGGAATTGGCGCTGCCGTAAGTACTTTCGACGTCTACATCGATCATCTCCGGGCGGTGGCCGTCGAAGCATTGTCGGCCCCTCAATCATTCTGACTGTCAACAGAAATGAGCAAACATGGACGCTGTTTCCATCACTGAACCTGCCAACGACAATCTCGACGCGGCGTGGGCGAAACTGTGCGACGACCTCCGCTCGGCCGGCGACTTGATTGCAGGTGATCCGGTAGCCGCAGATCCGAAGATGCGTTCGGCCGGCTATCGTTACCTGCTGAATCTTCTCAACGCGGGACTCGAGCAGATGGTGTTCAGTGCTGACCCCGAGTATCCGGAAGTCGGTCATCTTCAAGACAATACGAAGCGGTACGCGACGGAGTCGCCGGACTGCCTGTTCGGTCACGCCACGCTCGACGTGAAAGGCACGTATCGACTTACCGGCACCGGCGGGCGGGCAAGATATCTGGGATTGACGTTGTACGACTCCGTCAATCTCTACGAGAACCTCGATCGCGAAGCACTGGCGCGGAGAGATTTTGCTACAGCGTTCAAAGCCGCCACCGGCGGTACGTTGGGGGCAATATCGAATCCCGGCGGCATTACCTTGGATGCAGACGGCAATTTCGATGTGATCATCAGCGCGGAGTCATATGCTGGGAATTGGTTGGCGATGGATCCGGCGGCAACGAAGCTGATGATCAGGCAGTACTTCTATGACTGGGAAAACGAAGAGCCCTATCATATTTCGATCGAGCGTCTGGACGAGACGGGCAGCGGTCCGATCGCCGACCCCGTGGTGATCGCAAGTCAGGTGGCACGAGTCGGCGAATTCGTCGACGGATACTCGGACTACTGGGCAGCGATGTATGCCGCCCGCAGTGGCAATGTCAACGTCCTCCGCACACAACCACCGGTGAGTGACACGTACGCGTCCGATTCCGGGTATATCGCCTACGGTGGTGGGAGTTTCGAGATCGCAGACGACGAGGCAGTGATCCTCGAGGTGTCACCGCCGGCATGCCATTTCTGGAACATCCACCTGGGTGACTACTGGGGCCAGTCGCTGGATTACACGTTCCGTCAGACATCGCTGAACGGACATCAAGCCACACTCGACAACGGTGTCTTTCGTGCCGTTGTCGCGCATCGAGATCCCGGTGTGGCCAACTGGCTTGACACCGCGGGAAATCGATTCATCAGGTGCGTCTACCGGTGGTGGCTTGCCGAGAGTGACGATCTGCCGACGCCGACGGTAAAAGTAGTGAAATTCTCCGATCTGGAACAGGAATTAGCCGGCGTCGAACGGATCTCGGCGGACAAACGGAAATCAGTGCTCGATCGTCGACGTCGCGCAGTACTGGCTCGCTATCAGCGATAGCCGCTCATGGTCAATCTCGAAATCGTGGTGATTCTTTGTGCCTGAACAGTTTTCAGCACAAGCGGGCTGTCGCGAGTTTCGGATCCAACGTCGAACTTCTTGCAGCAGTATAGCGAATGCAGTGATCCGTTCCTAGTCATCGCGTGGAACCACTCGGATCGATACGCTGGACATGTCGGTGTTGGCGACGCACGAGCACAGCGGGTGCTCTTCGCATCGGCATGTCCAGATCTTCGATCTGACGGAGATGCACATGACACTCACCAATCATCCCAAAAGTCCATCCGAGAAATCTGATGTAGCCCCTATCGTGGCGCAGCTTCGAGAAGTGTTCGCCGGTGGCCGGACCCGAAATGCCGACTGGCGCATAAGGCAGATCAAGGGAATCGAACGGTTTCTCGACGAACGCGAGCCGGAAATTGTGTCCGCACTTGCGAAGGATCTCGACCGCAGCGGCACGGAAGCGTGGTTCGCTGATATCGCACTAGTCAAGGCGGAGGCTGTCTACGCGCGAAAACGGGTGCGGCGATGGATGCGGCGGCGACCACAACCGCTCCCGCTGAATCAACTGCCGGCGGTCGGCTGGGTGCAGTACGAACCGCTCGGGGTCGTCTTGATAATCGGGCCCTGGAATTATCCTGTCCACCTCGCTCTCATCCCACTTGTTGCAGCACTGGCCGCGGGCAACGTAGCCGTCGTCAAACCGTCGGAGGTGGCTCCCGCGACGTCTGCATTGTTGTCGTACTGGCTGCCGCGGTACGTCGATCCGGAGGCCGTTGTAGTTATCGAAGGCGATGCGCAGGTGACTCAGGAACTTCTGTCCCAAGGCCTTGACCAGGTGTTGTTCACGGGTGGCACTGAGATCGGACGCAGAATCTTGGAAGGAGCGGCACCACATTTGACTCCGGTACTCCTCGAACTCGGCGGCAAGAGTCCGGTCGTTGTCGCATCCGACGCCGATTTGGAGGTAGTAGCCAGACGCGTTGCGTGGACGAAGTTGTTCAACTCTGGACAGACGTGCCTTGCGCCTGACTATGTGCTCGCTGAGCGGTCGATTCACGAGGAATTGGTGCGTGGTATCACCGACACCCTGACGCAGTTTCGCGCCGATCAGCGAGGTCGGGGGTTGCGGATTGTGAACGAGCGCCAATTCGACAGGCTCGCCGACAGCCTCGCCGACACCTCCGGACGAATCGTGTTCGGCGGTGGATCGGATCGTGAAACTCTGACGATAGAACCGACTGTGATCGCCGATCCCGATCCTGACGACGCTGTGATGAGGGGGGAGATATTCGGTCCGATTCTGCCTGTGCTGGCCGTGGATTCGATTGACGAAGCGATTGCATTCGTAAACGCGCGACCCAAGCCACTGGCTGCCTATTACTTCACGAGTTCACGGACCGTGGTGACAAAGCTTGTGAATGCGATCAGTTCTGGTGGGGCAGTGGTAAATCATGCGGCCGTGCACGCGATGGCGCCGCAATTGCCGTTCGGTGGTGTCGGCGCAAGCGGGATGGGTGCCTACCACGGAAAGTGGGGCTTTCAGGCCTTCAGCCATCGCAAGTCCGTGCTGGTCAAGCCATTCAAGCCTGACTTGAAGGTGATCTACCCGCCCTACACTGCACGTTCAGTGAAGATCCTGCGTCGACTCTTCTGAATCCTCAACTTCGCCAATAGATTTCGATGAAGCCAGGAGCGATGATGATTGACAACGCCGGTGACCTAGTTTTTGTCCACCAGTCGGGTGACAAGGTGCGTACCGCGGTAGAGGCGTTCCAAAACACCGTGCGGATGCACCCGGACAGAGTCGCGTTGCGGACTCCTGGTGGACGTCAGGAGGTGACCTGGCGTGAATACGCTCAACGCGTCGAGACGATCGCCGGTGGACTCGCAAAACTAGGTGTTCGGCGGGGCGATACCGTCGGGCTTATGCTGACCAACCGGCCGGAGTTTCACCTAGTCGACACTGCGATCATGCATCTAGGGGCGATCCCGTTCTCGGTATACAACACCAGTGCGCCAGAACAACTCGAATTTCTGTTCACCAGTGCCGGCAACAAGGTGGTCGTCACCGAGCAGGTGTTCATGCCGCCGATCACGGCCTCTGGTGTGCCTTTCGAGCACATCATCACCGTGGACAGTCCGGTCAAAGGAGCAATCGAGTTGACGGACGTTGAATCGAATCCGGTTGCCGACTTCGACTTCGAGGCGTCATGGCAATCGGTTGAGCCGGATGATGTGATCACTCTGATCTACACCTCAGGCACCACCGGCCCTCCCAAAGGCGTGGAAATTACGCACCGCAACGTGATCGGTGCCGCCCGGGCCATGGCCGGGTTCGACCTCGGATTCGACGATCGGGCTATCTCGTACCTGCCGGCGGCGCACATAGCCGATCGGGTGTCGACGAACGGAGCGAACCAGTTCTTTGGTGTGCAGATCACGTCGGTCGGGGATCTGCGCGAATTGATGTCTGCGCTGACCGATGTACGGCCGACCATGTTCGTTGGTGTTCCACGGGTCTGGATGAAGATCAAGGCTGGAATTGAGGCAAAGCTGGCAGCGGAGACCAACCCGGTCACATCGAAATTGGCAGCCTGGTCCTTCGACGTGGGGGCGCGAGCAGCACGAGCAGATCTGAATGAGACACCACGTGGGCGAGCTTTACAACTGCGATACCGGGTGGCTGACACCTTGGTGTCTTCGAAGGTACGGACCGCCCTCGGGTTCGATCAGCTCAGGTTGGCTTTCACTGGGGCAGCAGCCATTCCCGTGGAGATCCTCGAGTACTTCATGGGCTTGGGCATTCCGTTGCTCGAGATCTGGGGGATGTCGGAAACCGTCGGCCTAGGCGCCATGACCACAGCCGACAATCTGAAGATCGGGACAGTTGGCAAACCAATCGCGGGTGTAGAGATCAGACTTGCCGATGACGGTGAAGTACTGGTGCGTGGACCAATCGTTATGCGGGGATACCGCAATCAGCCGGAAAGGACCGCTGAAACCATCGACTCGGACGGCTGGATGGCGACTGGCGATATCGGGAAATTCGACGACGACGGCAACCTGACCATCGTCGACCGCAAGAAAGAACTCATCATCAATTCGTCGGGAAAGAATCTGGCACCCAACAATATCGAGAACGCAGTGAAAGCGTCCTCTTCGTTGATTGCTCAAGTGGTCGCTATCGGCAACAATCAGCGATACGTCACGGCGCTGGTCACATTGGACCCAGATGTAGCTGACCTGCGAGCACAAACCTTCGGCGTCCCCGGAGCGCAACTCGCAGATCTGGCAGAAAACCCGAAGATCGTTGAAGAAGCGACACTGGCCGTCAAGGCAGGAAATGCCAAATTATCCAGAGTCGAACAGGTCAAACGATTTTCGATTGTCCCGTCAGCGTGGATTCCCGGCGGTGATGAACTGACACCGACGATGAAATTGCGGCGCAAGCCGATCGCAACCAAATACGCGGACACGATCGCAGCTCTCTACGCAGATCGCCAGGATGGCTGCGTGATCGATGTGGGTTGACCGCATCGCGTCGGGGACGTATTCGTCTCGACCCGCCCTCACTTTCCTCCGCGCCAAAAGTGATGATACCGAACGTTTCTCGGGCCGCGCCGCAGCTCGAGGATTGTCAACCACTCGCACTGGAGGTCTGGTCCGGCTGGCTCGTAGTCGTACTGCTGGGCGAAGGTGAGGATCCGTTCGACCAGCACACCAGGCATCTTTCCGACTATGCCATGCTCTGTGCCGGGATAAATCTCGGGCTCGAAGCGCGGGATGTTGGATCTGACTCGCTCAAGGGCCGCTCGGATCGGCGTCCGCGCCTCGCCTTGTATCCAGACGGCGGGACGATCGGCGGCCAGAGAGACGTTGCCAGTCGCGTCGGCGTAGGCGAGTGCAGGGGCATCGAGTTAGCGACGCAGGCATCAGCTCACAGTTATGAATTCAAGGTGCCAGGTGGTTGCCGCTGGAGGCCACTGAACGTTGAGGCAGTCCGTTTTTTCGATGGTCAAACGCACATTCGAAACCGCAGGAACGATCTGAGAGTGCGTTTCGATTGCTGGTTCCCTTGGGATCAGGAGCCCGGAACAGTGAGATACAAAAGTGCTCCAGCAATCACTACAGTCGGGGCGACGGTAATCCACCATGACCAACGTCTATCCTCGCCGACGACACGGAGCGTGGAAATCATCCACAACAGCCCAGTCGCCGCTAGCAGCATCGTCAGTAAACCTCCGACGAGAAGCTCATCAGGACCGGTCATCCGGGACAGCCATTTCGTCTGGTCCCACCGCATGCCAAGTAGCCCAACGATTGGCAAAACGGGTAGAAACGCGATGAGGACTACGGTCCGTCGTGGCACTAGTTGATCTTTCCGGGTTTCGTGCATGACCTTGATTGTCCCCACCCTTCTCATCGAAGCAGCATGTACGTGTTCTACCAAGTTGGCAGGGTGCCACGGAATTCGTACCACGGGCCGTCGATATGCGTGACTTCGAACTTCTCGTAATACTCGTCGCCCGCCGGTCGGCCGCCGGGTGAGTACACCCAACCGCCGGCCGAGCGGAACCACCCCTGATCAGCGTGGTGGAAATAGACCGTCCCCGCGGGATGCTTGGTGATCATCGACATTGTGAAAGGACCGACGGAAACGTCAGTGCCCGCGGTGGATTCCGACGTGTCTGGAAGATTCCGCACCGCCATCTCGAAGTCGTCGCGTGCGGACTGGAATGACGGTGCGGGGACGAGTAGGACGATCACCAGAGCAGTCAGGACGATGGTCGGGGCGGGAACAACCCACCACGACCATCGGCGATCCTGGCATACGATGCCAAAAGTCTTGACAGCCCAGACGATTCCGGTGACAAGAAGCAGAGTCCCGACCGCCAGCAGGATCAGCAGATCGGTGAGTGCGTCCACGCTGTGACCCGCGCCGGGCCACCAATCGATCACGGTGAAGACGATGCCGAGCGACAAGACGAGAGTGCACACAGCTGTCAACATTCCCGGTGGTCGGCGACGGGTGGGAAGTTGAATTGATGACATGACCGACCGTACCGTAGGTTTCTGATACCGACATTTGCAGGCGATGAATCTGGCTATTGCACATCGTCCGGTATATCGATGGTCAAAACGCAGACCCAAACCCGCAGAAGGGAGCTGAGAGCGTTCTGGGCTCCATGTGAATGCCGCTAGGCAGAGGCGACTGGTCGCTGGCGTTCAGGACAGGCTATTCGGTGTGTTCAATCAGAAATTAGTGGAACGGTTCGAAGGCGTCTGTTTGGTTCGATTTTCTCGAGGATGATCCCGCTCCAATCAAAATCTGGGAGAGTCGCTATCGGACCGTGCTCTCTGTCTACAAGGACGGGGAAGCTTCGCCTTTTCCTCGGGCGTCCGACCGGTCCCTCGACTTTATAGGCATGATTGCAGAACTCTGGCCCGAGAACCGCTCGGGCCCAGCCTTCTGCTTCGTTTTCGGGGAGCGCAACTGTCTGCCCATTGATAGCGTTGTAACCGATGATCACTGCTTGGAATATTAGTACTCTATTGGACATTCCGAGAGTTCCGTGGCGACCTGCGTAAGCGTAAGCAAATTCAAAACGGACAGAGGCGTCTGGAAGTGTGATCGCCGGGCGGAGTCGTCCACCTTCTCGATTCAAATCGACTCGTTGCGCGTGTTGTTGACCAGTAGCGATGATGTAAGAAATTTCTTCATGCCGTTCGTTCAGTTCGCTCGGGTATCTTTCATGCACCATCTCCGCTATACGTTCGGCTGTAACTTCTGGCGTCACCGGCATCTCCCGATTATGGATTACCCGCCTATCCTCGCGGCACGACACCCGAGCTGCGACTACGCCACCTCAGCGAATATCCAAAACGCAGTTCGTTGCGATGGAGGAACAGATGCCGACCGGATGCATGGAACAGATGGATGCTCTGGATGGACGACGACGGGCGTCTACCTAGCGCGTTTGGCATTGTGGTGCAACAGAATTGGGGGAGTTGGCCAATCGGCAATTATGCACAACTGGAGTCTCTCATCACACCATTTCAGAGTAGTTGCATTCGCGTCGGGTAAGCTGTTCAGCGTAGCGACGGATTCAATGCCGACCAAGTTCCGAGCGCGAGACGGTCTTCGGCCGACTGCAGTACCCGCAGACTTGTCACCCTTGAAGACTTTCAACTTCAGGAACCGCGGTTGGCGATGCTTCCGGTGTTTGCGATTGAGGCAATGCGGGCGAGGTCTTCATCGGTGAGCGTCACGTCGGCGGCTTCGATGTTCTGGGCCATCGGCGCTTGTGTGCTTCGATCTCGCCCTGACTACCTGGGCAGAGTCCGATGACAACACGCGCCCTGTCGACTTCCTCAATTTGGCGTTCGCGACGCTCAGATCGACCTGACTCCGCGGGATTCGAAGCCACAGCCTGTCGATCGACGCCGTACCCCCTTTGCGTCTTCCACCCTCTGGCCGCGCCGCACCCTCTGGCCGCGCTGCGTCAACCGCTGAGGCCCATCGCTGACCTCTCCCGCATTTCGGCACCGGACCTACGGCTAAGTCGCCGTCAATTTTGGAGTGATTCCCACCGCGCGAGGCATCGCGATCAGGAGGATGCTCGTTCCGCTTCTCGACGACTTCAGGACCGGCGCACTAGATTTCGACTGCCTTCAAAAGCTAGGAGCCGAAATCATCTTGATTTTATCCGGCGACATCGACATCATCTGTTTCTAACGTGGTTACGAAGGCAAACGCCGTTAACCCCATGCACGGCAGGAAGAGGTTCGATGACCACGGAGGCGACCTTCGCGTCATTTGTCGAGACTGCCGACGTGGCAGCGGATTCTCATCCACTGGATGACCCGGTGCGGCAGAGTCTTCGCGGCCACCACGCCAAATTCGCCCAGTGGGCAGGCAGAGTCGCGCGATACGCCCCCACAGTGGCCCCTTTCGTTGGTCATCCACCCGAGTTGGAAGGAAAAGACTGGGAGGACTTGCGTCGACTGGTCGGTCCGGGCGGCACCGTGGGATTGCGAGGATTCGATCACCAGCCTCCGAGTGGGTGGACTGTGGTTGATCAGTTCGGATCGGTACAGATGGATGGTTCTGCGCTCGAGGTATCCGTCGATGCCTCCGTCGAACTTCTCGGAACACGTGATGTTCCCGAGATTCTGGCGCTGATCGAACGTACTAAACCCGGACCCTTTCTTCCTCGTACGGTCGAGATGGGGAGCTACTACGGTATCCGTGTCGACGGCAGACTTGTGGCCATGGCGGGAGAGCGACTGCATCCTCCGGGATGGACGGAAATCAGTGCCGTCTGCACCGACGGAGATTTTCGTGGGCGAGGATTTGGTACGACGCTGATCCGAGCAGTTGCGGCCGGAATTCGTGAGCGCGGCGAATTGCCGTTTCTTCATGCGGTGCAATCGAATACGAATGCGATCAGGCTGTACGAATCACTGGGATTCGTCATACGGAAGAGATCTCTGTTGACGGCGCTGCAAGCGCCGGCCTGATCGAGGTCGCCGCTGACTCTGCACGCGAGACAGGTAAACAAGAGCGGTTCCGGGTCAACCGTTACCGACCCGGAGCTGGACCAGGCCCACTGTCTCTCAGTCGGCGAAGTTCTCGGTATAGCCGAGGAAGAGTGTCCGCCTGCGAGTCAGGGTGTTCACGAGGCGAGCCCATCCAAGCGCGTCAATACTGCCGTAGATGGGCTTCAACTCCTCGATGAGCTCGTTCGCCTGAATGAGGGACAACGGCGTATTCCGTTCGAATCCAATCCAGGAAGCGCCGATACCAAGTGGGCGATATCCGTAGGCGTCGGCGAGATGACGGGTGACGGTGTAGTTCTGGAACGTGTCCCAGTCGACGCTGAAGTACCCATTCGGGAAGCCTGCGATTGCCGCCAAGCTGTCGCGGACCGGCACATGGAGAACGCGGATTTCGTCGTCGAGAATAGTGGACGGTGCGTCGTTGACTTCGGCCATTCGGTCGATGCAGTCGGGAGGGCATTCTCGAGTGCCGTGTAGCTCGCCCCAGCTCGGTATCAGTTCGCTCTTGGTGAGCTGAGCCGCCACATGAGCAACCTGCCGGAGTTCGAAGCGCCGTTGAGCGTCTATGTCGTTCAGAAAATCGAGATCGTCTGTCGCGACTTCGAGATCATCGGCCTCGCCGGCGTGCATGCTCGTATACGACGCTTGGGCAAGATCGTCGAGGGTGATGAAGACTCTGGCGTCGAGATGTGCGGCTCGTTCTGCGGACACCAGCGTCAGAATGTCATCGATGTCCTGAACGTCACTTAGTCGAGCACGAGTCAAGACGCTCATACGGGGGTTTTGGGCTCCGGCGGGAATTCGGTCGATCTTCATCGACCCATGCTAGGTTGTACGGCCCGTCGCTACTATTACCGCCGCAGCGAGACTGGCACAGCTGAACACACTGATTGTAGATTCCGAGTCACCTGGCCTTTCGGATTCGGTGTCGCTTGCGAATTCCGGTGAGTCTCGGATTCTTCGATTAATCGGTGGCCTCTGAGACGAATGAAACTCGCGTTTATGCGCGGACACCGAACAGGCAGAATATGCAGCTTCGGATAGATGCGAACCCGCGCCGCCTGCGAACGCGGCGGCAGTATAGTTGCCGAGTCTGTGTAGCTTGGCGCGCGATCCGCCCGCCGGCCGGATTCGTCACGGACGATCTCTACATATCTCATTGCGAGACAACAGAAACAACGCAAACTCGGCCCGCGATACCGACCAGAGTATTTCTTCAAACAGTCTCGGAATCGTGCTCTCTCTTCGTTGGGACTGTCATTGCTCGTGGCCGGCGAGTTCGGTGGTGACGGTTTCGATTATCCGATCCGTGGTTGTGTCATCCCGTCCGTTGATGTACCAGTCGGTGCTGAGGGTTGGGGTTATCGGTCGCCATAATCGGTGAGATGGTTGTACGGTCGCCATGGATTCGACGCAGACGAGAACGGTGCGGTTGTCGTCTACAGTGTCTGCGCCGGTCGCCGCACCAAAGGTTGTGGTGCGGCTCCATGTAAGTGCAACGCCCGCGGATTCGAAGGCCCTTTCAACGAGAGTGTTCCATCGGCTGAGTGTGTCGTCGATTGACACGATCGGGTAAGTAGCGAGATCGGATAGGTTGATTACGCTCTTGAGTGCAAGCGGATGTTCGGCGGCGAGGATCGCTCCGACGAATTCACGTGCGAGCAGTTTCGTTTGTATGCCCGGAGCACGTACGACTTCTCCGACCGAGAGTGTCAGTGAGCCGTTGACGAGCCCTTCACGGACTTGGCTGTGTGGCTGAGTTGTTTGCCGGATCGCTTGATCGGGAAAGGCCGTACGCAGTAGAGCGAGAACCTCGCGGGGAATTTTCAATGAAGGTTCTGAGACATGCACATGCAACACCGGCGGTGGAGCACCTCCTGCGCGCCGGGTGGCGGCGAGGGCATCGGTGACTTCTATGAGTATCTGCTGTGCGCGGGCGGCCAGGAGCGCACCTGCGGAAGTCGGGGAGACTGTGCGACTTGTTCGGTCGAAGAGTGTGACTCCGAGTCGGCGTTCGATTCGCAGGATCGCTTGGCTGAATGCGGGCTGGGCAATGTGCACGCGTTGAGCTGCGCGAGTGAAGTTGCGTTCGGTCTCCAGCGCTGCGACGTATTCGAGGTCACGCAGGCTCACATCTAGCATGTGAACAGACTAGATGTAGGCGGGCAAAGTGTTGGCGTATCTCGTTGAATCAGCTCACTATTGCTGTGTCGAGTTCATCGAACAATGCTCTACGAGGTGAACGGTTTACACAATCATTGGGAGCTGAGTTATGACGTTTGATGTCGTCGATGCGCATATGCATTTGTGGTCCGTGACGGACCATGCGTGGTATCCGGCCCTTAGCCGGCTGGCTGAGCAACTTGATCGCACGGATCTGTTCCGAGACTTCGCAGTATCCGACTACACCGAAGCTGCTGGCGAGTTCACTGTGGGCGGTTTCGTTCACGTGTCTGCTACGACGGCCGAGCGCGCCTACCTCGAGGAGCAGCGATGGGTCGAGACTCTCGCCGAGCAGGCCGGGTTGAATCTCGTGACGATTGGAACTGTCGACTCCACCCTGTCGTCGGCTGAGCTCGTCGCCGACCTCGAGGAGCAGGCGCAGAGCCCCAGGTTTCGTGGGGTGCGGGTGCTGTACGACTTCGAACCAGACAGCTCTGCTGCGGATACGGTCCTGCGGTGGCTCGATGAAGGAGGGTATGTGTTCGATCTCGTCGCCCAACCGCGGGGTATGGCAGGGTGGCTCGCGGCGTTGAAACGCCACCCGGATCTAACGGTGGTGTTAGAACATTGCGGTTGGCCGCAGTCCACCGCAGCTGCCGATTTCGCACTGTGGAACGAGGCGATCCGTGCATGTGCGGAGCAGACGAATGCGCTGTGCAAGATCTCGGGCCTAGGCATGGTCACCGGCGATCTGTCGGAACCAACGTTGCGCCCATGGATAGAAGCTGCGATCGATCAATTCGGCTGGAAACGAGTAGCTTTCGGTTCCAACATGCCGATCGAGACGATGGGCGGATCCTTTCGGCAGCTCATCGAATCTTTCGAGCAGATCATCGGCGAGGCATCGAATGCAGATCAGAAGGCGTTCTACGCGGACAATGCACGCCGTTTCTACAAACTCTGACCACCCGCTCGACGAGCCCCGAAAGAATCACGCCTCGCAGTACGCAACACGCCGGATCCACACGCCAGGAGATTCGGTTCACACAAGACAATTGGGGAAGGACGATAATTTCTATGTCTGAGTTCACCGAAAAGATCGCCCTGATCACGGGCGCCGCTCGCGGTCAGGGCCGCGCACATGCACTGGCCCTAGCGGAAAGAGGTGCGACGGTCATCGCACTCGACAGCTGCACGGACGCCGAGACCATCCCGTATCCACTCGCTCGAGGCGAGGACCTGAAGGATACTCAGCGACTGGTCGAGGCAACTGGATCCAGATGCCTGACCTTCGAAGTCGATACCCGCGACAGCGAAAGCCTGAAATCCGTAGTGGCCCAGTGCCTGGACGACTTCGGCCGACTGGACATCTGCATTGCCAACGCCGGTGTCGTCAGCTTTGGAAAAGTGTGGGAACTGACCGACCGTCAGTGGGCGACGATGATTGACATCAACCTCACCGGCACCTTCAACACTCTCCGCGCCGTCGCGCCGCCGATGATCGAACAAGCCTCAGGACGCATCATCACCGTCGCTTCCGCGGCCGGGCGTGGCGGCGCCTCGAATCTCGGCCACTATTCGGCCTCGAAATGGGGCGTGATCGGATTGACGAAAACCTTGGCACTCGAAACAGCAGGAACAGGAGTGACCGCCAATACCGTGTGTCCAGGAACTGTATCGACAGACATGGTGCACAACGAAGCGATGTACTCGCTTTTCGCTCCCGACCTCACAAACCCCACCCGCGACCAGGTACAAAGTCGATACGCGAGTCTCAACCCGATGCGGGTGCCGTGGAGCGAAACTTCCGACATCACTGCCGCTGTGCTGTACCTCGCATCCGAGCAGGCCCGGCACGTCTCGGGAATCACCCTCGAAATCAATGCCGGAGTCTCCGCTCGGAACCCGTAGAGCATCGCGCATTCGGTGAGGGGCTACTGCTGGGGTCTCGTATCATCCCAATCCACGCAGTCCACCGGAAATTGCGGTGAGTGTGCGTGCACCGACATCGATAGACAGGACCGTGCTGCATACCGTCGATACATTGCCTGTCCCTTTCCACCGCTGACTCCTTCTCGGCGCGAAGACGACCTGAGTATCGCCCCTTCGGCCACAGCGCGAGGCCGGCGAACTGGACTCACTCTCAGCGTCTGATCACGGCGATCTGTGTTCGGTGGTGTGTCGCGTTGTCGATTTCGTCAACAGTCGCGACGGCGAGGTCGGTGTAGGTGAAGGTTGGGTCGGATGAAACCAAAAGTTCCGGACCGGCATTGACCAGAAGCGCGCCACCGGTTTCGGCGTGCTCGGCCAGGACCACCGGAGGCGGCGTGACTACCACCCAATCGAGTTCGCCCGGGCTCTGCTGTAGGAGTTCGAGTTCGAGGGCGTGGCCTACGGTGAACGGCTTCGCTTCATCGGGAAAATCAGGCGTGTCGATCAGCCGTATCCCCGGTGTCGGTTCGAGAGTTGTTCCGATCCCGATCACGAGTAAGCGCCCAGCCTGCAGCCCTTCGATCAATGCACGAGTGGATGCGGCGAAGAACTGGTCCGGCGATGTGTCGATGCGAGCGCTGGCGTTGATCACCACATCTGCCCCTGCCGTGAGCCGACGTACGTCGGCGACATTGGTGACGTCACCGGCGACACCACCGATGTCGGGGTGTGTAGCTGGGTTGCGCAGCACCGCAACCACGTCGTGGCCGCGGGAACGGGCCTGTTGCCAGATTTGGCGACCGGCTCGCCCTCCGGCTCCGAACAACACAATCCGGCTCATTAATTTCTCCGTTCGACTGCGTCACCGAGGTGGCGACGGGACTCGTTCACGGTAGGACCTACCCCCTCGGTTACCGCAACGTAAGCGACTCGACGTCCGTATTGTGGATTTCATGACAGGACCTCTGGATTCAGAACTATTCGCCTCGTGCGGGACAGTTCGTCCTCCGATACAGGTAGGAGGTAAATGGGATGCTCAGATCATCTTTTGTCTCCTCGGTGGAGCCCGGCGATTCTCCGAGATGCAAGTCCCGATGCGGCATGTTGCGCCGAAGGTCCTCACCGAATCTCTCCGAACCATGGAGCGTGACGGATTTGTCCGTCGGACAGTGCATTCGGAGTCGCCGCGCCACGTTACCTACGCATTAACCCCACTCGGATACACGCTCACGCAACCGCTGCAAGCTGCTTGTGAGTGGTCTCAACAACACCTTTCGGAAGTGATCGAGTCCAGGCAGCAACGTGAAACTGAACTCGCTCGACGCGCCGAGCATAGGTAGATATTTTATCCGGGTTGTCTGCGTGACAATGTAATTCGGCTGTTAGATCGGAAGTTGATCTGGACTGCGGTCGAGTTGCCTTCGACCGACAACTGGTGCTCGCGCCTCGGGTGGAACCGCTCAGAGCCGATCGAAGGCGATTGCAGTATCAGGGCATCGCGATAACCGGCAGGGGGTTGTGGGGTACTCGCGATAACCGATCATCCGGACTTCTTCCTGTGTGAGTGCGGTCATGACCGAACCCAGAGGTCACTGTGAATGCCGCGCGAGGATCGAAATGCCTGCTCGTACCGCATCCCAATCAGTGCTCACGCGGTGCGCCATCGCCTGTGTCAGCCAGGTCCGCCGCTCGGCCTGTTCCCGGATCAGACTGGCGACGTCGATGTCGATCTCCGGGGGAACGCCGGCCGCGGCGATCGTGTCCACCCGCACCTGCATCGCTTCAAGTAGGCGGCGGTCGAAATCGGTTACCGCGGATACAAATTCATCGGTTCTGACCGACGCTCTACCCGATAGCGGCGCAGTGAATGCGATTTCGCGGTCGGGGTCGATAGGGAACCGCCATTCCACGTTGACGGTGTCCACCGGTTCGAGTGTGCGCCACCACTGTAGTTCGGGCCCGAAACGCAGATAGCCCGTATCGATGCTTCGATCAGCGTAGGAGTCGGTTACCGCGTCGATCGCTGGGTCGTCGAGGAGTTCTGCGTTGTCGATGTCGTCGAAGTCGATGGACCACCCGGTAGTGACTGTATCCACCAGATCATTCGGCACAGATTCGAGGATGTAGGGCAACGCCTGCAGCATGTCTTCCCAGAGGCGGGCCACGTAATAGTCCGCCCACGGTGGGGCCGTTCGCCTGCCAGCAGAGGAGCGCCTGGCTGTGGTCTGCTCGGTATATCGCAGCAACTCGATGCCACTTACATCGAGGCAGTACCAGCCCCCGGTGAGTCCGAACCAGTGCAGGTTCCGGTTCTCTCCCCATGGTTCGACCTCGTCTACCGGGACCAGCTCGAACTGGAAACGCATCATGGCACGATGCAACCTCATAGCCGTACGTTTTGTCCATCGACTTTTGCCGGAGAGCATTTGAGAACCCAGGGATCATGCCGCCGTTCACTCATCACGATGAGTTGACTACATCTTGGCGGACCGGGCCATGGCGAAGGAGTAGAGACCGTAGGTGATGATGCCGATGCCGGCAATTACCAGGAGTGCGACTCCATAAGGTTGGGCGCCGAGGGTTTTCAGCGCGCCATCGAGGCCGGAAGACTTGTCGGGAGCGGATTGGCTCACCGCAAGGATTACCAGCACACCTATCGCCGCGATGGCAAGGCCCTTGGCGATGTAGCCGATCGTGCCCAGGCGTCGAACCAGATCACTGGTGGAACCTTCGAGATCCTCGAGGAAGTTCTGGCTGGCTCCTTTGTATACGTGGTAACCACCGATCGCGATAATGACGAGCGCACCGACAACGAGCGCGACCGAGCCGGCACCGGATTGCATCAGGCGCGCAGTGAACCCGGTGCTCTGACTGCTACTGGATATACCGATACCACGGGCGAATCCCCACGCGGAGAATGCAAAAGCAAGATAGACCGCCGCCAGAGAGAACGCCTTTATTCGATCGAATACCTGCGACAGCGTGCTTTCTGAATCAGGTCTGGAGGAACTGCCGAGTACGGCTTCGACAAGCCGCCACATGCCCATCGCAGCGAACACGACGACGCCGATCCACAGTGCTACGCCCCCGCCCGGCTTGTTTGCCAGTTCCGCCATCGCCCCGGATTGGTCTGCGGTTCCTCCTGCGCCCCCGAGAGCGAGGCGAATTGCAATGTAGCCGATGATCAGGTGAACGATGCCGCTCCCGATGAAGCCGGCACGGGCAAATTGCTCGAAGATGCTGTTTTGAGCGACACGGCCAATCGTGGACGACGAGTTGTTGTATTCCGTCGACGCAGTGTGCGAATCGCCTGAGTTGGTGTCAGACATGTTGGGTGATCGTCTTCCGTTGTGGGCATCGTCCTACGTTGGTGAGTGTACTGCTCATCGGTATGTCGAAAGCTACTGGGCGGCGACAGTCACAGACGTACCCGGGAACACGGTGTGGCTGCGGCTTTGGATTGAAAGTGCAATCGGTGCAGCATCTTTCGTTTCCGAGGTCACGGTCACTGAAGAATGCGTGCATTGAATCTGCAACCGATGGCCACGGTAATAGATCGTGAAGACGAGTGCACTCAGTTCGAGCGGCAATTGCGGGTGCAGCCAGAGAACATCTTCGCGGAAGTCGAGGCCCGTATAACACCGTTCGAGAATATCTATCGCGCCGGCCATCGCAGCGAGGTGAATACCCTCGCGCGTGCGGCCACGCTGGCTGTCCGAGAGATCCGACGCGAGCGCGGTACGAAGCATGTCCCATGACTGCGAACGATTTCCTCGCACCAGCACCCAGGTATGTGCGATTCGGCTGAGAGTCGATCCGTGCGTAGTGCGGGACAGATAGTAGTCGATCATGGACGGAATCGACGACGGATCGAAGTGGTAGCCCAACCGTGCGATCAGATCAGTCAGTTCCTCGGCGGAAAAGATGTAGAGCAGCATGAGTGTGTCAGCTTGCTTTGACGCCTTGTAGTGGATGGTTGAATCGCCTTCGGCTTCGAGAATGAGATCGAGCCGACCGATATCGATGTACCGGGAGCGGTAGTCCGCCCAGTCCAGTTCCTCGAGTGCGTCGAAACCCTCGAATTGCGCGAGCAGTCCACTCGGAAGGAAGGCGAGGCGTAGGCGTCGACTCACCTTTTCCCAGGTGGCCAACTCGGCTTCCGTGACCTCGAGATCGTCGGTGATGGATAGGCTTGTGCGGCCGAGTATCTCGACTGCGTCGAGCGCGCGCATCAGTGACCACTCCGTCATGATGTTGACGTACGTGTTGTTGTCGATGCCTTCGCCGGGACGGTCCGGATAGCCGTCATGAAATTCATCTGGACCCATGACGCCCCGGATGTCGTATCGGTCGTCGGTGGCGTCGTATTCAGCTCGACTGATCCAAAAACGCGCATTCTCGACAAGAAGTTCAAGCCCGTGATTCCTGAGAAACTCGAGATCGGTGGTTGTTTGCCAGTATTGCCACACGTTGTATGCGACAGCAAGGTTGACGTGATGCTGACGTCGGGAATTGTCGGGCATCCAGCGCTGGGAACGAGGATTGAACAATGCTGGAGGCGTTTCCTCGCGCCCATCGCTACCGCTCTGCCACGGAAACAGAGCGCCATCGTGGTCTAGTTTCCTGGCGTTGCGTTGCGCCTGTCGAAGACGCCGACTTCGATACAGCAGCAATGATCGTGTCAGTTCAGGTAGGCGCAAGGTCAGGATTGGCGTCACAAACAATTCGTCCCAGAACACGTGCCCGCGGTAGGCTTCGCCGTGCAGTCCCCGCGCGGGCACGCCCACATCGAGATCAATAGTGTGCATGGACAACGTCTGGAGCACGTGAACGATCAGGACGTTGGCAGCCAACGATGTCGTGACATCGGAGCCCAGGCTGATGGCAAATTTGTGCCACAGAAGATCCCAGGCGATGCAATGGCGGCGGAACAACTCGCTGTAATCGGTGGCATTGATCGCGTGTTCGCGCGCCGCGTGTTCAGGTTCAACCGTCGCATGGTCACGAGACGTGAAGAGTGACATGGTCTTTTCGAAAACAACGGGCTGACCTGCCGATGCCGCGTATGTGACAACCTGTGTGACGGCGCCGCCACTGACGTCCACTCGCCGTGTGTGTTGCGGCGTCGACCCATCATCGAGACGGACTCTCAACCGTTCACATTGCGACACACGGATATGCGACGTCGACGTTTCGACGGTCGACGAAACACAGTCGTGATCAACAGCTTCTGCGGCGACTACAGCGTGATGACGCTTCGCAAGCAAGGAATAATCCGGGACATTGTTGTTGCACACATCAGCGTTGATTCCCGAACGCACATGGACAGTGCCGTCCCAGTTCTGGGGGATGATCGTCGTGCTTATTGCCGCGAGGTGAGGATCGTCCATCGAGACGAATCGTCGTTGGCGAATTCTGGTCACCCGGCCGGCGATGTCGCGGAAAGTCGTCTCGCGGCGAACCGTCCCGCTGCGTAGATCGAACTCTTCATGGTGGTGATCGATCAGATGGGACCCGCTCCCGAGCCAATCACCGTCGGGTCCAGCCACGGTGAAGACCGTCCAATCCGGAATATTGACGGCACTCTCGTCATCGCGAGATCTACCTGCCACCTCCGAGATCAATCGGTTGTAGCACCCAGCGACGTATGTGCCGGGGTAATGCACGCCGTCGTCGTACGATTCCGAGCGCGTTCCGCGGGTGGCGAAATAGCCGTTTCCTTGTGTCAACAGCGTTTCCCGCACCCCAGCGGCGTCGGGGTTGAGACCACGGTATTCAAGCGACCACGACGCGTCGGCACCGTCAGTACACAGTTCGCATGCAGCGTCGTCGTTGTCGCCCTCTGCCAATGCGGAGGTGACGAAGCGGAAGTCGATCTCGCTGACGTCGGAGACCACGAGATCGGCTCCACTGTCAGTCAAGTCTGCAGCATTTTCAGCCGGTCCAAGGCCGACACACATGCCGAAGCCGCCGCAATGGGCGGCGCGGATTCCGGCGGTCGCATCCTCGACGACAACACATTCAGCGGGTGGGATGGACAGGCGCGCCGCTGCTTCCCGATAAGTGTCGGGGTTCGGTTTTCCCGATAAGCCCAGCTTCGCTGCGTCGATGCCGTCAAAGCGGATGTCGAAGAGATCAGCGAGGTGGGCGCTGTCGAGTACGAACTTCGCGTTCCTGCTTGCCGAGACAATCGCCGTGTAGACGCCAGCCGACCGCAACTGCTGAATCCACCGAACCGTAGGAACAATCACGTCGACGCGATGTCGGGCAAGTTCCTCGAGGAAGTACGCGTTCTTACGACGGAGAAGGCTGCTGATGGTGACCGCGTCCGGAGAATCATCCGAATTTCCCAGCGGGAGAACCGCATCGCGTGAAGTGAGATACGACTGCAGGCCGCGAGCTCGTTCTTTACCGTCGATGTACTGCCGGTAGTCGTGGTCGCTGAGTTCGACGTCGCCGATCCCACCGTGTTCGGACAAGTAGTGGAAGAGTCGACGCCAGGCCGCGAGGTGAACTTTGGCGGTGTCGGTGACCACACCATCCATGTCGAACAAGACGGCGCGCAAGGCCTTGCCGTCGATGACGATCGACGCCCGAGGAGTTCCGTCCGAATGCCAGATCGTCATGGCAGCTGCGCAGACGATCTGGACATATGGATCGAGGTAGACAGGACTTCGCGCTTTTCAGGCATCGAAGTGCTTGCGCGGATTTCCAATCTCGCTCCCTCCGGCAGTGCGGTTCTCTTCACGGTAACGGATATTTCGGACAGAGTGGCGGTGCGCGCGTGGTGCCGCGTGTTGTTCATGTCCGAAAGATTCCGACACGCGGGGTCCGATAAAACTTTTCCGAAGATTAGCTTGAATTTATTCACCACGCATTTCAGATGGGATTAATGTGTAGGTTAAAGTCGATTGAGCAGGCTGTATGCGCTAAATTAGCCGAGGTCTTGCTGATTGTCGGAGTTTCGACTCTTCAGTTGGGTTGGCGTGCGAGATGGCAAAATATGATCTACGTTCTGTGTTGTAAGGATTTGATTCAACCTCGACACGAAGGGAAGATTGAAATGGGAAGTTTGGAAGATTTCGATATCTCGGCAGTGCTGCAAAAGTTGATCGCATTTGTAGATTCCTTCTCATCGGACTCGCCGGAGACCCCAGAATAGAGTAAGCGACAAATGGTGCTGTGTGGGCCTGTTTTATTGGGCCTACGCAGCACCTACTGTCGTTTTCTGTGCCTCGAGTGCTTGCCTTGTGTCGATTCTGATTGAATATGGAACCTGTTTTTCGGTCAAGTCATCTGCATCCCAAAATGCGGACCTAATTCTGATCCGCCAAGCATTAGAGCGGGGTGAGCTCCTGATGGGTTGAGATAGCCAGTCGGTTCCATATATTGATCGCTGAGATTGCCATCAGTAGGCGAACAATCTGGTTTTCGGTGTATGACGCCCGCATTCGCGTCTATACTTCATCAGATACTCCACCTTTTCCTATCAGCGTCACCTGTTCCGTAAACTCCAGCACTGCTTGTTCAGCCTCGCTGAACCATGACGACGCTTCTCGCCACGCTGACAACACGTCCAATCGGCGTTGATCTTCGCCATCTTTTCGAGATTCAGTTGTGTGCATGTCGAGGCAGTATGCGCAGCCGTTGATCTGCGAGGCACGGATTTTCAGGAGATGGAGGGTTTTCGGTTCGAGGTCTCCGGCGTGGACATATTTCTCGATAGCCAGCATGCCTTTGTACGCCTCAGGGTCTACGTCGCTGACGGACAGTCGTTGTGTGGCCTCTGGTTGACTTTCGATGGTGCTCACGTGAACCTCCTTCGCGTCGGTAGGGGAGCGAGCCGCGATCGCTCCGAATCCCACGTTAGTGACGAAGCAGTGCTTTTCACACCGCCCACGCTCGACGTGATGTGTCCTGTTTCGGCACTGTGTGAAGCTTCCTATGTCAGAGTCGGTAGATGAGGGAAGATGCTGGCCCGGCGGACTGGTGGACCGTGCTCGTCGGCATCACAGCACTGCTCGTTGCCGGCGCTTGTGGTGTTGTTCTGTGGAGTGTTGTCCCACTTGTTTCGTATGCGTACTACGCGCTCGCCATAGTCGTGCTCGCCGTCCTGGGTGCAGTGTGGTTGATACTCAGCGTGATTGGCTGGTTCAAATTTCGAGCAATGCGGTGGAGTCTCATTGCGCCGGGACTTGTTCTCGTCACGGGCGCACTGGTGATGCTGTCCGTGCCGTCACGAGTGGCGTTCATGGCGTCGCAGAGCTCACTGGTTGCCGAGGCTCAGGAATGCTCGACGTCGTCGACTGACCGGCGGATAGGCGCGTATCAGGTTCGGCGAATCGAGCCAGTCGGCGACGGGTGTCTCTTCTACCTCGAAGGCGGGCTGATCAATTCGATTGGTCTTGCGTACCTGCCGGACGGAGCGCCGTACCTCGGTGATCCAAGACATGACGGTGACATCGGCTACCAGGCGTTCGACGGCGATTGGTACACGTTCGTGCAAGCGTTCTAGGTGGCTGTCAGACGATCAATGCCGTTGCGAGGTTCCGATATTCGGCGGCGGGAAAAGCAGTCGCATCGGCGGTGAGTACCTGGATGGCGACTTCGTCGGCGCCCGCTTCGTAGTGCGCTTCGATGCCGGCGCAGACACGTTCGAGGTCACCCCACGGGATGAGCTTGTCCATCAGGCCGTCGCTGCCGCCGTCCAACAAATCCTTGTCCGTGTAGCCGAGACGGCGGAGGTTGTCCGAGTAGTTCGGCAACGACAGGTAGCCGCGCATGTAATCGCGGGCGATCCTGCGCGCAACGGTTTCGTCCTCTTCGAGGACAACGGCAACTTCAGGTGCGAGCAGTGGCTCGGTTCCGAGTATCTCTCGTGCAAGGGCTGTGTGTTCTGGCGGGACGAAGTACGGGTGTGCTCCTGCGGATCGTGCCGCTGAAAGCTCGAGCATGCGAGGGCCGAGGGCCGCCAAGACCCTGCGGCTGGCGGGGACCGGCTCCGGTGCGGCGTCCAAAGCGTCGAGGTACTGAACCATGTGAGTGTAGGGCTTGGTGTACGTGTGTTGAGCCTTCACATCGACGATCGGTGCGTGGCTGGTTCCCACTCCGAGCAGAAAGCGGCCCGGGTATTCGCGCTCGAGTGCACTGACAACGTGGGCGGTTTCAGTGGGTTCGGCATGCCAGATACTGGCAATTCCGCTGGCAACACCGATTCGCGTTGTCGCGGATAGCACCTCTTCGTACACTCCGGGGAGGCCTTCTCCGAAGCCGCCCGACGTCCACAGACGGGTGTAACCCAACTCGTCGAGCTCGCGAGCAGCATCGAGTGCTTCTTTGCGATGCTGCGGGCTCAGCCAGAGCGCCCCACCCCATGCGCTTACCTGTCGTGTCATACCGTGAGCCTAGCTATTGATCGGGTCCGGCTGTGATGAATTCAGCGCGTTAAGTCACTGCGCCTGCATCTTAGTTTCCCAGCCGTTCTCGAACTGGTCGGTGGGATCTGACCACGGCTGACGACCAGATCCGGCTATGGAGCGAAAATGTGCGCGCTGTCGCGTTTGTCGTACGGCCACGCTGCTAGGTCGGGTACATCGTTCCGGTGAGATTGAAAAGTTGCAGATCATGCGGGTGATCGCCGCGCGGCAATTGCGCTCACGCAGGGCTGATCACGCGCGCGTGCGCACAATCGGCGAGCGACCTCGGCGAAATCCCGACACGCTGCCGGGGGCCGATTTCCGACAGGGCATCGGGACGGCAATTGTCGGGCAGCAGAAGCAGCAGAGCCCAACATCGCGCTGCTGCCAGGTCCGCGCGGAGCCAATACGGACTGCAGGATCACCCGACGACTGATCGTCGCGCTATTTTTCAGCGCAAGGTAGCCCCGCTCCCGATGTCGTTCCCCTCGCCGCGCAGTCTCCTGACGGCATCCGCCGACGAGTCGATGTTGACGTGCGTTGTGGCACGGTGCATTGGATTCAGTCGGACCCGTATTGATTGGCGCCCAGTCACCGATCCCCAATTGCACCCTGTGAGTCGAAATTGGCAGTGTCGGACTTATTGGTCTGCGGTCCCTGGCACACTCGCAGTAATGGCGACCAGGGTCCCTGGTCCTCACGATTAGGAGCTGATGTCAATGATGAGGCTGGGAAGAAACGGCGCGCGGCTTCGATCAAGCAAATCGAAAGTCCTCGTTGTTGCAGCTCTTACCATGGTCATGGGCACCGCCTGTAGCAGCCCTGAACCGGAACGTGATGTGGCGACAGAAATCATCGCCTTCGCTGATGGTGATGGTGATGGTTCGATTTACACGATTAAGCCGGACGGGAGCGGCCTTCGCCAGCTCACCACTAGCATCACTGACGACAACTACGCCGAATACGCGTCAGACCCTGCGGTGTCCCCGGACGGCAGCAAGATTGCTTACACACGAGGATCGGGGATCGCGGTGATGAACGTCGACGGAACCGAGCAGGCAACCGTGACCGATCGCGGCGGTTCACCCAACTTCTCGCCGGACGGTTCGAAGATCGTATTCGGCTGCGTCGGTGGGATTTGCCTGGTCAACGCGGACGGTTCCGAGCGGCAACAACTCTCACCGGAGGTCAATGACGATCGGAGCATCCCGAGTAGATCCTTTCCGTCGTTCTCCCAGGACGGCACGAAGATCATCTTCAATGAAAATGGTTACATCGCAGGGTTTTCAGCAGATGGCACCGGATGGTTTCAGGTACTGCGTGACCAGTATTGGAACTCCGACCCCGCCTATTCGCCGGACGGGTCGACCATCGTGTTCTCGAGCAACCGAGGCGGGAAAAACCAATCCGAGACATATGTGATGACAGCCGATGGTAAGGATATTCGAGCACTCACGACGGAACATGATGTCGGAGCAGTGTATTCGCCGGATGGCTCGAAAATCGTCTATACGCACGGGGTGACTGAACCTCGTACCCTCGTCGGAATCTGGGTAATGAACCCTGACGGAAGTGAACCACGTCTGTTGACCTCGAAGTCTCTGATCGCTCAAGCGCCTAGTTGGGGTGGCCATGCGTAGCGTCGCCTCTTTGCGGTAATTGTCGCGATTTTTCGTGAACAGGCCTGGCCGCAAACAAATGTGTGGTCGACTCGAACCGCACATAGCGCGGGGTCTCTGTCTGTCGTCCGCGAAATCACTTCCACTACGTATGGAGATGCGATGCAGAAGGTGCGGGGCGGGACGAGCGGTCGACTGGTTCTGACAGCTCTTACTGCGGTACTCATTGCCGCTGCCAGCGGAAATGCATCCGCTCAGCCGTCTTCATGGGGCCCACTCGCCGATCCCAACCCGTTCCTGGGACCTATGGGTACCTCGACGATGCACGGCGACGCGGGTTCCTCCGACGCAACACCACTCAGCGGCCCGGGAACTGGGAAACTGGCTGTCGACCCGCTTCCCTTGGCGGCCGCGTGTCCGACGCTGCTCGAAGGTTCCGACGGATTGGTGCTAGCGCTGTGCACCAGCATTCTCGGCCAGATTCCAACTGTGCACCTGATAGATACCTCGAGCCTCGGGACGGGCTCGGCGGGTTCGTCAGCCGGATCACTCTCACCGGCTGCTTCCGTCGCACAACTTGAACTTGCAAAAGGCAGCCTCCTCGGAGGTGTCTATGCGTACTTGGACAACCAGAATCGTCTGGTTGCGGTGGATGGTGACCGCCAACTGGTACGGGTGCAGCACGAGCGGATGGCAAACGGTGGTTGGCGGCTGTTCATCGACCAATCCGTTGACCTTGCTTCGTCAATTCCGGATGGAGACAACGTCACTGGCCTTGCTCCGGACTGGCAGGGCAATGTGTGGTTCGCGACCGGAGCCGGTCGCGTCGGGCGCGTTGACGGGGAAGGGGTCGCTCGCACACTGCAATTGCCGGCGGGTGAGGAAGTACAGAACAGTATCTCCACCGCCACTTTCGGTACCGCAGTTGCGACTACTCATGCGCTGTACCAGTTCAGCGCCGGGCAGGACGGCACCCCGAAGATCGACTGGCGTGCACCGTACGACCGGGGCAGTGCCCGCAAACCAGGTCAACTGAGCTGGGGGACCGGTTCGACGCCGACGTATTTCGGTCCCAATGGTGATGATTACCTGACCGTTGTCGACAATGCAGACACCCAGGTGTCTGTGTTGGTCTATCGCGCTGCAACCGGTGAAATGGTGTGTAGTCACAAGGTTCTCACTACCTCGGGTCCGGGCAGTGAGAACTCGCCAATCGGCATCGGCAACTCGGTGTTCGTTGCCGGCACCTACGGCTATCCCTATCCGACAGTGCCGGCGGGCGCCGGTCCTGCTGTACCCGCGACCGCACCGTTTGTCGGCGGGATGACGCGCGTCGATATCGATGGTGCCGGAACCGGATGCCACACAGTGTGGGACAACGATGTTCGCAGCTCCGCTGTTCCGCACCTGTCGACAGCCGACGGAAATCTGTACACCGTTGTCCGTCAAGGCCTTCCGCTCTCGTCTGACGGCACCACTCCGCTCGATGGGTTTGCGTTTACCGTGATCGATCCGAATACGGGTTCCGTACTTGCGACGCGGGATCTGCCCGGAACAATCGTCAATGACACCCTGCAGATGTCTGCCCTGATCAATTCGAGTAGCGACTACCTTCAGGGAACGATCAGTGGGGTGATCCGAGTCCGTGGACAGTAACGGCGTCGGTACATCAACGACGCTCTTGACTGCGTTTATGTGGCAAAAAGTACGCTAAAGATTGCCGTACCCGTGAGTTCGTTGTTGCTCAACGACTGCGCGGTCGTCAGTTCGTGTGCCAGGCTCAGATGATGGTTTGGTATCAGAGATTCATGCCGCCCGACGCCAAGGAGTTGGGTGCAATCGCACACGGTCCGAGGCTGCTGGCCCAAGTGGATGGGGTGACGGTGGGGCTACGGTCGATTGTGGCCTACACATCGGGGCTCGAACTCGCTGTTGTCGTGGTAGCGACAGGCGTTCATGCTGACGCGCTGCTGCGCCAGTACACGGCTCCTGCAGTCACCGATCCTGAAACGGGTCGACGCCGGCCCGGCGCGACATATGGGCGCCCCTTGCGGTTGAGAGCTCTCGAGGACTCGGTGCTCCAACCCACTCGGCATAGAGATGGCCAGGGATACGTGAACTCCGAGATACAACAGCGTGAGTATCTGTTTGAGCTCACGCCCTTACCTGACACAGAGGATCTGCCTCTCATCGCAGAGTGGCCGGAGATCGGTCTCGAACCCGTCACGACGCATCTGAAGTTGCCACCGCCCGCTGTATTGGCGGCAGCGATCATTCCGCTGCCCTAGTCACTCCAGTGTGTAACTCTCACGCGTGTTGTGTCGAATTCGATACTTGCGGTTGATTTTTCGGTTGAGCGGAGGGAACGCAATGCAGCCAGGTCGGTATCAATTTTCCGGTGCTGTCGATCCGCGATACCGAGACGCTGTCACTGCATCCGTGATTCAACTTCACTGCGTGGGCGATAGCGTCCCGGTCGGATTCGAATTCACCAACCGTCGAGGTGCCTTCCGGGAGGGTGATCTTGTACTTCTCCATTGCAAAACTTCTTCGTGTAGTCCTATCCAATGGCCTACCCCGAGGGAGTTGGAGAGAAACGTTTCTACTGCGCCGCACTGACTGACGACATGTGGAAGTCGGGAATGCGCAGCGGTGGCATGGCGGTGCGGGTGAACCAGTCTTTCCACTCGCGGGGGAGAGTGATCTCGGTGCGTCCAGCCTCGGTGACACGGCGCAAGAGGTCCAGGGGGCTCTCGTTGAACCGGAAGTTGTTGACCGCGCCGACGATCGTGCCGTTCTCGATGAGGTACACACCGTCGCGGGTCAGCCCGGTGAGCAGCAGCGTTGTCGGATCAACTTCGCGGATGTACCAGAGTGTGGTGAGGAGGAGACCGCGTTCGGTTTTTGCAATCATGTCCTCAATACCAGTGTCATCGCCGCCGGTCAGGATCAGGTTGTCGCCGGGCACGGCAACGGGTCGATCGAATTCGCGGGCAGCGTGACGTGGATACGCGAGGGCGGAGATCGTGCCGTCCTTGATCCAGTCGACGCGATCGATGTCCATGCCGTTGTCGAAGAGGGATACGGATTCACTCGACGACGTGGTGACTACGAACGGCGCGGATTCCAGGCCGTCGGCGCCGGGGTCCGAGGTCAGCGTCAAAGCGAGCGATCCGAGGGTTTCGCCGATTCGTGTGCCACCGGTTTTCGACAGCGCGGTGTGGCCTTCCTCGGCTCCGCGGCCTTCCATCGTCCACATCAGGTAGATCATGAGGTCGGCAACCGCGGAGGGCGGAAGAATTGTTTCGTAGCGCCCAGCCGGCAAGGCGACCGAGTTTTTCGCCCAGTCGAGACGAGTGGTCAACTGGGTCAATAGATTGGGTACGGAGATGTCGGTGAAGTCGACTGTCCCGGATCCGACCCAGGCGCTGGCGTCGCCGCGTTTGCCGTTGATCTCGATCGAGCCGGTGGGCTGCACGGTGCGGCGACGAAGGCCGGCGGAGGTTCCGAGCCATGTGGTGTGCAGTTGATGATGGGCGAAGCCGAATAGTTGGTCTTGTCCGTCGAATCCGACTGAGAGGTCGGACGCAAGGCGACCGAAGACGGCGATGTCCGTGAGCGCGGGACCGGATTCCCACCCCGAATCTGCCGGACCTTCCGGAACGAGCTCGGAGGCGTCGTCGGCGGGTGTTGCACTTCGGGCAGCGTCCTCGCTGGCCTTCACAACGGTCTCGATCTGTGCTGGATCAACGCTGCTGGAACTGACCGTGCCGACGCGGGCGATGTCACCGTTCCGAACAATGGAGATGACGGTCCAGGTCCTAGAAAGTGAGACGCCGTTCGTGGTCATGGAATTGTTGGCCCACCGCAGCGACGCTTCGCTGGCGTCGGTGACGATGACGATCGATTCGTCGACAGTTCGCGCGGCCAGCGCGCGTTCCACTACCTGCTGCGCCGTGATCACTGCTGGGCCTCCGAACGGGTGTTGAGGATGTTGACGCCGCGGAACAATGCGGACGGGCATCCATGACTGACGGCTGCGACCTGTCCGGGTTGTGCCTTGCCGCAATTGAATGCGCCGCCGAGTTTCCACGTCGACGCTCCGCCGACGGCTTCCATCGAGCCCCAGAAGTCGGTAGTCGTGGCCTGATATGCGACGTCGCGAACCTGGCCGTCGAGTTTGCCGTCCCGGATCCTGAAGAACCGCTGACCCGTGAACTGGAAGTTGTAGCGCTGCATGTCGATTGACCAGGACTTGTCTCCGACGATGTAGATGCCGTTCTCAACGCGAGAGATCAAGTCGGCCGTCGACGTGTCGGTCTCCGGATCGGCGGAGAGGGAAACGTTTGCCATGCGCTGGATGGGTACGTGGTGTGGCGAATCGGCGTACGAGCATCCATTGGAGCGATCTAAACCCAGACGCGGCGCGAATGCGCGGTCGAGTTGATATCCGACCAGCGTGCCGTCAGCGACGAGATCCCAGCGTTGGGCGGCGGCGCCGTCGTCGTCGTACCCGATGCTCGCCAGTCCGTGTTCGACGTTGCGATCGGCGGTGACATGCATGATGTCGGTGCCGTACTTCAGGGTGCCGAGCTTGTCCGGGGTCGCGAACGACGTGCCGGCGTAGGCAGCTTCGTATCCGATCGCCCGATCGTATTCGGTTGCATGCCCGATGGATTCGTGGATGGTAAGCCACAGATTGGTCGGGTCGATCACGAGGTCGGTCGGGCCAGGTGTCACTGACGGCGCCTTGACCTTCTCTGCGAGCCACTGCGGGATCTGCGCCAGTTCATCCGCCCAGTCCCACGTGCTCTCGGCGCCGAGATACTCCCAACCCCGCGCCACCGGCGGCGCCAAGGTGCGCATCGATTCGAAGCTGCCCGCCGATTTGTCGACGGTTGTTGCCTCGATTTCGGGATGCAGGCGAACCCGCTGCTGCGTGATCGACGAGCCGGCCAGGTCGGCGTAGAACGTCTGCTCCTTGACCTGCAGAACTCCGGCGGTGACATGGTCGACGCCGTCGGATGCCTGAAGACGGCCCGAATAGTCGAGGAGGAGATCTACCTTGTCCGACGTCGGAGTGGTGAACGGATCTATCTCGTAAGGAGACACCCAGGTGGAGTCGACGTAGATCGGTTCGTCGGCAAGAGTCACCGGATCACGATTGAGAGAACGCAATGCCCTCGCCACCTCGACGGCTTGCTGCGCCAACGCGGATGCAACTGTGGGAGAAACCTCGGCATGTGAGGCAAACCCCCAGGTTCCGTCAACGATCACGCGGACAGCTACTCCCACTTCGTCGCTGTCCGAAACGGATTGAACCTTGCCGTCGCGCAACCTGATCGACTGCGTCAGTAACCGGTGCACACGCACATCTGCGTGCTCAGCTCCGGCGGCGCGCGCAGCGGACAGCGCGGCATCCGCTACTGCCTTCAGCGGGAGGGCGAGGAAATCTGCATCGACATCTCGGGTGACGGTCACGGTCATGACGCTAGCCGAACTGCTGCCACCCCAGGCGAATCACCATGGCAATCACGACAACCAGCAGCGTTATCCGGACAAAACCAGAGCCTTTACTCAACGCCATGCGCGAACCGATGACCGCGCCGAGGACATTGCACACCGCCATCGCCAATCCCAGGCTCCACCACACATGGCCGGTGACGGCAAAGTACGTCAAAGCACCGAAGTTGGAACCCAGATTGATGACCTTGGCCATCGCGGCGCTGCGGACGAACTCCGTTCCCAGGAAAGTCGCGAAGCTGATGATCAGGAACGTGCCTGTTCCGGGGCCGAGTAAACCGTCGTAAAGCCCGATGAGTCCCGCCGACAACAGGATCACCAGAGCAGACTTGCGTTGAGTCGGGCGGTGGGTGGCGAGCGTTGTCCCCAAGCTGGGACGCAGCGTGACGAACAACGCGACGGCCACCAGGACAACCATCACGATCGGGATGAAGTACTTCTTGTCGATCAACGACACTGCAGCCGCACCGCACGCCGCAGTGATCGCAGCGAGGATTGCTGCTGGGATCAACTGCCGCCATTGCATCGGAATTCGGCGTGAGAACGTCCACACCGCAGCGCTGGTACCGGTGAACGCGGTGAGCTTGTTGGTGGCGAGTGCAGCTTGGGGCGTCAACTGGGGCGCAACCAGGAACAGTGCCGGTAGCAGAATCAGTCCGCCGCCGCCGACAACGGCGTCCACCCATCCGGCCGCCGTTGCAGCCGTCATGAGTAGGCCCCAGTCCGCAATATCCACGGCGGTGACTCTCTCACAGTGTGACGAGCAATGCGGCCACGGTGTGGGAGTCTTGACCGCATGAGGAGGTTCAGCCTGTGGCTGCGAGGTAAGCCGATGATTGCCGACGGTACGTTGGCGCTGCTGTTCTTCGGCCTGGAAATCATCTCGTACATCGGTTCGGAGCGTGAGGAACACTGGCCACAACTGGCCCTCGGCTTTCTGATCTGCCTTCCCGTACTCTGGCGTCGCAAGTATCCGCGAGTGTCAGCGGTAGCGATTCTTCTTATGTCTTTCACCAGCACTTTTCTCATGTGGATGAGCGGGAATGCATCGATCGAACATCCCGGTTTGCTGGCGCTCGGCGTTGCTCTCTACACACTGGTCATGTACGTGGACCGCCGCACCGCCGCGATTTATCTCGGATTCCTCTTTATCGACTCGACTCTGGCGATGCTTGTGGTGCGAACCGACATCGTCCTGGACCTCATCGTTACCGCAATGCTGTTCGCCCTGGCCTGGATCAGTGCCGAATTTGTCAGTGCCAGACGCGCGTACGACGAAGAAGTGGCAGCGCGACTGGAGGTCGCCGAATACGACCGCGACCGCCGAGCCGAGGAAGCCGTGGCCGCCGAGCGCACCCGCATTGCCCGTGAACTGCACGACGTCGTTGCCCACGCGGTGAGCGTGATGATCGTCCAGGCCGACGGGGCGGGCTACGCCCTCGACACGAATCCGGCGCTCGCGAAGAAAGCCCTTGGCAACATCTCGAGCACCGGACGTGACGCGCTCGCAGAACTACGACGCACGGTTTCACTGTTGCGTACCGAAGTCAACAACGACGCGATGCCGCAGCACGGGTCTGCAGGCATCGCGAAGGTTGTGGAAATGATGCGCGCAACGGGTTTGAGTGTGCGGCTGGAGTTGACGGGCGAACTCGACGACATCACGCCGTCCGTGAGTTTAGGCATTCATCGGATCGTTCAGGAGTCACTGACCAACGTGCTTCGCCACGGCGGTTCCAGTCCGAAGGCCCGAGTAACTGTGCGCCGTACCGAAACCTCTGTTCTTGTGGAAGTCACCGACCGGGGGACAACGATGTCGGCCTTCACGGGCGGTTCCGGCAACGGCCTGGTCGGAATGCGTGAACGTGTCGCAGTTCTGCAGGGAACCCTCGAGACCGGTCGACGTCCGGATGGCAGTTGGCGCGTGTACGCAGAACTTCCGCTCCAGATCAAGGATTGATGTCAGAGCGCACTGAAGGCTGCCCAACGTGCGTCGGCGCTGATGCCGAGAGCGGGTTCGGGTGCTGAACATCTGAGATCAACGATCCGTTCGTGGGAAGAAGAAGGACAAGACGGTGCCGGCCAGCAGGAGACCTGCGCAGACGAGCAGAGCTTGCGAGTATCCGGAAACCAGCGCTTCCGTCGGTGTGCTCTCGGACCGTGCGGTCACCGAAGCTGCGACGCTCACGAGAACGGCAAGTCCGAGCGAACCACCGATCTGACGTGACGTACTGAGTAGCCCGGATGCCATGCCGACTTCTTCGGGAGGGGCGTCGGCGGTGGCGACGTTACTGAGCGGCATGAACGAGAGACCGATGCCGATGCTGGTCAGCAGTGACGGCGCAATGAGCACAGCCCAGAAGGAACTGTCGACGTTCATGGACGAGAAGACGAAGATTCCGACCGCTGCGAGTGCTGTTCCGATCACGAGTAGTGGCCGAACCCCGTATCGCGGAAGGAGTTTGGTGGATGCGAGGATTCCGACAACCAGGCCGACACAGAACGGCAGGAAAGCCAGACCGGTGGTGGTCGGCGAGTATCCCAGTCCGCGTTGCAGATACAGCGAGACGAAGAAGAACGCACTGAACTGGCCTGCACAGACCAAGCACATGATGGCGTTGGCCAGCCCGATTCGGGGACGAAGCAGAGTGGACAGTCGTACCAACGGTGTGGCGCAGCGGCTCTCGACCACAACAAATGCAGTGAGCAGGACGATCGTGAGCGCGAATCCGCCCAGAACGTAACCCGAAGTCCAGGAATGCGATTCGGTGGCGATGACGGCGCCGACCAGCGCGGTGATTGCGGTCGTCGCCAAGATCGCGCCGGGAAGGTCGAGGGAGCCGCCGCTACTGTGCTGGCCGGCGGGTAGGCCGCGGGCACCGGCAACCGCTGCGACCAGCGCAACCGGTGCGCCGGCGAACATCACCCATCGCCAACTGAACCCTTCGGTGAGAACTCCGCTCAGGACGACACCTGATGCACCGCCAAGCGCCGACGTCATAGCCCCGATTCCAAAGGCTTTTGCCCGCTCACGGCCGGCAGGGAAGGCCTGACTGAGAGCGGCGAGCCCGGCAGGAGCGATCATCGCGGCGCCGACGCCTTGAAGGGCACGCGCTCCGACGAGCATCTCGGCAGAGTTCGAGAAGGTCCCGACAATGCTGACGAGAGCGAACAGCAGCAGCCCCGAGACCAGGACTTTTCGAGTGCCGAGCACGTCGCACAGGCGACCACCAAGGAGAAGGAGTCCACCGAATGCGAGTGCGTAGGCATTGACGACCCACGACAGCCCGGCGTCGGAGAAGCGTAGTGATTCCTGGATGTCGGGCAGCGCGACGTTGATGACTGACATGTCGAATGCCACCAGGAACTGCGCTGCCGCAGCGGTGGCGAGGACCAGGGCAGGCGCGGTTACAGCACGAGTTGTCCGCGTCATTGGGACCGCCTAGTTTGTATACATGTTCTCATAAGTAGTTAGGTTTACCTTGCAAAGGAGGGAGATGCAAGGGGTTCCCCAAGCGAGAGCACTGTGGCAGGGACGCGCACAATCGACGGATGGGCGAAAAGATGGAGCCGAGATCACCACGGCTCGGACGTCCGCCGACGATGACGGCGGAGCAGATAGTGGACGAGGCGAAGCGTCAGCTGGCGTCGGGCGGCGCCGACGCGCTGAGCATGCGCGCTGTGGCAAAGTCGCTCGGCACTACGCCGATGGCGCTGTATCGCCACGTTGGAGATAAGGAACAGCTGATCAGTGCGGTTCTGGACGCATACTCGCAGAATCTCGGCGCCTTGGTGTTGCCTCAGGATCCTGCGGAGTGCCTGCACGTGATCTTTGCCGCCATCTTCGACACTTTGGCGTCGGAGCGCTGGATCATCGAATTGCTTCAGCGTGGTGGACGAGGCGGGAGCGGCGCTTTGATCCTGGTTGATCGAGCCATGGCCGCTTGTGTCGAGTTCGGGATGTCTCCGCGTCGCTCACTGTTGGTTTATCGAGCGCTGTGGAGTTACACACTGGGATCGTTGCTCAATATCTACGACAACGATGCGCGGCCGGAGGGCAGCATGTCACCTCTTGCGATCAAGATCCGGGAAATCGGGTCCGCGGAACTGCCTGTACTCAGCGAGGTGCTCGAAGACTGGCCGGTGGGGACGACGGCTGACGGTTATCTCGAGGGTCTCGACATATTGATCAGCGGATACCTTCGTAGCCCTGTCTGATATCGCTTGCAGTTGGGCTATGTCTCGTCGGGAATCTACTTGAGCTGTGCAGTTTTTCGAGGCTGGATGCTGTTGAAATGGCTCTGCCCGGTGACCGTCGGAGTCGACGGTCACCGGGCAGAGCCGCAATGATTGAGGGTTGGGGATCAGCGCAGGTACTGTCCGCACACCGGCCATGCGCCGGCGCCCTGACCGGCGAGGACGTTTTCCGCGACACGTTCCTGTTCTGCCTGGCTGGCGGTGTGTGCACTGCCCGAGCCGCCGTAGGCCTGCCACGTGCTCTGACTGAACTGGAGTCCGCCGTAGTAGCCGTTGCCGGTATTCGCAGCCCAGTTGCCCGACGATTCGCATTCTGCAACGCCCGACCAGTCGTGGCCGGCAGCAGATGCGGTGCCCGTGCTCAGGCCGAAGGCCCCGGCCGTGAGGGCGCCGGCGGCGGCGACGGAAGCAAGGACGCGAGTGACAGTGTTCTTCTTCATGTAGATAATTCCTTTCCATTTCCGCCAGCGAAGGACGGTGACCGTCTCAGCTCCCACCACAGGGGATGTTGTCGAATCCGAATCACGGGGTGGGGCTGGCGGTGGCGATCCGGTAATGCCCGGTTGCTTGGGCTCACTCCAAGGTAGGTCACTGTCACGGATTGGTCACGGGTCGGCGTGTCGACGCGCGTTTGTGCAACGGATATGCATCGGAACGCGTCTTTGCAGGTCGATTGCCGTTATCGGAGCCTTTTGGGCGTTACAGAATTGAATTGAGATGTGATGTATATCACGCTGCAAACGGTCTCGGATCGTCCGATTTGCCTCGATTCGGGTGGGTTGTGACGCTGAAATGACCGTCGAAGTCGACAACCGACCGAACAGATTTTCCTTGTGAGCCAGCAGATTTGGGGTTCTGTCTGACCGCTTCGCGATGCCGTGTCCTTTCGATATCGAATCAGGAAGTCTGCGGCCGGCAGTCCAGTGGTGGAAGAGGGCAGAGGCCCAGCGATCCATCGCGTTTTCAGTAGCTCAAATGGCAGACGGTCCGTCAGCGCAATTGCGTGAAGGGAGGTTCTTGGAGTTGCAGTGCAGACGAAAATGAACCGCGCTGTCCATTCTGTTCACTCAGGTGCAGTGTCTCGCGATCGTTTGTTGGTGCGGCACCGATCGTGAGACAACCCCACATTCGATTGAATGCGGCCTTGGCCGCGGGATTACCACCCTCACTCTGGTGACGGTCAGGACACGTCGTTCTGCGCTTTCACCTTGCCGTCTACTGGTTATTCATATAAATTTCTGGTTGTGCGTATAGCAACAGCAGATGACCTGCCTCGCGTGTCCTTCATCGAAGCTGCCCGGCGTGCACAGATTATTGATGCGACAATTTCGGTTGTCGCCGAAAGCGGCTACAAGGCAGCGTCATTCGCCCGCATCGCGAAACGTGCGTCGATCAGCCCAGGGCTGATCACCTACCACTTCGACAAAAAGGAAGCACTGATGCGGGCGGTGCTCGCGACCGTCGAAGCACGACTGGACGCCGCAATGGCCGATCAATCAGATGCCGGCGATGAAGACAGCTACCCCGCCGCACTCGAAGGCATGCTGACGCGCTTCGTCCATTACTGCGCGCGCGATGGTGACCAGGTCAGCGCAATGACCGAGATACGCAGGGAGGTTGCCGTCGCGGAGGTCCGCGATGCGGTTGCGGCCAGTCACCGATCCGGCACCGGCGAATTGGTCAGCTTCATCGAAGAAGGCCAAGCCTATGGCCAGTTCCGTGAGATCGATGCTGCGCTCTATGCATCGGTGCTGACGTCAGGGATGGGTGAAGTGCCAGGGCTCTTACGCGGCCGAGAGCCAGAACAAATTGCGGTGTTTGCCGAGCAATGGTCCTCGCTGTATGTCCACGCGATCGCTTCGAACGCTACCGAGGCTGGTTCTGCAGGCGTTCGGCCTATCGACAAACAACCAGGAGTGGATCGGATATGACTGCCACACTCGACAAGACAACAGTGCGTCACTCGACAGCTCTGCACCTAGCGCTGTGGACGATATTGCCGGCGGTCGGGGCCCTGGTGGGCTTCGCTCTCAGCCGCGTCCCCACCTGGATCGCAGCGTTGGCTTGGTTTCCGAACCAAGCCAAGATCACCGAACTCGCTGATGTCATCGGATTCAAGACGACACTGGTACTTGTCATCGTTGGCTCTCTGGCCGGCTGTTTCCTCTCCGTCATGGTCTACGACCACATCGTGTCCGTCACGATCGACGACGAGAACGTCACGATCAAGCGAAGCGACAAGGAAACGACACTCTCCGCCACTGATGTGAACTGCGCATTCGTCGACGAGGGGCATCTGGTCCTGTTGGGCTCCGCGAGTGAGGAACTCGCGAGGGAAAAGACGGGTCTATCACTCGCCGCACTTCAAGTTGCATTCGCTTCACACGGCTATTCGTGGCGCGAGCGCGACCCATACGCCGATTCGTTCACACGGTGGGTCGACGGGGCGTCCGGGCTGTCCCAGGATGCGAACGCGATACTGAGGGCCCGCCAAATTGCTCTGGACGGCGGCGATTCAGCGGATCAACAAGAGCTGCGAACTGAACTGGCTCGCCACCGCATTGTCGTTCGCGATGGCGGCAAGCGTCAGTACTGGCGCCCTCTTGCGAGCAAGTGACCGGACATATCGCCCGGATCTCGTGATCAGACAGCGCGTAACCGCATTCCTTCCAATCGCAAATGGACACAGGGGCCCGCAGAAAACCGGGCGCGAGAGCACCTTCACTCGTACACCAGAGAACACGGCGGAGCTACCTTCGTCACAACTGTGATGCCGAAACGGTGTGGGTGTTGCTCGCGTGCCGCGTCAAGGTCACTTCTGCGGTCAGCGGCCTTGTCGCCGCGAGTCCGAAGTGAACGCCGGCGGGAGTACGCAGGCCGATCCAGGTGTGTCGATGGCTGTCAGGTTGCTCATGCGTTCCTTGGCTCGGTGAGTGCGGTGTACCAGTCGTTCTTCACACTGACGGGTGGGGTGAACGCAGCTGTCTCATCGATCAGAGAATACTTGGCGGAGGCCGTAATTCAGTTGACGACCCGTTGCCGGCCGTCCGTAATATCGAACTTCATGCGCACGTCGAAGGAATTCGTTCTCCGCCCGTGTGAGGCCGAAAGTGAGTGGCCGGCGCTCGTTCGCATCTGGCGGAGCGCCGTCGAAGCAACCCACGACTTTCTGACCGCCGAGGATGTCGACTTCTATGAATCTCGGATGATCAGTGATTATTTCCCAGCGGTCGAACTGACGGTTGCAGCGGTTGAGGAAACTCCCGTGGCGTTCTCAGGGCTTGTGGGCAATTCACTCGAGATGCTGTTCGTCGACAGTTCCTACCGTGGGCATGGTGTTGGTTCCGCGCTTCTGGCGCGTGCGATCGACCGCCATCCGCATCTCCGTCTGGACGTGAACGAGCAGAACCCGCAAGCTGTCGGCTTTTATCAGCGCCACGGTTTTGCCGTCCTGAGTCGATCGGCAACCGATGCAGACGGGCGCCCGTTCCCGATCCTTCACATGGGGCGGTCAACCATTGGGGCTGACACCCCGATCGGACTTGGCTGACCACCCCGCGAGATGCACTACGCCGCACGGAGAACCCGGTGAAAACGATCACTTCACGCCGCTTGTTCAACCTTCGGAAACAGCCGAGCGAGAACGTCAGCCAGAGTGATTATCCCAACGGTTGTCCCGTTGTCGGTGACGACCGCCAGATGATTTCGGGTTTCCCGCATCGATGCGAGTGCGAGGTGGACCGGGGTATCGGATGCGAGCGTGAACGCCGGTCGCATGATGTCTGCTGCGCGGGCGTCGTCGGGCTGGAGCAGGGTATCTCGGACATGGAGAATTCCGAGAGGAATACCGTTGTCGCGAACCAGGATTCGTAGATGCCCTGATTGCTTCGAAACCCTGCGAACCTGATCGAGTGGGGTGCCTGAAGTGACCGAGGTGGGCTCCTTGTCGCTGCGCAGAAGGTCGCGCACTGTCAGCGTCTGCATATCGAGAGCTCCGGACAGCTGAGCCGAGTAACTGGCGTCGAGTGCTCCCACATTCGCCGAGTGTTCTACCAAGTGCCGCAGGGCCGCGGGATCCTGCCCGCTGCCGATGTGTGCAACGGGTTGAACACCAACTTTGATCAACAACCAGTTCGCCATCGAGTTCAAAGCCTGAAGCAGCGGCCGTGTGAGCCACATGAACCCGCGCATCGGTATGGCAAGCATCGTCGCCGATTTCTCGGGGTGGGCAATGGCCCATGACTTCGGGGCCATTTCACCGACAACCAGATGGAGGAACGTCACGATGATCAGGGCCAGGACGAAGCCTGCGACGTCCGCCACCCAGAGCGGCATTCCCCAATTCGAAAAAGCGGGGGTCAGCCAGTGGTGGACGGCAGGTTTGGTGATCGCGCCGAGCGCCAGCGTGCAGATGGTGATGCCCAGCTGGGAGCCGGCGAGCAGCACCGTCAATTCGGATGAGCTGCGTAAGGCAGCGCGGGCTGCGCGACTGTTCGGCGCTGCATCCTCGAGACGGTGCCGTTTGGCGGAGATAAGCGCGAATTCGACGGCGACGAAGAAAGCGCTGAGTGCGATCAGTGCGACCGTGATCGAGAGAATTATCCAGGGGTTGTCCATCACTTCGCCTCCTTGGCGGTCGCGTCGGCGGACTGAGGTATGTCGTCGACCTGAATGCGCAGCGATGACGGGACATGTCGATCAACCGAGAGAACCTCGATGACCACTGAGCGGCGGGGCGGGTTGTCGTCGGAGATAAGGTCGGCAGGGTCGGGCGGCAGCTCGACACGGATCTGCGCGCCAACGGGCGGCAGTTCCCCGTAGTGGGCGATGGTGAACCCGGCAATCGTCTCGTAGTCGCCTGCGGGCAAGTCGCGGCTGATGGTGCGTTCGACCTCGTCGAGGTGTGTGCCGCCGGCGACAATCCACGGTCCGTCCGCAGAGGGGAGTTCGAACGGAAGGTCCGGATCGTGTTCGTCGGTGATCTCTCCGACGATCTCCTCGGCAATGTCCTCGAGCGTGATGACACCAGCGAAACCTCCGTATTCGTCGATGACACAGGCGAGTTGGTTTTTGGTGTCAGTGAGTTCGGTCAAGGCTTTCGGGAGCGGCAATGTGGTGGGGAGAACGAGAGCGGGACGGGCCAGGGAGCGCACCGTCGAGTCGCTGGTTGCTGTCATCGTGAGCACGTCGTGCAGATGGATGACACCGACAATATCCTCCGAATCGTCGCCGACGACAGGGTAACGGGAGTGTCCCGTTCCCATACGTGCGATGACGTCGTCGAGGGAGTCGTCGACGCGGACTGTGTCCACGTGTGTGCGAGGAATCATCGCGTGCTCGACGGGGCGGGTGGGGAAATCGAGAATACGGTCGAGCAACGTCGACAACTCCGGCGGCAACTCGCCGGTTTCACGGGACTCGGCGACGATGTGTTCGAGGTCGCGGGCAGAAGCAGAGTGTTCCACGTCATGCACCGGTTCGATCTTCAAGGCGCGCAACAGCACATTCGATGCTTGGTCGAAGATCCAGATCAACCACCCGAACAACTTGAGGTAAATCGTGGTCGAGCGGGCCAGCCACCGAGCCACCGGCTCTGGCCGAGCGATCGCAAGGTTCTTGGGGAAGAGCTCACCGAAGAGCATCTGTACCAGTGTGGAGAAGAGAAGCGCGAGGACGGCGCCGATCGCCAACCCGACTGCTGTCGGGACGCCGATGCCGCCGAACATCGTCCCCAACGAGTTACCGATGAGTGGTTCGGCGACGTAACCGACGAGAAGTCCGGTCACTGTGATCCCGAGTTGGGCGCCGGAAAGCATGAACGATGTGCGACGGGTAACCGCGAGAGTTCGTCTGGCTCCGGCGTCGCCGCTTTCGGCGAGCGAGTTGAGGCGGGAGCGGTCGACGGCCATGTAGGCGAATTCTTGCGCGACGAAGTATCCGGTCACTGCGGAGATAAGCAGTACGACCACTACTCCGAGCAGCAGTGTCAGTGCGATCATCATGAGCCGGACACCTCGTCATCACGTTTCGCTACGCAGTGGGTGGTATCCGGCCGGGGTCTGTGTCTGTCCATGGTGCTCTCTGTAGGGGTGTGAAAACTTCTCCTTTACTCTACGTTTACCGTGAGCTGAAAGTTCCCTCAGGGGATCATGGGTGCGGCACACCCGAGCGAGAGGGCGCCCATGATTTTCGGGACGCCCTTTTGATAGAAGGTATCGAGGTCGCGGATTTCGAATCCAGCGGCTCGGACAAGTGCAGGGATCTCACGGGTGAGATGGCAACCGCCCGCGACAGCTTTCTGGATCGGTTCGAAGCGGTGCTGTCGGCGTCGAACATTCTCGTCCGGAGCCAGACCGTGTTCGACAAAATGCAAGGTACCGCCAGGTTTGAGGACCCGTCGAACCTCGCGCAGCGCGGCGTGTGCGTCGGGGATCGTGCACATCGTCCAGGTGGACAGTGCGGTGTCGAAGGTGTTGTCGGGAAAGGGAAGTGACTGGCCGTCGAGTCCGGAGCGCTCGACGGGTATCGGCGACGCCGCGAGCCGTGCGCTTGCCAGTTTCCAGCCGAGGTCGGCCGGTTCGACAGCGCTGACGGAATCGATGGTGTTCGGATAGAACGGGACGTTGAGTCCGGATCCGAACCCGATTTCGACTACTCGGCCGTGTAGGTCGGCGCAGACTCGCTTGCGGGACGGTTCGGTCAGCGACATCCCGCAGGTGATGTTCACCAGCCGTGGAACGAAGTGATCCTCGTAGAACCTCATGACAGCCTTCCCATCTTCCGGTTGCTGTACATCCAGCATTTCAGAATCCCGGCCGATGTTGCACCCGCTCACGTCGCTGGATTTGTGCACATCGCAGCACGCCGGTGTCGACGTCGAAACGGGGTAACCACCGAAAGGGGATGGATTCGGAGAGGACGAACAATGACCGACAATCCACGTTCGATTGCTGAGCGCGCCAGAGATGTTCCTCCCGGCGATGGACAAGAACGGTTCGCCGGATACGGAGTAATGGGGCAGCCGTTTGCAAGTGGCCACTACCTGGCGTTGCGGCATTTTCCCGCCAGTTCTGTCGGGGCCGGGTACGACGCGGTGTGGCATCGAGATCCCGCCGGAAGCTGGGTCATTTACAGCAGCAACCCACCCGAGACCAGCTGTGCCCGCTACTTCGGCTCGGATCTCGCGGCCGCACGAACAGCAGAGATCACGGTGACGTGGGCGGGCCCGTCGACCTTCACTGCCCGGGTGGACGAGTCACTCGTCTGGGAACTCGAACTGGGCCGATCAGTTGCCACTGCCGCAATGACGGGCCTGGGCAGGCTCATGCCGGAGGCGTTATGGCGCAGTGATGGCGTCCTGTCCGCGATGGGACGCGCCGCTGGACCTGCGCTGGGCGTCGGCCGGGTGAAATTGACCGGCACGACCCCGAACGGTCAGTGGTTTAGAGCCAATCCGCGGATGTTGTGGACCGTCGAGCGAAGTCGGGCGAGTATCGACGGGGTCGACATCGGACCGCCCGGTCCGCTGCCTCAACAGGCGCGCCTCGGAGACTTCTGGCTTCCGCAGCGCGGCATGTTCGTGGTGGGCGAATCCTACTTCGAGGCCTACGACGCCACCCGACATCAGCCGGCCCGGCGGAGTGGCTGAGTCGCATCAGCTCTGTCGGCCCGATAGGTTTACGCGGTGCCTATCTCCGTGCTGATTGTCGACGACCAGGAACTCATGCGAATGGGCCTCAATATGGTCCTCGCGGCAAACGAAGATATTTCCGTCGTCGGTGAGGCCGGGGACGGCGCGGCTGCCCTTGCCTCGGCGATCGCGCTGAAGCCGGATGTCGTGCTGATGGACGTTCGGATGCCGATCGTCGACGGGGTCAGTGCAACCGAGCAGATTCTGGCGTCGGGGATCGATTCGCGTGTCCTGGTGATGACAACGTTCGACCTCGACGAACATGCGCTCGGCGCGTTGCGGGCCGGCGCCAGTGGGTTCCTGCTCAAGGACACCCCGCCCGAGGATCTCGTGTCCGCGATCCGCAGCGTTGCTGCCGGGGATGCTGTGGTGTCGCCCAAGGTGACGCGAAGGTTGTTGTCTCGCTTTATCGTTGACGGCCCGGCGCCGCGGCGCGATCCGATTGTTCTCGATGTGTTGACCGAGCGTGAACGGGAAGTGCTCAGCCATATCGCGACAGGTCGATCCAACACGGAAATCGCTCAGGAGCTGTTTCTGTCCGAATCGACGATCAAGTCTCACGTCGGGCGCATTCTGACCAAGCTGGATCTTCGTGACCGTGTGCAAGCAGTCGTGCTGGCCTACGAGACCGGGTTGGTTACTCCCGGCTCGTAGGCGGCGGTCGCCGGCCCGACCAGCCAGTCGATTCAGGCTCAGGCGTCGAAGGAGCCGACCGTCGGAAGCACGATGCAGGATTTTCCGTCGGTGTAGTCGACTTTGCCGAACATCGCGGCGAGAACCTTGCCGTCGCCGGTGTCGACCACTGTCGACATCAGAGGAACGTCGCCGAAGGATTCGTCGAGAGGAACAATGCCGCCCTTGAACGTGCTGGTGTTGATCCACGCGACACTCAACTCGGATGTCTCCGGAATCCCGATGTACGCGGGAAGCGCTTGGAACCGGAGTTGGTTGTCTTCCACCCACGGTGGCAACGGAAAGTTGGGTCCCGACTGCGCCGTTGCGAGAGTCACGGTCGCCATCTGTCCGTCGAGCCCACAGCCGACCGTCGGTGCGGGATACATGAACGATGCCGGTGTGGTGACGCCGAAATCGGGGAGGTCGAAAGCTGACGCGATCTGGTCAGCTGCCGCCGTGCCGATCAATTGATTCAACGCAGCAGTTGCCTCGGGCGAGATTGCGGCGGCTTGACCGATCAGTGCTGCGAGGTCGGTGGGCACATTGATCTCGATAGGCACCGTGAACTCGGCAGGTGCCTCGGGATCTGCTGCCGCGGTACCGGCTCCGAACAGGGCAGATCCTGCAGTCAGGGCTACGACGGCGGCAGCGCCGGCAAGCGCAGCGGGTAGACGTCGGGAAAGTCTCTTGCCGGGGAGTCGGCTCATGTCGGGCTCCTTCACGTTCACTGGGTCCGCTGGAAAGCGGGCTGAAACGACTTGACCACATGCAGAGTCTAAAGGTCAACTTTAGGGTTAGATCGTTAGCGGAGCGTTAGTTACCGCGACGCACACCGATTGAAGCGCCGAAGTGACTCACTACACAGGCAATGTCGGGGGCTCGGGAGAAAAACCGGACCGTCGTGCGTTGTACTGGTAGACCGTCTGAAAGGGGACGTCATGATCGCCGCCTTGTTCCTGCTTTACGTGATCGTCGAGATCGCCGCACTTGTCATCGTGGGCAACGCCATCGGCATTGCCTGGACGATCCTGCTCTTCCTGGCCGGTTCACTGGTCGGGTTGGTGCTCATGCGTTCACAGTGGCGCAAAGTCATGGACGGATTCCGCAAAGCAACACGCGGCGAAGGTTCGCCATCGCTTGCTGTCGCAGACGGCGCCCTCGTGGCCGCTGGTTCTGCGTTGATGTTCGTCCCCGGCCTTGTCACGTCGGTCCTGGGTCTGCTTCTGCTGATTCCCCCGACCCGGTGGGCACTGCGTCCTCTGGCTGTACTTCTGGCGGGTAAACGTGCGGCAGCGTTCGCAGCAGGTGGTGACGCCTTTGCCGGCACCGTCGGATACGCAGCACGGATGCGCGGAAACGGTGAGGTCATCGACGGCGAGATCATTGTCGAAACACCTACCGCGACCACCGAATATGTCGCAAGCAACGGCAAAGAACTCGTCCTCGAAGGTGAGATTCTCGACACGGATACACCTACCCGTTCGCGGGGGCCGCAGTACTAGCAGGCAGACTTGGCGTTTGTGACTACTCGACTGCTGGTCAACGGCCGGATCTACAGTTCCTTTGCACCTGACGCGACTTCACTCGCCATCACCGACGGCACCGTCGTCTGGGTAGGTGACGAACGCGCCGGAAGGGCACTGCATCCCGGCGCCGAGATCGAAGATCTAGACGGTGCGTTTGTCACCCCGGGTTTTGTCGACACTCACGTCCACATCACTGCTCTGGGATTGTCGATTGTCGGACTTGATCTCGTCGGCACGCAGTCGCTTGACGAATGCCTTTCGCGGGTAACGGCATTCGCTGACGCCAACCCGGACGCCGTCATCTGGGGACACGGTTGGGACGATACCGAGTGGGCCGACAGTACTGCGCCGTCGACGGCTGACCTCGATACAGCAGCTCCCGGTCGCAAGGTGTATCTCTCCAGGATCGACGTACACTCGGCAGTCTGCTCCAGCACACTGCGGGACGGGATCGAGGGACTGGCCAACGAGGCCGGTTACTCGCCCGACGGCCCGCTCACCTTCGACGCTCACCACCTCGCCCGCGCCGCCGCACGCAACCTCCTCACAGCAGATCAGCGTGCCGCGGCACGCACCGCGGCTCTCGATCTCTGCGCGTCACGCGGCATCATCGCCGTGCACGAGTGCGGCGGCCCGGACATCTCGGGCCTCACCGACTTCCAGGAACTCCTTGCCCACGATCACGGCGTCGAGGTCCGTGGTTACTGGGGTCAGCACGTCAGCACCGCGGAAGACGCGCAGGCGCTCCTCGACAAGACCGGCGCTCACGGACTTGGCGGCGACCTCTTCATCGACGGTTCACTGGGATCGCATACTGCCTGGCTCACCGAACCCTATGCAGATCAACCGGATTCGACCGGTAACGCCTACCTCGGTGTCGACGGCATCGCAGCGCACATTCGCGCCTGCACCCTCGCCGGCATCCAAGCCGGTTTCCATGCAATCGGTGATGCCGCCGTCTCGGCTGCGGCGCAAGCCTTCCGGCAGGTTGCCGATGAACTCGGCGGACCCAAGGTTGCAGCACTGGGGCACCGCCTCGAGCACGCCGAAATGATGTCGATCGCCGACGCCGAAACCTTTGCCTCGCTGGGCGTCATCGCCAGCGTCCAGCCGGTTTTCGACGAGCTGTGGGGCGGCACCGACGGCTTGTACGCCACCAGGCTGGGCAGCGAACGCGCCGTTGCGCTGAACCCGTTTGCCCCGGCAGCATCCACCGGCGTCTCCCTCGCCTTCAGTTCCGACGCCCCGGTCACTCCGGTGGAACCGTGGGCGATGCTGCGCGCCGCTGTGCATCACCGCACCGACGGAAGTGGCATCTCACCTCGCGCAGCGTTCTCAGCCGCAACCCGCGGCGCCTGGCGCGCCGGTGGCGTGCGCGACGGCGCGGCCGGAACTCTCAACCCGGGCGCACCGGCGTCGTACGTCATGTGGGAAGCGGGCGACCTCGAGGTGAGCGCTCCCGCCGACTCGGTCCAGCGATGGTCGACCGATCCGCGCTCGCGCGTCCCGGCACTACCGAAGCTCGACGCCGACGCGCCGGCCCCGGTGTGCGTTCGATCGGTGCATCGCGGACGCGTCGTTTATGAGCGTTGAGCCCGTTGTCGGTGAACGCACCCGACTGACGGCCCTGTTGACTGATTCGATCTGGTTGCGGTCGCTCTACTCGGCTGCCGGTGGATTTCTGATCTTCGCCGGATTTCCGCCACGGCCGCTGTGGTTTCTCGCTCCGGTGGGCATTGCTCTCCTGACGTGCGTGCTCACGAACTTCGGTCGCGGGGGACTGAGGCTGCGAGCCGGCTTCGGATACGGCTACCTGGCGGGTCTCGGGTTCCTGATTCCGCTGCTCCCGTGGATCGGTGTGTTTGTCGGCGCGATGCCGTGGCTAGCTCTTGCCGCGGTGGAATCACTGTTCATCGGATTGTTCGGACTCCTGGCAGTATTGGTGTCGCGCTTGCCGTGGGCGCCGCTGTGGATTGCCGCCACCTGGACTCTGACCGAGTGGCTTCGCTCGAGCGTTCCGTTCGGCGGATTCCCCTGGGGCAGGCTTGCATTCGGCCAATCCGAAGGCTTGCTTCTCCCGTTGGCCAGTATCGGCGGAGCGCCACTGCTCAGTTTTGCGGTTGCACTCACGGGGACAGGGTTGGCTGCGCTGGCAATTGCCGTTGCAGGCAAACGCTGGGACAGGGGAGTCATCGGAGCTGTTGCCGCGGCCGTCGTACCGGTTCTGCTGGCTGTAGTCGTGTCGCCGTTTCTCGCGACCATGGACTCCAGTGAGAAGACGATTACCGTCGCCGCAATTCAGGGCAGTGTCCCGCGGTTGGGGTTGGACTTCAACTCCCAGCGCAAACAGGTGCTCGACAACCATGTTGCCGAAACCCTCAGGCTCGCCGACGAGGTCGACGCCGGACGCGTCAAACAACCCGACATTGTCATCTGGCCGGAAAACGCGTCGGACATCGATCCGTTGCGCAACGTGGACGCAGCCGCCGACATCACTCGCGCGTCCGTGTCGATCGGTGCGCCGATCCTGGTCGGTACCGTGCTGGTCAACGCCGATCGGACGACCACCAACTCCGTGATCGTCTGGGACGGAAACAAGGGGCCGCAGGAACAGCACGACAAGAAAATCATCCAGCCGTTCGGCGAGTACCTGCCGTACCGCGATTTCTTCCGGAAGTTTTCCGAGTATGCCGACCGGGCAGGCAACTTCGTACCCGGCGACGGCAATGGCGTTGTTCACGCTGCCGGCGTGCCTATCGGCATCGCCACGTGTTACGAAGTGGCCTTCGACCGGGCCTTCCAGGAATCCGTCCGTAACGGCGCTCAAATTCTTGCCGTACCGACCAACAATGCGACGTTCGGCGATACGGAGATGACGTACCAGCAGTTGGCGATGTCGCGTGTACGTGCCGTCGAACACGGCCGAGCGGTTGTCGTCGCAGCTACCAGCGGTGTCAGTGCCATCATCTCGCCGGACGGTTCCGTCACCTCGGAAACTGATCTGTTCGTACCCGAGTACCTGGTTGCCGACGTGCCACTCTCGACCGGCACCACCTTTGCAACAAAGCTCGGCCCCGCGCCCGAGGTAGTCCTGTGCCTCCTCGCTGCGGGCGCCATAGTGATGGCAGTGATTTCCCGACGACGTGACCCAGCCCTTCCCGAAACAGGAGAGAGCAATGACTGACGTAACCAAGGGCTCGAAAACCGATCTGGTCGATTCGAGTTACACCATCGCGCTCGACACCGGAAGCGTTCGTGGTGTTGTGGACATCGCGGCGGTCCTGCTCGGCGCCGATGGCAAAGTCCGGACCGACGACGACTTCGTCTTCTTCAACAACCCGAAAGCACCGGGCGTTGCACTCGTGTCGGACGAGACGATCACCATCGACCTCGCGGCTCTGCCCGCCGACGTTCACCGCGTGCTGATGACCGGCAGCACCGAGGCGCAGGGCAAGAACTTCTCGGACGTCTCCTCGATCCGCGTCGACGCTCATGGCACGTCGCAGCAGTTGTCTTTTGTGCCAACAGGTTTGACCACGGAAACGGTGCTGCAATTGGTAGCCCTGTATCGCCGCGGCGCAGGGTGGCGTCTGGACGCCGTCGGACAGGGGTATAGCGCCGGTTTGGCAGCTTTTGCCGCCGAACACGGTATCGACGTCGATGACGACGAGCCAAGTGCTGCTGTGGCACCAGAGCCACCCGTTGTCAGTGCGGCTCCGACGATCAGTTTCGAGAAAGTTTCCGTCAGCCTCACCAAGGATTCACCGGACAAGACAGCGCGCATCGACCTGCGTAAGAGCCAGGGCGATCCGAGTTGGGTACTGACCGTCGGCCTGGAATGGGACGGCCGCGGGGCGACGTACGACGGAAACGGCAAGGTCAAGAAGTATGGCGAAGGAGACCTCGACGTCTACTTCTTCTGCCGCAACGAAGAGACCAACGACTACGTTGTCATCAGCGGAGAGCCGAATCATCGCGGTGGACTTGAAACGTGGCCGCACATCTACCACTACGGCGACAGCGCCGGTCCCGGCAAGGGAAAGAAGCCGGCTGTCGAGCAGGTCCGCGTGCTGCCACAAGAGAACGGCGATCTGCTGGTCAACGTCTATCAGAGCGTGGACAACGGGGCAGGTGCCATCGACTCGTTCGGCAAACCTCGCGTCGCCATTCGCTACGGCAAGGCCGGCAAGGACGGGCTCCCCGGTCCCGACGCCGACGAGATCCTCGTGTTCGTCGGCAACGGCAAGAACTCGTTCTGGGCGACCATCGCGCACATCGACGTCCAAGACGGAGTTCTGACCGTCGACGGCGAGACTCGGTACAGCCGAACGCTCAGTGAGCGCATGCCAGGTCTGGACGCCGACGGTCAGTGGGTGCAGCGGCCGAAATCGGGACCGACCGGACGCAGTAAGAAAGCGAACAAGGGCATCGGACTCGACAAGTACGCCGGCAAATGCGAACCAGGGGGTAAGAAACGCCGCTAAAAGGGGCTTGCGGTCTTCTATTTCGGGTATTCGCCATGACACCGAGCCGAGCAAAGGGCGTTTCCCATGATCGAAGATCAGAGTGTCATCCGCAAAACCAGCGTTGTCGACGAGGTTCTGCGGTCTCCACTTGCTGGACTGTCGCCGTGGATTCTGCTCTCGTTGTTGTCCGGACCAGGGCGCTTCGAAGAATCCGCGGCGGCGGCACTCGGGCTATCGCTGCTGATACTGGCCGCAAATCATCGGCGGGGCGGCACTCTGAAACTGCTGGAACTGTTCGATGTCCTCTTCTTCGGCGTTCTCGCAGGAATCGGTCTGTTCGCGTCGGCAAATACGATCGAGTGGTTCGAATTATGGGGCGGTGAGCTCACCAATGTCGCGCTTGTTGTCTTCGCTTTCGGATCGATACTGCTCCGCAACCCGTTCACCATGCAATATGCAAAGGAATCCACCCCGCAGGAGTACTGGACCACGTCACTGTTCTTGCGGATCAATTACGTCATCACCGCGGTCTGGGCGCTGGCCTTCACCTGGTCCGCGATTGTCGGACTGATCGGCGACGCAGTGTTAGGCGACAGCGGCAATTTCTGGACGGGTTGGATTCTGCAGTTGGCGGGCACGTTCTTCGCTATCTCATTCACCGAGTGGTATCCGAGCTACGCCCGGAGCAAGGCCGGCCAAGCACTCGGGTTTCCGGTCGAGCCACCGGAATCCATTGCTCGACTGTTCGATTTCGTCCCTGTTTTCGTAGCAGTCACCGGCATGGCGGGATTGGTGACGGACTCGACGCCGGTCTCCCTGGGAGTCGCGCTGATTGTGGTGGGAGCAGCGGGATACGTGGCGATGCGTCGCTGGACGACCTAAGCGCACTCGAGCAGGCAGCTGGGTCCCTTTTCCTCGAGTGAGCATGGCTTTCACGGCGTTGGAGGCGGTGCTCACTTCGAAGAAGATGTGTTCACTCGCGTACTGACTGTGCTCGGTCTGTGACGTTTGGCATTCGAGCCGTCCGGGGATACAGCAAACACTGGTACAGATATCCGTGTCGATGGCTTTCCCCGCGCACAACGCGAGGAGCGCTACCGGCACGGGTGCTTGTCTGACCGATGAAAACTGCTGAGCGGGAGCGCTTTCGGAGGACGTCGGCGTCGAAGAAGGGTTCGTGAACAATGGCTGCAACACAAGGACCGCATCGGCATCGAACGCAACGAGAAAGACCGCCCGGCAACTGGCCGGACGGTCTTCGACGTGCAACTTGTGGTGCTAGCGCATCACGCTCCGCGGCGCTTGGCCTTCAGAAGATCGAGACGCTCTTTCAGAAGTTCTTCGAGTTCTTCGACGGAACGACGCTCGAGCAGCATGTCCCAGTGGGTACGCGGCGGCTTGACCTTCTTGGCTTCGGGCGCAGTGCCCTCCATGAGGGAACCCTCGAGGCCGTTACGGCACATCCACGTACCGGGGATCTCGGCGTCGTCGGCGAACGGGATGTCAAAGATCTCACCGTTGTCGCACTTGTACTTCGCCATACGACGGGGGGCGAGGTCATGGTCACGGTCGGTCTCGTAGCTCACAGCTCCGAGTCGGCTACCTCGAAGTACGCGATCTGCCATGGTGGTGTCCTCTCTTCGTTCGTCACCGCTGGTGGGCGCCCTGTCTTGGGGAGTAGACGCTCACACTCATCTACAACGCCACGAGCACCGGATTGGTTCCCGTGTGGCGAGAAGACGCAACCTCCCCATCTTACCGGGTACTGCGCGCGCACATCCGAGTGGACATCGAGGGCGTCGGAATCTCGAGTAAAGTGTCATGCCATGACCTCGAGCACGCGCCCCAGAAGCGCCGGTAGTCCTTGCGCGTGGTGCGGTCGTGGCGTGGCAGCTGTGGGCGTCGGCCGGCGGCGTCGTTACTGCTGTCAGTCGTGTCGTCAGCGTGCGTACGAGCAGCGCAATGCGGTGAAAGGCACCAGCGTTCCAGCGGATGCGGTCATTCTGACGGCGACCGAGGCTGTCGAGCTGGTGGACCGAATGTTCGAAGTACGGTGTGCTGCCGAGGATGTTGCCACTGCGGTCGCCGAAGGCGCTGATTCCGCCGAACTTCTCTCGTTGTGCGAGCAGTTGACGGCACTCGCGCGCGAAGCCGAACGCTTTCGATGAACCCGTGATTTCTTTGGATCGACGCGGTGTTTCGATCCTCCCCGTCTGGGCAATCACTTCGTAGCCGTGTGCGCAGCACCGTGAATAAGCGGTGGGTACACGAGGCAACACAACTTAAATCCTTCAGTTCGGACCTTCGGGGAGGTTCGAACTGCGAGCCGACCCAGAATCGCGCACGTATCGCAATCAATCACGAATCGCGATCAATGAAGTCCGGTGGGCTCGCACAGGGTCGTTCATGGTTTCCACTCTCGATGTCGAGGCGGTGCGATGTACTTCTTCAATCCCCGAACCACACCTTTCGGTCGCCATTCCCAGCGAAGCACGCGGGGGTGGTTGTGATGAGTACCGACAACCTGAGTACCGACAACACAGGCGAACAGTCTCGAACTCTGCCGGCGGGGGCGTTTCCGTTGTCTGCGGTGCAGCGGAGTATGTGGTTTGCGCAGCAGTTGCACCCGGCAGTTCCGTATTTCATCGCGCAGTACATCGAGATCCACGGCGATCTGGACATCGACTTGTTGTCGCGCTCAGCGGTGACGGCAGCGCACGAGTTCGAATCACCCTTCTTGCGGTTGATGTACCCGGACGGCGAGCCGTGCCAAATTGTCGACCCGACGATCGGCGCGGAGGTCGACTACTTCGACTTCCGCGGTTGCGACGATCCGCGTGACGCCGCGGCAGAGTGGATGGACAACGACCATGCGACGCCGCTCGATCTGACCCGAGATCGCCTCGTCGAAATGACGATCCTGCAAACCGGGGATCGAGATTACCTGTGGTACACACGAATTCACCACGTGGCCCTGGACGGCTACAGCGGCATGACCATCATCAACCGCATCGCGGCGCTGTATACCGCGGAACTGGAGGGGCGCGAGCCTGCGCCGAACAAGGCGCTCGATGTGGTGAAGCTGTCGGAGCTGGACCAGGCGTATCGCGCGTCGAGCCGATTCGACGCTGACCGACAGTACTGGGCGCAGCGCATCGCGGGCGTGGACCACGGATCGACGCTCGCCGACCGGGAAGCGCCACCGCATGCACATTCCCGGATTGTGACGGGCGCGTTGTCGGAAACGTCCGTCGCAGCGCTGGACGAGTGGAGTTCGCGTTCGGGCGCAACACCGGCTGCTGTGCTGATTTCGGCGTTGGCCTGCTATCTCTCGCGTCGCACCGGACATCGGGACGTGTTGATCAACTTGCCGGTCTCGGCCCGCACCACTGCGCCACTACAGCGTTCGGGCGGAATGTTGGTCAATGTTGCCCCGCTGCACATCGAGGTGCTTCCCGGAGACACTGTCGACGATCTGGTGGGGCGGGTGCAGCTCGAGCTACTCGGCGCGCTTCGGCATCAACGGTGCAGCCTCGAGGACATTCGTCGTGATGCCGGACTGTCGGTGGAAGACCAGCGGTTGTCCGGGCCGATGATGAACGTGATGCTCTTCCGTCAGGAGATCACATTGGGTCCGATCGTCGGCGAGTACCACATCGTGACCTCCGGTCCGGTGGAAGATCTGCTGGTCAACATCTATCAGAGCGGCAGCCCGGTCAAAACGCTGATCGAGTTTCGCGCCAACCCGGATCGCTACGAGCGAGCCGAACTCGACGAGCATCACACGCATTTCGCCGAGTTGATACGTGAGTTGATCGCGGCCGGTCCGGGCACACCGCTCGATCGGATTCATCACAGGACCGCTGAGATCGGTAGGGAGCGCACCCGCGCCCGCGAGCTCGAGCAGTTCTGGGCCAGGGAGATGACGGACGCCCCCGAAGGCGCATCGCTTGTGCTCGACCGTCCGCGCACCGCTGATCGCCGCGCGGAGATCGGTACTTTGCGCACTCCGATCGCACACGAGTTGCATCTGCGCATGCGCGCAGCGGGCGCCGACGCGTTCAGCCTTGTTCACGGCGCACTGGCGATCGTGCTGTCTCGGCTGACGAACACCGACGACATAGTGATCGGGGCTCGATTTGCACCGGGCGCACCGCTGGTGCCGCTCCGCAGCGCTGTCGAACCAGCGCAGGCCTGTGCCGCTATGCTGAATGATATTGCCGCCCATGACAATATGGTTCGTCAGAATAGTGGTGTTGGCACCCAGAGCGCCGCCGGACTTCATGTCGTCCTGAACGACGGACCTACCAACCGCACCATCGCGGGCGCAGACCTGGCGATCGGTCTCGTCGACGACGCGGGAACACTGACCTTGGACGCCACCTACGACCAGGCCCTTCTCGACGAGCACACTGCGCGGCAGGTGCTCGAGCGAGTGCAGCGGGTATTGGTCCGGGCGCTGGAATTTCCCGACCTGGCAGTCGGTGACCTGCCGATACTCGACGGCACCGAAGGGGAATTGCTCCGCCCGGTTCCCGGTCCCGCAGCGGCGAGCCCTCGCACACTCGCACACATTCTGTGCGCCGCTGCAGAATTGAATCCCGACGCCGACGCGATAGTCATGGGCGAGAAGGTGCTGACGTACCGCGAGCTCGACGCCCACTCGAATGCACTGGCGCGAGAGTTGATTGCGCGCGGAGTCGGCCCGGGGACGTATGTGGCGCTCGCGCTCGCACGCTCGCAGGAATCGGTGATCGCGATCTGGGCTGTGGCAAAGGCCGGGGGGGCGTTCCTCCCCGTCGACCCGCACTATCCGGCTGACCGGATCTCGCACATGCTGACCGACTCCGGGGCGACGCTCGGGATCTGCACCGACGATGTCCGGGGCGGGTTGGGCGATACGGTCGACTGGATTGTGCCCGCCGACGTGCAGCTCGGTTCGACGGACCCGATCACTGGCGCAGATCTGCTCAGGCCGCTGCGACTCGACGATCCCGCGTACCTGATCTACACGTCGGGTTCGACCGGTGTGCCCAAGGGCGTTGTGGTCACTCATCGCGGTGTGAGCAGTTTTGCCGAGGAACTACGAATCCGCTTCGGCACCACCCCCGATTCACGGACCCTGCACTTCTCCTCGCCGAGCTTCGACGCATCGGTTCTCGAACTCCTGCTCGCGTTCGGGGCAGCGGCAACGATGGTGATTGCGCCACCCACCGTCTACGGCGGCGAAGAACTGGCGGAGGTCCTGCGCGCCGGCGAAGTAACGCACGCATTCATCACCCCGGCAGCCCTCGCGACCGTTGATCCCGACCACTTGCCACTACTGCGTGTGATCGCCACGGGCGGTGACGCGAGCTCGCCGTCTCTCGTCGAGCACTGGGCTGGTCACCGATTGATGTTCAACGCGTACGGGCCCACCGAGACGACAGTTGTCGCCACCATGGCCGGTCCACTGCGCAGCGATGCGCCGGTCACGATCGGGCAGCCCGTCCGCGGAGCGTCGGTGATGGTGCTGGACGCACGGTTACACCCCGTGCCACTCGGAGTGGCCGGGGAGTTGTACGTCAGTGGCGTCGGGCTCGCCCGCGGCTACCACGGACAGGGCGCCACGACGGCTCAGCGTTTTGTCGCCGCTCCGAACGGGATGGCCGGCGAGCGGATGTACCGGACGGGCGATCTGGTTCGCTGGACCGCCGACGGTGAGTTGGAATACCTCGGTCGCAGCGACTTCCAGATCAAGGTCCGCGGTTTCCGCATCGAACTGGGCGAGATCGACGAAGTGCTGCGCCAGCACCCGAGCCTCGACGACGTTGTGACAGTCGGTGTGACCGGCAGCAGCGGCCAGACGATGCTGGCGTCGTACGTCACGGCTGCACCGCGGATGCGTATCGAGGTACCGGAGGTGACGGCGCATGCCGCGGCCGCCCTGGCACCGCACATGGTGCCCTCGCGCATCGTGGTGCTGGACGCGATTCCTCTCACACCCGCCGGGAAGATCGATCGCAACGCCCTCCCGGCGATCGACGAGGCGTCGGGGATCAACGAGTACCGCGCGCCGGAAAGTTCCACCGAGAAGCGCGTGTCGGCCGTGTATTGCGACCTACTCGGTATCGCGCGCGCCGGCACCGACGACAGCTTCTTCGACCTCGGCGGCGATTCGCTGATTGCGACGCGGGTAGTGGCGCGGGTGAACGGTGCGCTCGGTACGTCGTTGAGCGTGCTCGACCTGTTCGAGGCGCCGACCGTGGCCGGATTGGCTGCGCGCGCGGATTCCTCGAATTCACGTGAGACCCTTCTCCCACCGCTCACGCGGATTTCGCGACCCGAACCGATTCCGGCGTCACTGGCGCAGCAGCGCATGTGGCTGATCAACCAACTCGACCCGGCGTCACCGGCGTACAACATTCCGATCGCCGTGCACCTGACGGGTCCCCTGAACGTGGCGGCGTTGTCGACGGCGCTGCGTGACGTGCTGATCCGCCACGAGTCGCTACGCACGGTGTTCCCGGCGACCGCGTGGGGCCCGGTGCAGAAGGTTCGGGGCGTCGCCGAGGTCAACCAGGAACTGACCGTCGAGACCATTCCCGCCGGCGCGATGCGTGCCCGAGCTGGTGAGTTGGCGCGTCTGGGGTTCGACGTCACGTCGGCGCCTCCGGTGCGGGCGGTGTTGCTCGAAGCCTCGGAGCACGACCACGTGCTGGTACTGGTGGTACACCACATCGCCGCCGACGGACTGTCGATGACGCCGTTGGCTCGCGACGTCATGGTGGCGTACTCGGCTCGGGAGTCCGGACGGGTTCCGGCGTGGTTGCCGCTCGAGGTGCAGTACGGCGACTTCAGCGAGTGGCAGCGACGCGTTGTCGGTGACGCGGCAACGCCCGATTCGATTCTCGGGTCGCAGTTGGATTTCTGGCGCGGAGAACTCGCGGCCCGCGACGACCTTCCGGAACTTCCGATGGACCATCCGCGCCCGGCGCGTGGATTCCTGCGCGCCCACGACGTGAACTTCACGATCGACGCACCGACCTATCACCGCGTCGCGGATATCGCGGCCAAGCATGACGCCAGCGTGTTCATGGTTGTGCATGCTGCGTTGGCGGTCCTCCTCGCGCGGGAGTGCGGCGGCAACGACATTGTCATCGGCACACCCGTTGCCGGGCGAAGTGAGCGTGCGCTCGACGACGTTGTCGGCATGTTCGTGAACACACTGGCCCTCCGCACCGTCGTCGACGCGGCCGCGAGCTTCGAAACCGTCGTCACCCGCACGCGCGCCACCGATGTGGCAGCACTGCGGCACAGTGACGTTCCCTACGACGTGCTGGTCGACGCCCTGAGTGGTCACGGTGGTGACTCGCCACTGTTCCAGGTCATGCTTGTCATGGAGGGCGCGACGCCCACCGAGGTCACACTGCCGTCACTGAACGTATCGGTGGACGAATTAGACACCGGCGCAGCAAAATTCGACCTCCAGGTCATTGTCACCGAGCGCGGCGATCACCTCGAGGGGCGATTGAACTACGCGAGCGATCTGTTCGACTCCGACACCATGTCCGGATTGGCCGATCGATTTGTCACTCTTCTCGACACTGCGACGCAGCATCCGGATTCCGTCGTCGGAGACATCGACCTGTGCGCAGTCGGCGAGCGCGCGTTGGTACTCGAGCGGTGGAACACGACGTCGCGACCGCTCGAGGCACTCACCCTCGACGATCTGACCCGCACCCAAGCCGAGCGAACTCCCGACGCCGTCGCGCTGCGCTTCGGCGGCGCCGCACTGACCTACCAACAGTTCGACAACCAGGTGAACGCACTGGCACGAACGTTGATCGATCGCGGCGTCGGACCAGATCAGCGCGTCGCGGTGGCGATCCCACGCTCGCTGGAACTCTTGGTGGCAATCCATGCGGTGATCCGCAGCGGGGGCGCCTACGTCCCGGTTGACCCGGATCATCCTGAGGAGCGAATCCGGTACGTCCTGTCCGTGGCATCCCCGGTGTGCATCCTCGGCAGCAGTGGACACCACGGTCACCTGCCGGCGGACATCGACGTTGTCGACGTCGAACTCGGGGCAGCGCCGACCCGCCCGATTACCGACGCCGATCGGATTTCTCCGCTCCGCCCGGACAACATCGCCTACGTCCTATTCACCTCAGGCTCCACCGGTCGACCGAAAGGTGTTGCCGTATCGCATCGTTCGATAGTCAACCGGCTCAAGTGGATGCAAGGCGCCTACCCGCTCGAACCGTCGGATGTCGTGCTGCAGAAAACGCCCATCACATTCGACGTCTCGGTCTGGGAACTGTTCTGGCCTCTGCAGACCGGTGCGGAGCTGGTGATCGCGGCGCCGGACGGTCACCGCGATCCGAACTACCTGTCGACGTTGATCGCCGAATCGCGCGTCACCGTGGCCCACTTCGTGCCCTCCATGCTCGCGGAGTTCGTTGCTGCCGCGTCCCGCGCCGACTGCGTCAGTCTTCGCCATGTCTTCAGTAGCGGCGAAGCACTACCGCCGGCCACCGCGATGGCCCTGACCCGCGTGAGCGATGCCGCCCTCCACAACCTGTACGGACCGACAGAGGCTGCTGTGGACGTCACCGCGGCCGAATACCTGCCCGGACCAGGAGTGTCGGTTCCGATCGGCGCTCCGGTCTGGAACACCGCGGTGTACGTGCTCGACTCGCGCCTGCATCCGGTTCCGGTCGGCGTTCACGGCGAGTTGTACCTCGCGGGCGTGCAGTTGGCGCGCGGATATTTCGGCAGGAGCGAGCTCACCGCCGACCGCTTTGTCGCCGATCCCTACAGCCGAACCGGGGCCGCTCGCATGTACCGCACGGGCGACATCGTGCGATGGCGGGTGGACGGTCAACTCGACTACATCGGCCGAAAGGATTTCCAGGTCAAGATTCGTGGCTTGCGGATCGAGCTGCCCGAGGTCGAGTCGGCGATACTGCGCACTCCGGGAGTCGTTCAGGCAGCGGCACGTGTTCATCACGATGGCACCCTCGGTGATTCTCTCGTCGGATACGCGATCGGAGAGAAGGGGGCTGCGCTCGACGCGGATCGGATTCGACAGATGCTTCGGGACGAACTCCCGTCGTACATGGTTCCGTCGTCGATCATCACGATGGACGCTTTTCCTCTCGGATCCACCGGAAAGCTCGATCGAGCGGCATTGCCTGATCCCACCTTTACGAGTGCGTTCGCGTTTGTCGCACCCCGCACGCCGCTCGAGCAGACCGTGGCAGACGTCCTCGTCGATCTCCTCGGTGCCGACGAGATCGGTGTGGACGACAATTTCTTCGACATCGGCGGCAACAGTCTGATTGCGGCCCGCGCGATCGCCCGCGTCAACGACGCACTCGGGGTGAGCCTGTCGATCCGCGACATCTTCGACGCACCGACCGTCGCCGGTTTGGCACTGATCTGCGAGAGCGCGGCACGCGCGGCGACAACACTTCCTCTCGAACCGCAGGTGCGTCCGGACCGAATCCCGTTGTCTCTGGCCCAGAAGCGCATGTGGTTCGTCAACCAGTTCGATATCAGCTCGTCAGCGTACAACGTGACGATCGCTATCCGGATGCGCGGCGACCTCGATCGTGGCGCCCTGCACAGTGCGCTCGGTGACGTACTCGATCGGCACGAGTCGCTTCGCACGTCGTTCCCGATGATCGACGGCGTTCCCGCCCAGGTTGTCGCGACGACGGAAGACGTGTTGCCGTCACTGCCCCTGATCCGCTGCTCGTCCGACGAGCTCCGCAGCCGGATCAACGACGTGGCCACGGCCGGATTCGACGTCACTGCCGCGCCGCCGATCCGAGCGGAATTGATCCAGGTATCGACCGACGAACACGTCCTTGTCGTGGTGGTGCACCACATCTGCGCGGACGGTTTCTCGATGGCGCCCCTGGCAATCGACGTGATGACCGCATACTCCGCTCGCTCACGAGGTTTCCTGCCGAATTGGTCCACGTTGCCAATCCAGTACGCAGATTTTGCCTTGTGGCAGCAGAGAGTGCTCGGCGACATCACCGACCACGGGAGCGAACTGTCCCGCCAACTCGATTACTGGACACACCGACTCGAAGGGCTCCCAGAAGTTCTCCAACTGCCGACGGATCGTCCCCGTCCGCCCGTTCAGGATCTGTCCGGCGCCGCTCTGCGGTTCGAGATCGACGCGGACGTGCACCGACGACTGCTTGCCACCGCGCAGAATTCTCGCAGCAGCCTTTTCATGGCGATGCACACAGCGTATGCGCTGCTACTGGCGCGACTGTCCGGGATGGACGACATCGCGATCGGTTCACCGATCGCCGGCCGAGGAAACGCACTGCTCGACCCGTTGGTCGGCATGTTCGTGGGAACACTGGTCCTGCGCACCGGGTTCGATCCCGCTCGCTCCTTTGTCGACGCACTCAGCCAGGTACGTGGCATCGACCTCGACGCCTTCGACAACGCCGACATCCCGTTCGAACGCGTCGTGGATGCGCTGGCACCGCAGCGGTCGACGTCGCACTCGCCGTTGTTCCAGGCGATGCTCGAGTTCAAGAACACCGAGCGGCCGACCCTGACCCTTGACGGTCTGGACGTGGAACTTCTCGACCTCGAGACAGTGGTGTCCAACTTCGATCTCCAGTTGACGCTTGCCGAGACATTCGACGAACACGGCGAACCAGCGGGTATCGAAGCCGGATTCACCTACGCGAGCGCACTGTTCGAGCGCTCCACCATCGAGCGCTTTTCCGAGTATCTGATTCGAATCACCGACGCCGTCACCCGTGATCCACATGCGCCGGTCGGTGACATCGACTTGCTCGGCTCTGCCGACGGTCACGCCGCCGACTCGCGCACACTTCCCGAACCCGCATTGCTTCCGGACCTGATCTCGGCGAACTACCGTAGCGATTCGATCGCGATGGCCTTCGACGGAATCGAGATTACCTACGACGCTGCCGATCGGCACGCCAATCAACTTGCGCGAGTGCTAATTTCGCATGGTGCAGGACCGGAGACCGTCGTGGCGCTGGCCCTGCCTCGATCAGCGACATCAGTGCTGGCGATCTGGGCGGTTGCACGAACCGGCGCAGCGTTTGTTCCCGTCGACCCGTCGTACCCGGCGGACCGGATCAAGCACATGATCACCGACTCCGGCGCGTGTGTCGTCGTGACCACCACAAATGACACACACACCATTCCGTCGGACGTGAGCACGGTTGTTCTCGACACGATGGATGTCCGCGCAGAGTGCGCTGCGGCGTCGGATCAACCGATCCAGGATGCGGAACTGCGCGCACCCCGATCGCTCGACCATGTTGCCTACGTCATCTACACGTCCGGCTCGACGGGGCTCCCCAAGGGCGTCATGGTCAGCCACCGGGGCCTGGCGGCGCTCGCCGAGCAGGAGCGCACCACATTCGGAGTCGGTGCACAGTCGCGGACCTTGCATTTCAGTTCACCGAGCTTCGACGCCTCGATCCTCGAACTGCTGCTCGCGGTGAGCGCGGGCGCAACGATGGTGATCGCGCCGGCGTCGATGCTCGGCGGCGACGAACTCACGGCACTACTCCGTGACGAGCATGTCACTCACGCCTTCATCACCCCCGCCGCGCTGGCCACCGTCGACGGAAGCGGCCTGGACGAACTCGAAGCCGTCGGGACCGGCGGCGACGTCTGCCCACCGGAACTGGTAGCTGCCTGGGCGCGCCCAGGGCGGATCATGATCAACGCGTACGGGCCGACCGAATCGACCGTCGTCGCGAGCATCACCGAACCGTTGGCGCCGTCGCGACGCGTCAGTATCGGGCGGCCGTCGCTCGGGATCACCGCATCCGTTCTCGACGCGCGTCTGCACCCCGTACCGATCGGTGTGGCCGGCGAGCTGTACGTCAGCGGCGACGGTGTGGCGCGCGGGTATCGAAACCTCACCGGTGTGACAGCCGAACGCTTTGTCGCCGATCCGGGCGGAGCCCCAGGGGCCCGGATGTACCGGACCGGTGACCTGGTCCGCTGGAACGGTGGGGGCGAACTCGAGTACCTCGGGCGCAGCGACTTCCAGGTCAAGATCCGCGGCTTCCGCATCGAACTCGGCGAGATCGAAACAGCACTCACCCAGTGCCCAGGGGTCGCCCAAGCCGTCGCGACCACGGTCGAGCGTGACGGTGGACCGGCACGCATTGTCGGATACGTCATCGCCTCGGACACCGAAGTCTCGCTCCTGAGCCCGGACGACGTCATTGCGGTGGTCAGTACCCAATTGGCCCCGCACATGGTGCCGTCGACGGTTGTCGTCCTGGACGAGTTGCCGCGCACGTCCAACGGAAAGCTCGATCGCCGCGCACTCCCCATCCCGGACTTCGCTGCCGCCCGAACACACTCGCGAGCAGCAGAAACCGAACTCGAGGCATCCCTTACCGCGCTGTTCGCCGACGTACTCGGGCTGGACTCGGTCGGCGTGGACGATTCGTTCTTCGCGCTCGGCGGCGATTCGATCATGTCGATCCAACTGGTGGCACGCGCACGTACGAGCGGCATAGTGTTCTCCCCGCGTGAAGTGTTCGAAGCCAAGACCGTCGCTGCTCTGGCAGCACTGATCGAGCTCGCTGACGACGCCGCCCCCATCGTGTTGGAGGAACTGCCAGGTGGGGGAGTGGGGTCCATGCCGCTGCTGCCGGTGGCGCACTGGTGGCTCGATCGATTTGCCGAGAACACGGCGGGCCTGGATTCGTTCTCGCAATCCGCACTGCTCAACGCCCCCGCGGATCTGAATCGCACCGAACAGCTGACTGCCGCAGTACAAGTCGTTCTCGACCGGTACGGAACACTGCGTGCTCGGCTCGAACTGCAACCGCACCGGGCATTGGTGGTCGGTGAGGTCGGGAGCGTCGACGCGGCCCAGGTATGCCGGCACATGCAGGTGGACGCCGAGCCTGGAACCGAGGAGTTCGACACTGCGATTGTCGCCGCACTCGATGACGCCCGTGACGCCTTGGATCCACGCAGCGGGTCGATGATCAGAGTCACCTGGTTGTCCGGCCCCACCGGTACCGGACGCTTACTGTTCGTCATTCACCATCTGGCGGTGGACGGTGTCTCCTGGCGGGTGCTCGTGCCAGAACTGGCGGCAGCATTCCATCAACTCGACGCCGGTCTCTCACCCGCCGCAACGTCGGCCCCCGGTGAGACGTCCCTGCGGCGCTGGGCAACCGCACTCGCCGAGATCGCCCCGACCCGGCGTAGCGAGATCGACCTCTGGCGCTCCATGCTCGCAGGCTCGGATCCGCAAATCGGTTCACGGCCGCTGGACCCCCACCTCGATACGGACTCGGCGTTGGCGCGTATCTCTGTCGACGTTCCGGTGGAGGTGTCCGAAACGGTGTTGACCACATTGCCCGCGCTGTACTCGGGCTCCGTCAACGACGGACTGCTGGCAGCGCTGGCACTGGCGGTTACTCAGTGGCGATCATCGCGCGGAGTTCGCGCCGACGACGTACTGGTCTCGATGGAGGGGCACGGCCGCGAAGCGCACGTTGTCCCTGGGGCCGACGTTCTCCACACACTCGGTTGGTTCACCACCGTCTTCCCGGTGCGTGTGAATCTCTCCGACGTCGATACCGCCGCGCTCCTCGCCGGAACGGGGGATGCCGGACCGCTTCTCAAATCCGTCAAGGAACTTCTGCACGGAATTCCGGACAGCGGAATCGGATACGGGCTGCTCCGCTATCTCGACGATGTAGGGCAGCAACAACTATCGGGGCCGGCCGCACCTCAGATTTCCTTCAACTACCTGGGCCGATTCGGCGGCTCCGAATCCACCGAGGGTGCAGGCGACTGGGCGTTGACCGTGGATGTCGATCTGGAGGCATCCGCGCGGGGATCCGACATGCCGCTCGCGGCTGTCCTGGACGTCAATGCCGTCGCCACCGACATCGACGGGCGGCCACAATTATCAGCGACGTGGGCGTACCCGTCCGGCATCCTGTCGGCCGGCGACGTCCGTGAGATCGCGGACCTGTGGGTTACTGCGCTCACCGCGCTGGCCACCCACGCCGAGAACTCCGAGCGCGGAGGGCTGACCCCGTCGGATCTCCCGTTGGTGGACCTCGACCAGAACGCTATCGACCGCTTCGAGGAGCAGATCCCCGATCTGGCCGACATCTGGTCACTGTCACCCCTGCAGGCAGGTTTGCTCTTCCACGCGCGGTACGCCGAACACACCGTAGATGCCTACACCGTGCAATTGACCCTCGACCTCGAGGGCGTCGAGCCCGCTCGCCTCCACCGCTCTGCTCAGGCACTGCTGGATCGGCACGACAACCTGCGTACCTCGTTTGTCACCGACGAGGCCGGCAACTCCGTGCAGATCGTCCACGCGGATGCGGTGGTCCCGTGGACCGAGATCGACATCTCGCCGCTGCCGGTCAACGAGCAGGACACCGAATTCCACGAACTGCTCCGTGCGGACCGCGTCCGCGGGTTCGACATGGCCGTCGCTCCGTTGCTGCGTTTCCTGCTCCTCCGTACGGGGGAGACCACCTATCGGCTGATTCTGACCAACCATCACATCCTTCTGGACGGCTGGTCCATGCCGTTGCTGCTGCGGGATTTGCTGACTCTGTACGCGACGGATTCCGACCAGAGTGCCCTCTCTCGCGTTCATCCTTACCGCGACTATCTCGAATGGCTCTCACGACGGGACACCGATGCTGCACTGACAGCCTGGTCGCACGCCTTGGCCGGGATGGACGAACCGACCTTGGTCACGCATGCCCACACGGCGGAGGATCTGACCACCACGTCGCGTGAGACCTTCCTCGAACTCGATGTCCAGCGAACCGAAGCCATACGCGGTTTCCTTCGATCTCGCGGACTCACCATGGCAACGCTGATTCAGGTGGGCTGGGGGATCGTGTTGAGCGAGTTGCTCGGACGCGACGACGTCGTCTTCGGCGGCACGGTGTCCGGGCGTCCGCACGAGGTGCACGGCATCGAGTCGATGATGGGACTGTTCATCAACACCGTTCCCATCAGGGTGCGCCTAGACGCCCGAGAGTCCTTGGCCAACTTGTGCATTCGCGTACAGGATGAACAAACCGCACTACTCGACCATCATCATGTCGGCCTGCCCGACATCTCGGCCGCGGTGGGCGGCGCTGCCACGTTCGACACATTGACCGTCTACGAGTCGTACCCCGTCGATCGTACCGGGTTGTCCGCCGGCATCGACATCGCCGGAATGCACGTACTCGACGTTCACGACGCGCAGGACGCCGCGCACTACCCGTTGGCCGTCATCGCTTCCACCGACGGCGGCATGTTCAAGCTCAAGTTCGAATACTTTCCGGGCGCACTCGCCGACCCGGACGTCGACGCGGTAGCCGACCGGTTGATGCGGACCCTCGAACTCATTGCCGCGCAGCCCGACCTGCCGCTCGCTCACCTGTCCCTGATGCCCGAACACGAAATGCGCGAACTGGTTCCTGCGCGTGGGACACCGGGCCGATCGAATCGCACGCTTGCCGAACTGTTCACCGACGCAGCAGCCCGTTTCCCGGACCGGATCGCGGTCGCCGCCGGCGAGCGCCAACTCACCTACCGTGAACTGGACGCCGCCTCCGATCGTCTCGCCCGGATGCTGATCGCCGACGGCGTCGTACCCGAGGATCGGATCGCGATCGGCATCAGTCGATCCGTGGAATCCGTCACCGCGATGTGGGCGATCACCAAGGCCGGTGCCGCCTTCGTTCCGGTTGATCCGCGCTATCCGCGTGAGCGCATCGAGTTCATGCTCACCGACTCCGCCGCACACATCGGCATCACCACCACCGAGCATTCCGGTGAACTACCTGCCGATATCGGATGGATCGAACTGGACTCACCCGACACGCAGGCCCGTCTGGGCACCTTCGCATCGGGCCGCAACGTGAACCCCACTCGCTTAAGCAACGCCGCGTACGTCATCTACACCTCCGGATCGACCGGGCAACCCAAAGGCGTGCTCGTCACGCACTCCGGACTCGAGAACTTCGCCGACGAAGAACGTCAGCGCTTCGGGATAGACGAGCAGTCCCGCACCTTGGCATTCTCCTCGCCAAGCTTCGACGCCTCCGTTCTCGAATACCTCCTCGCGTTCCCCAACGGCGCCGCCCTGGTGATGGTGCCGACCACCGTGTACGGCGGCGAGGAACTGACTGCCGTCCTGCGCGATCAGACGGTCACACACGGCTTCTTCACCCCGGCAGTGCTCACCTCCGTCGACCCGAGCGGCATCGACGCGTTGACGTCCGTGATTGTCGGCGGTGAAGCCTGCCCACCGGAATTACTGCACACCTGGGCGCCCGGACGGTCCTTCCACAACCTGTACGGGCCCACCGAAACCACGATCGGCGCCAACATCAGCGACCCGATACCTGCCGACGGCACCGTCGTCCTGGGTGGGCCGATCCGGGGCGTGCGCGAACTGGTCCTCGACCGACGCCTCCAACCCGTGTCCGTGGGAGTACCGGGGGAGTTGTACATCGCCGGGGCCGGACTGGCCCGCGGATATCACCAGCGCACCGGGCTGACCAGCGAACGCTTCGTAGCCGACCCCTATGGGGCGCCGGGCGAGCGGATGTACCGCACCGGCGACGTCGTGCGCTGGCGCGCGGACCGTACCGTCGAATACCTCGGGCGCAGCGACTTCCAGGTCAAGATCCGCGGCTTCCGCATCGAACTCGGCGAGATCGACGCTGCCCTTGCCGCACTGCCCGGCGTCGAATTTGCCGTGACCCTCGCCGTCCACGGACCTGCCGATCAACAGGCACTCGCGTCGTACGTCCTCATCGACCATGACGCTGCCGTGACCGTCGCCGGCGTCCTCACACACGCGCGTGAGCACCTGCCGGCGCACATGGTTCCAGCGAGTGTAGTGATCCTGCACGATATTCCACTGACCGGAACCGGAAAGGTCGACCGGGCTGCACTCCCGGAACCACAGTTCGACACCGCCGGCGGAGAATTCACGGCCCCGAACACCGAGTTCGAAAGACTTGTCGCCGCAGCCTTCGACGAAGTCCTGGAATCGGGACCCATCGGCCTCGACACACACTTCTTCGATGCCGGCGGAAACTCGCTCACCGCGACCCGCGTCGTCGCACGAGTCAACGCCGCGCTGGGCTGCGACATCGGCGTCCGGACCCTCTTCGACGCCCCGACGGTACGGGCCCTGGCACAAGCCACACAGAACGCCGGTCGTGATTTCGCCGTGCGAGTGCCACTGACCCCGGCCACGCGCCCCGACCCCATCCCGGTATCCGTCGCGCAGAAGCGGATGTGGTTCCTCAATCAATTCGACACCAGCTCACCGGCATACAACATTCCGCTTGCCGTCACCTTGACCGGAGAACTCGACCGCGACGCGTTGACCCGCGCATTCGGCGACGTCCTCGATCGCCACGAAAGCCTGCGGACGATGTTCCCCGCCGCCTCCGGCACTCCGACACAGCGCATCGTCCCCACGGGTGACGTTCCGCTGAACCTGGAACCGGAACTCGTCGCCGAACGGGCTCTGATCAATCGCATCCTCGAATTCGGGTCAGAGGGATTCGACGTCTCGCGCGCGGTCCCGATCCGCAGCACACTGCTCGAGATCGCTCCGGATCGCCACGTCCTCGTGGTCGTCGCTCACCACATCATCGCCGACGGCTTCTCCATGAACCCGCTCGCACTCGATGTTGCCGCCGCCTACGCGGCGCGCAGCACCGGCAGCGCGCCGACCTGGGCGGAACTGCCGGTCCAGTACGCCGATTACACGTTGTGGCAGCACGCGAACCTCGGCTCGGAGGAAGAATCGGACTCAGAGATCTCCCGCCAACTCACCTACTGGACACACCAATTGGTGGACCTGCCCGAACCCATCAACCTGCCCACCTCGTACACCCGTCCGGCAAAGCAGTCGATGCACGGCGCCACCGCGGCGTTCGAGATTCCGGCGACCACCCACCGCCTCCTTGCCGACGTAGCCCGCCAGCGCGGCGTCACCATGTTCATGGTCCTGCACAGCGCCCTCGCCGCTCTGGCCGCGCGCCTGTCCGGCCAGAGCGACATCGTGATCGGAACACCTGTCGCCGGCCGCGGCGAAGCGGAACTCGATCACATGATCGGCATGTTCGTGAACACCCTGGTCCTGCGGACCCCGCTTTCACTCGACTCCACGTTCGCGGAACTACTCGATCAGGTGCGCGACATCGATCTCGGCGCGTTCCAGCACGGTGATCTACCGTTCGAGCGACTGGTCGACGCACTGGATCCGGAGCGCTCCACATCGCACACCCCGCTGTTCCAGATCCTCCTCGAATTCCGCAACAACGTGGTGCCGACTCTCGACCTTCCCGGCCTGAGCGTGTCCGGGGTGGACATCGACCTACCCGTCGCCAAATTCGATCTACAACTCTCTGTCACGGAACGATACGGGGAACACGGCACTCCCGACGGAATCGACGCCGAGTTCATCTATGCCACAGATCTTTTCGACTCCGATCTCATGGCGACCTATGCCCGCCGGTTTGCCGAACTGCTCACCGGCGCGGCGCACGAACCGGCAACCAAGCTCGGCGACCTCGACGTACTCGACGACAACGAGAGTCGTACCCTGCTGACCGAATGGAACAACGCCGGCCATGCGTCGCTCACGGTGGATGACACCATCGCGGACCGCTTCTACGCGAGCGTCGCAGCGCATCCCGGCGCAACAGCCGTCGGCGACGGCACCACGTCGCTCACCTACGCCGAACTCGACGGGCGCGCGAATCGCCTGGCCAGGCTACTGATCGCGCAGGGGATCGGACCGGAATCCGTCGTCGCCGTCGCACTGCCCCGCACCACCGAACTGGTGATCGCGCTCCTTGCCGTGATCAAGGCCGGTGGCGCCTACCTGCCGATCGACGTCACCTACCCGGGCGAGCGCATACGATTCCTCGTCGCCGACGCGCAACCAGGCGCCCTGATCACGTCCGACGAGTTCCTGCGGATGCTGCCGGAGGGTCTCACCGAGGGTTCCAGCCTGCCGGTAGTCGAGCTCGGCTCGCCGGAAACCGACCTGCGCCTCGAGCGCCTCGCGCCGTCCCGGATCACCGACGCCGATCGGCTGGTCCCACTGCGCGGCGACTCGACCGCCTACATCATCTACACCTCCGGATCGACCGGTCAGCCCAAGGGCGTGCTCGTCTCGCACCACAACGTCCTCACACTCATGGACAACGCGTCGCCGACATTCGGCTTCGACGACACCGACGTGTGGACGATGTTCCACTCCTACGCCTTCGACTTCTCCGTCTGGGAACTGTGGGGCCCGCTCCTGCACGGTGGGCGACTGGTTGTCGTCGACTACTACACAACCCGCTCGCCGGACATGTTCGACGAACTGCTGCGCCGCGAAGGCGTCACGGTCCTCAACCAAACGCCGACCGCGTTCTACCAACTCGCCGAAGCCGACCGTGGTCATCACCCGGCGCCCGGTGAACCCGACCTGGCCTTGCGCTACGTCATTTTCGGTGGGGAAGCGCTCGATCTCGGTCAACTGCGCAAGTGGTTCGACCGCAGGCCCACCACCCCGGCACTGATCAACATGTACGGCATCACCGAGACCACCGTCCATGTCAGTCGCATCGCATTGAGCCGCGACGACGCAGATCGAGCGTCCGCCAGCATCATCGGCCGCGGACTCCCAGGAATGAACGTCTACGTCCTGGACCAGCGACTACGCCTGGTTCCACCCGGCGTCGTCGGAGAAATGTATGTATCCGGTGACCAGATCACCCGCGGGTATCTCGGAAAGCCCGCCTTGACCTCTACGCGGTTCCTACCCGACCCTTTCGGTGGCTCGGGGGATCGAATGTATCGAAGTGGGGACCTTGCGAAGTGGAACGACGCGGGGCAGCTGGAGTACGTGGGACGCAGCGATTTCCAGGTGAAGGTGCGCGGATTCCGCATCGAACTCGGTGAGATCGAAGCCGCCATGCTCCGCTGCCCCGGCGTCGCGCAATCAGTTGCGATCGTGCGCAGCGACGGTGGCAGCTCGAGAATCGTCGGATACGTTGTGCCCGAAGCAGGAGCGAGCATCGATTCCGGCGCAGTGACCGTATCCGTGTCGGCTGAATTGGCGTCGTACATGGTGCCGACCGTAATCGTCGTCCTGGACGAGCTTCCGCTGACCGTCAACGGAAAACTTGATCGCGGCAAGCTCCCTGCCCCCGACTTCACGTTGCTGACCCTGGGACCGAAGTCGAACCGAAGCCCCTCTACCGCAACAGAATCCGTGCTCGCCGATCTCTTTGCCGACGTACTCGGCCTGCCCGCCGTCGGCATCGACGATTCCTTCTTCGGGCTCGGCGGCGATTCGATCATGTCGATCCAGCTGGTCTCCCGAGCCAAGGACGCCGGGCTCACCTTCACCCCGCGCGACGTGTTCGAAGCAAAAACCGTCGCCGGACTCGCCCAGGTGGTCCGCAGTGAACCACTCGAAACAACCCCCGCTTTGGAAGAACTCCCTGGCGGCGCAGTCGGAAGCATGCCACTCACTCCGATCATGGAATGGCTACTCGAGCGAAGCGGCGGCGATCTCGAACTGATCCGCAGCTACAGTCAAAGCGCGCTGCTCTCCCTGCCTCGTCACACTGTCGACCGCGCGCTGGACGAAGCTCTGCAAACCCTGCTCGACCACCACGACGCATTGCGGAGTCGCCTCGAACCCGCCACTCGCAGCCTGATCGTCGCAGAACCCGGAACGGTCCGCGCATCGGACGTCCTGCACCGCCTGGAGATCACCACAGACCACGGGCCGGAATTCATGCGTGCCGCCGAAGAAGCCATAGCCCAGGCGTCGCGGCGTCTCGATCCCGAAAACGGCCGGATGATCGCGGCGGTGTGGCTCGATCCGGTCGGAGCCAGCGCGCGTGGACGGTTGCTCCTGGTGATCCACCACCTCGCCGTCGACGGTGTGTCGTGGCGACTACTCGTCCCCGATCTTGCGGCCGCATATGCCGCTGCCGAAGCCGGCACCACGGCCACGCTGCCCGCCGGCGGGACGTCGATGCGCCGGTGGGCAACCGGCCTCGCCGAACAGGCACCAGCGCGCCGCTCAGAACTGGCGCGGTGGGAAGCCACCGCCGGCCGTGACGCCTTGCTCGGCAACAGAGCACTCGACCCGGCCGTCGACCTCGGTTCGACCGTGGACAAGATCACCGTCGACGTCGATTCCGCAGTGACCGACAACCTCCTCACCGCAGTGCCACAGCAGTTCGGCGGATCGGTGAACGACGGCCTACTCGCCGCACTGGCGCTGGCCGTGACCGGGTGGCGTCACTCGCACGGCAAGCGCGGCACCGACGTCTTGATCAATCTCGAAGGCCACGGACGCGAGGAAGCCGCAGTACCGGGAGCCGACCTGTCTCGTACCGTCGGCTGGTTCACCACCATCTTCCCGGTTCGACTCGACCTCGCCGGCGTCTCCGTCATCGACGCTCTGTCCGGCGGCGACGCCATCGCGTCGGCAGTGAAATCGGTGAAGGAAACCCTACTCGCGGTGCCGGACAACGGCATCGGGTTCGGAATGGCCAAGTACATCGCCGACGCCCGATCGCTGCAGGCACTTCCGGTGCCGCAGATCTCGTTCAACTACCTCGGACGGCTCGGCAGCGCCGACACCGGCGCCGAGGAAGTCCCGTGGTTGCCGGTTCCTGGGGTGGCCCTCGACGAACCACACAACGGACAACTCCCCGCGGCGTCGGTGCTCGACATCAACACCGTGACCACGGACAGTGGCAACGGCCCGGTTCTGCGCAGCACATGGGCTTTCCCGCGCGGCATCCTCACCGCTGCCGACGCGACGGAACTAGCCGAACTGTGGATCCGTGCCCTAACCGCACTCAGTAACTACGTCCAGGCGAGGGACACCAGGCAACTCACCCCGTCGGACCTCGAACTCGTCACGCTCGATCAACCTGCGATCGAACACCTGACCACACGATTCCCCGATCTGACGGACGTCTGGTCCCTCTCACCACTGCAATCCGGACTCTTGTTCCACGCACAATTCGACGACACCGGTATCGACCCGTACATGGTGCAGTTGACGCTCGAACTCGGTGGACGCATCGATCCGGACCGCATGCGCCTCGCCGCAGCGGCACTGCTCGATCGCCATCCCAGCCTGCGAGCCGGATTCATCGCAGCACCAGGTGGCCGCGCATTGCAGATCATCCGATCCGGCGTGACGAGCACCTGGACCGAGGTGGATCTGTCCCATCTCCGGCCGTCGGAGATCGAATCGGAGTGGACACGCCTCCTCGCGGCCGACCGCTCACAACGTTTCGATATGGAAACAGCACCGTTGATCAGGTTCATGCTCGTCCACATCAGTGACGCCTCGGCTCGACTCGTCATCACCAACCACCACATCCTGCTCGACGGTTGGTCGACGCCTTTGGTGCTGCGCGACCTGCTCACGCTGTACGCCACCAACGGTGACCCCGAAATCCTCCCTCGCGCACCGCACTATCGTGACTACCTCGCCTGGCTGACCACCCGCAACAGCGAAACATCTCTCGAAGCCTGGCGAGACGCGCTGCGGGGGATCGACACACCAACCCTGTTGGCTGCGTCCACCGAGAGCACTGAGCAGACGAGCGAGGTGTGCTCGGTCAGTCTGTCGCCCGAACGGACCGACGTTCTCCGTGCCTTTGCCCGCTCGCACGGACTGACCATGGCAACGGTCGTTCAGGCCGCGTGGGGAATTGTGCTGGGGGAGTTGCTCGGCCGCGACGACATCGTATTCGGTGGAACAGTCTCCGGGCGTCCACCCGAAGTGCCCGGGGTTGAATCGATGGTGGGTCTCTTCATCAACACGGTTCCCATACGTGTCCAGCTGAACGCGCGAGAATCATTGTCCGAGTTGTGCGTCCGAATCCAGGGCGAGCAAGCCGGCATGCTCGACCACCACTACGTCGGGCTCACCGACATCTCCGCAGCAGTCGGCCCCGCGGCTTCCTTCGACACTTTGACGGTCTTCGAGTCCTACCCGGTCGATCGCGCCGGACTGTCCGCCGGTACCGATATCGCCGGCATGCACGTCCTGGGAATCGACGGCCGCGACTCCGCGCACTACCCCCTGGCGGTAGTTGCGTCCGAAGACCGCGCCCTCCACATCAAGATGGAATACCAGCCCGCGCAGTTCACCGAGCGTGACACCGAAATCATCGCCGAACGCCTGCTCATCGTGATCGAGCGCATCGCCGCGGCGCCCGACCAGCCGCTCGCGAAGACGCACATCCTTACCGAATTCGAAAGCCGCGACCTTGTCCCCGTCTTCGGCGCCCCCGGACGATCCACTCGGACGCTCCCCGAAATATTTGCCGACGCCGCCGCGACGTTCCCCAACAACGTCGCACTGTCGGCAGGCGAACGCACACTCACCTACCTGGAACTGGACCGCAAATCCAACCAACTGGCCCGCGAACTCATCAAGCGCGGAGCCGGACCGGAAACCGCCGTCGCAATCGGCATCGCCCGCTCGATCGAATCTGTACTCGCAGTGTGGGCCGTCACCAAAACCGGGGCCGTCTTCGTTCCCGTCGACCCCAACTATCCAGCCGATCGTATCGAACACATGCTCACCGATTCGAACGTACTGTTCGGCCTCACCACCAGCGAATCCGTCGATTCACTCCCACCAGCCGCACCGTGGCTCGTTCTCGACGAGGAACCCTTTGCCCGAGACGTCTCACTGGCGTGCACACTCCCCATCAGTCAGGAGGAACGGCTCGGCGCCTTCAACCTGAACAATGCCGCCTACATCGTCTACACCTCGGGATCCACCGGAAAGCCGAAGGGCGTAGTCGTCACCCATTCGGGTCTCGACAGCTTTGCACTCGATCAACAACGACGCTTCCACGCCGACCACACTTCGCGCACACTGCATTTCGCGACCCCCAGCTTCGACGGCGCAATCTTCGAATACCTGCAGGCCTTCGGTGTGGGAGCCACGATGGTACTGGTACCCACCGATGTCTACGGTGGCAACGAACTCGCCGACCTCATCAGAACCCAACACGTCACACACGCCTTCATCACCACCGCCGCCCTCGCCACCGTCAACGCCGAAGGACTCGACGAATTCCGCCACGTCGCGGTCGGGGGAGAAGCCTGCCCACCACACCTCGTCACACAATGGGCTCCCGGACGCGAACTCACCAACGCCTACGGACCCACCGAAACCACCGTCATGGCCGATATCAGCGCACCCATGACCGTCGGCGCACCGATCACCATCGGCGGCCCCATCCGAGGTGTCAGCGAAATCATCCTCGACAGCAGACTCCAACCGGTACCCGTCGGAGCGCAAGGAGAGCTGTACATCGCCGGCGTCGGACTGGCCCGCGGATACCACCAGCGCACCGCGCTGACCAGCGAACGTTTTGTCGCCAACCCTTACGGCAAGCCAGGCGAGCGGATGTACCGCACCGGCGACCTCGTTCGCTGGCGCTCCGACCACACCATCGAATACGTCGGTCGCAGCGACTTCCAGATCAAGGTGCGCGGGTTCCGCATCGAGCTCGGCGAAATCGACACCCAGATCACCTCCATCGACGGTGTCACCAACTCCGTCACCCTCGGAGTCGAAGGACCCGGCGGCGCCACCGCCCTCGCGTCGTATCTCACCGTTTCGAAGGGATCCGACCTCAGCCCCGCCGCAGTTGTCTCACACCTGTCCGGGCGTCTGCCAACCCACATGGTGCCCACCAGCATCACCATCGTCGACGAACTACCACGCAACGCCGTCGGAAAGATCGACCGAAGCGCACTGCCCGCACCGGACTTCAGCGCGCCGGCCACAGAATTCCAGGCGGCACGGACGCCACTCGAACGGCAGATCGCAGCAGTGTTCGCCGACATCCTCGATCTCGACAAAGTTGGCGTCAACGACAACTTCTTCGATCTCGGCGGCAATTCGTTGATCGCCACCCGCGTAGTGTCCAGGCTCAACACGGCACTCGAACTCGACCTCGGAGTGCGGACGATCTTCGAATCGCCTACGACCGCGCAACTGGCAGCACTGATCGCCTCGCAGCGGGACGACGGACCGTCGACCAGCATTCACGTCCCACTCACGCAGTTCGAACGAACCGGAAACGTCCCGCTGTCGCTGGCCCAGAAGCGGATGTGGTTCCTCAACCAATTCGACACCAGCTCACCCGCCTACAACATCCCGTTTGCCGTGCGATTGACCGGTGACCTGGACACCAATGCCATGAAAGCCGCAATCCTCGACGTCGTCGGACGCCACGAAAGCCTGCGAACCGTTTTCCCGACCGCGGACGGCGAACCGTTCCAGAAGGTGCTCGACGTCGCCGACGCCCTGCCAACCGTCGCTACCGCAACTGTTCGACCCGACGACCTCGTCAGTCGAATCGGCGCGCTCGCTCAGGAGGGATTCGACGTTGCCGACGAACTCCCGTTGCGCGTCACTCTGTTCACCGTCGACACGCCAACCAACGTAACCGAACACGTCCTGTTCGTCGTGGTCCACCACATCTGCGCGGACGGCGCATCCATGGCGCCACTCGCACGCGACGTCATGACCGCCTACCTGTCCCGAACAGCCGGCATCGCACCGGCCTGGGAGCCGCTACCCGTTCAGTACGCCGATTTCACACTGTGGCAACAACATGTCCTCGGCTCCGAATCCGATCCGACATCGATCATCAGCAGCCAAATCGGTTACTGGGACGTACAACTCGCGGGGCTCGACGATGTTATCGCGCTACCGACCGACCACCCCAGGCCGCTCCAGCAGACCTTCCGCGGTGACCGCTTCGACTTCCACATCGACACCGATACGCACCGCGCACTCACCGCACTGACCCATGAACAAGGCGTCACGATGTTCATGGCACTCCACGGTGCGCTTGCCGTGCTCCTGGCCAAACTCTCCGGAGCAGACGAAGTCAGCATCGGCACACCCATCGCCGGACGAGGAAAGGAAGAACTCGAGAGCCTCGTCGGGATGTTCGTCAACACGCTGGTCCTACGCACCTCCGTGGACCCCGATCAGACGTTCACCGAACTCCTCGACGCCGTCCGGGACACCGACCTCGCCGCCTACCATCACTCGGACCTGCCATTCGAACGACTCGTCGACGTAGTCAATCCCACCCGGTCCACGTCGTACTCACCGCTGTTCCAGGTCGCACTCGAATTGCAGAACAACGAGCAGGTGAAGCTGGAACTACCCGGTCTCACCGTCGAAGCACTCGGAACCGAATCCAAGACGGCCAAGGAAGACCTCGAACTGGTCGTCAACGAATCCTTCGACGCGGAGGGACAACCCAACGGTATGTCCGCGGCCTTCATCTTCGCCGTGGACCTCTTCGAGCCCGACACCATTCACACATTGGCGCACAGGCTCCAACTGATCCTCGACGCCGTGATCCGCGGTACAGACATTCGCGTCGCCGACATCAACATCCTCGGCGCCGACGAGACCGAATCACTCGTCCCCGCACTGGGCGCCGACGCCACCCGGCCGCGCACGTGGCCCGAAATCCTCGAGACCGCTGCCGCACTGAACCCCGACGCACCCGCAGTCTCCAGCGAAGAACGCACCCTGACCTACCGAGAACTCGACTCCGAAGCGAATCGACTGGCTCGAGTGCTCCGCGCCCGGGGAATCGGGCCGGAAGACTACGTCGCCCTCGCCCTGCCACGATCGGCCTGGGAAGTCATCGCGATCTGGGCGGTCGCCAAGACCGGCGCCGCCTACCTGCCCGTCGACCCGAACTACCCCCACGAGCGCATCACCCACATGCTCGACGATTCGCAGGCGGTACTCGGATTGACCGTCGCCGCACAGCACGCGAAGCTACCGCCGAACATCGACTGGATCATGGTCGACTCCGAACAGACCAACCGCGAACTCACGTCTACGAGTGCAGCCAGATTCACCGATTCCGAACGCACCAGACCACTGCGCCTCGGGCACCCCGCCTATCTCATCTACACATCCGGATCTACCGGAAAGCCGAAGGGCGTCATCGTCACCCACCTCGGCCTGTCCAACCTCAACGCCGAAGAACACCAACGCTTCAACGTGCAGACCAACTCGCGCATCGCGCACCTCGCATCGCCGAGTTTCGACGCATCGGTCTTCGAACTGATGATGGCGTTCGGCAGCGCCGCGTGCCTCGTCATCATTCCGCCGGCTGTGTTCGGCGGATCCGAACTTGCCGAGATCTTTGCCGGCGAACACGTCTCCCATGCCTTCATCACGCCCACCGCGTTGAGCTCCATCGAAAGCTCGGCACTACCGGAGCTGCAAGTACTCGCAGTCGGCGGCGAAGCATGCCCCACCGAACTCGTCGACACCTGGGGACGCGACCGGCGGATGTTCAACGGATACGGGCCCACCGAATCCACCATCCAAGCCGCCGTCAGCACGCCGATGCGGCCGGGGAAGAACATCAACATCGGTCGACCCGCCATCGGATTTGCCGGACTGGTACTCGACGCCCATCTGCGGCCCGTTCCCGTGGGAGTCATCGGCGAGCTCTACGTCACCGGACCCGGCCTCGCCCGCGGCTATCACCGGCGCCCCGGACTGACCTCCGACCGCTTTGTCGCAGACCCGTACGGTGAACCAGGACAACGGATGTACCGCACCGGCGACCTCGTTCGCTGGAACTCCGACCACACCCTGGAATACATGGGACGCAGCGACTTCCAGGTCAAGGTCCGCGGCTTCCGCATCGAGCTCGGCGAAATCGACTCCGTTCTGATGTCGCACCCGTCCGTATCCTTCGCCGCAACCCTCGGCCAGGACACTCCGTCCGGCGACACCATGCTCGCGGCGTACGTACAGCCGGTCGACGGGCACACCATCGCGGAAGCCGAACTGCGGCATCATCTCTCGTCCAGGCTGCCCGCGCACATGGTCCCCGCGGCAATCATCGTCGTCGACAAGATCCCGATGACGCCCGTCGGCAAGCTCGATCGTCGCGCACTTCCGACCCCCGATTTCGAGAACCGCACTGTGCCGTACGCACCACCGACTACGCACACCGAGGAGGTGGTAACCGAGGTCTTTGCATCCGTACTGGGTGTCGACCGTGTCGGTATCGACGACAACTTCTTCGACCTCGGCGGCAACTCCATCGTCGCAACGAGGATCACCGCCGAACTCGATCAACGAATCGGCCGACGCGTCCGACTGCAAGCACTCTTCCTCGATCCCACACCCGCAGGCGTTGCCCGCGCCGCCGACCAGCTGGAACACGAGAACCAACCCGCCGACATCTCGGCCATCCTCGCCCCAGCGGTCACGCTGCGCGGCGGCGGAACCAAACCGCCGGTGTTCTTCATCCACCCCGGTATCGGGTTGGCGTGGGGATACGCAGGATTCGTCCAGCACGTAGACGTAAATCGCCCTGTCTACGGACTCCAATTACCGGCTCTGAGCGGAGGACCCAACTTCAGTACCCTCACCGAACTTGCGGAGAACTACGCAGACCGCATCCAATCGCTGGCACCCAGCGGCCCCATCCATCTGGTCGGGTGGTCACTCGGCGGCGTCATCGCCCACGCGGTGGCCCACGAACTCGAGAAGCGACAAGCGCAGGTATCGACTGTTGCCATCCTCGACAGTTACCCGTCCACCGACGACGAGCAACCGGGTGACCTCTCCGTCGCCGAACTGATCGCGGGCCTGGGCCTACCGGCGGGGGAGACAAACGTCGCGACCTTCGACGAGGCCGCCAACCTTCTCGAGCGAACACTCGGGCCCGGCACCGGCATCGAAGCAGCTCATCTCGCCCGGATCAGTGACGGATATTCCCACTCCGTCGAACTGGTCAATGCTCACCGTCCGCCGTACTTCGGTGGCGACGTCGCGTTCTTCGCAGCAGGACGATCCAACGGAAACGGTCACAATCTCGGCGAATGGCGAGAATACGTGGGCGGAGAGATCACAGTCGACACGGTCGACTGCGCGCACAACGAGATGATCGATCCGGGCCCCTCCGCCTACGTAGCGGCAGCGTTGCGAGACCGTCTCAATTCCGGCGATGCATGAAACCTGCATCCGCGGGGTACTACTACGCACTAAGGTGCAGAGTGGCACCTACGGGGGAGTTTGTGCCTGATCGACACACCGGTAGAGGGGAATCAATTGAAATTCAGGACTAGGCGGATGCTTGCTGTGCCGATGCTGGCTACGCTTGTTGCAGTGCTAGCACTCTCGACAACCCCGATAACAGCGTCCGCTGCGCCGGCGTCACTGGACCCAGACCCGTTCTACGCACAAACCGAAGCTGCCACCGGACCCGTCGGCACACCCATCTCCGTCCGACGAGCCCCGGACCTCATAACCTTCCCGGGAGCCTCAATCTGGCAGGTGAATTTCAGATCGCTGAACTCGGCAAACAATCCGATCGTCGCCGTCACCACCGTCGTGATCCCTGCCAATCACGCTCCCAACGGCCCACTGTTGTCATACCAACACATCGTCAATGCGCTGGGAACCGAATGCGCACCATCGCGAGCGCTCTACAGCTCTGACCCCAGGAGCACGTACCGTGAAGCCGTAGCATTGAACATTGCACTACAACGCGGCTGGGCAATTGCCCTCCCTGACCATCTGGGTCCCACCAGCGCCTACGGCGCCGCGCGCCTCGGCGGACAGATCACGCTCGACGGAATCCGTGCTGTCCAGAAATTGCCCGAACTCGGGCTCACTTCCAGCCCCGTCGGAATCGCAGGCTATTCGGGCGGCGGTATGGCAACAGCGTGGGCAGCAGCACTCGCCCCGACCTATGCCCCGGAAATCAACATCGTCGGCGTTGCCGAAGGCGGCGTACCCATGAACATCACCAAGATGGCAAACGCCCTCGGACGCGATCCTCACCCGGCATTCGGTCTGGCATTCGCAGCTGCACTGGGCCTCGAACGCGAGTACCCGACCGAACTGCCACTGACCAGCCAGCTCAACGGTGTCGGACATGCTCTGGCTGCAGACTTAGCCAACGCCTGCACGACCCAACTCCTCATCACCGGAGCCGGTCGAAGCGCCACTGACGTGGCGCAGTCGACATCGATGCTGGACGATCCAGGCGCCATCAGCGTCATGAACGACAACAGTGTCGAACTGTATCCCGGGATCCCGACCGCGCCGGTCTACGAATGGCACAGTGCCACAGACAATCTGATTCCGGTCGACTCCGTCGTGGCAACGATGGCCCGATACTGCGCAGCAGGCGCGACGATCCAAAGTGTGTTGGGCCCTAATCTGGATCACCTCACAGTTGGCGCCATCGGACTGCCGGCCGCAGTCGACTACCTGCAGGACCGATTTGCCGGTCGACCGGCGCCGAGCAACTGCTGACATGAGCGTTCCGTGGCCAAATCTTGCGCGCGGTGGCATCGTGAAGACATGAATGATGCGGACGATACCGGCGCAGCAGCCGAAGGTAACTACAGCCTCGATCCCGACGACCAACTGCAACCGGAAGACACCTTGATAGATCGAGGCGTCGACGACATCCTCGACGAGGGGATTTCGCCGCCGGAGCGTCCCTATGCCCGCGGTGACACGGAAACGGGGGAGACCCTCGACCAACGCCTTGCCGAAGAAGAACCTGACCCCGCTGCGAAGCTGGGGGATCCGTTGAACGAACCAGGCGACGCAGAAGATGTTGTGCGCGAAACCGAATTTCCACCCGATCGTGAAGTGGGCAACCGCCGCGCAGGACGCCTTGTTGCCGAGGACGAAGGCCGCTACGAGGATGAGGAAAGCAACCTGGTGGCCGAGGACGTCGGTGTTGACGGTGCTGCAGCATCAGCAGAGGAAGCTGCCATTCACATCATCGAGGACTAGCTGGGCGACGTCATGACGATTGTGTGGACGTGATTTCCACCCAGCCGTTTACTCTCGTACATCGCGGAATCAGCCAGACGATGAAGAGCGTCGATTCCGGCTTCCTCGGCATCCGAATCCGGCCAACTACCATTGTGGACCGCGATTCCGATACTTGTTGTCGATCGTGGTTCGACAATCGGTGTATTCATTGCGGGGTGGATTCGCGAAATAAGAGCACCAACATCAGCGAGCGGCATGATCTGAACCACGATAAATTCGTCACCGCCGACTCTGGCAATTGCTGCGTCAGATCGCGCCCACCCGGTCAATCGATTCGCGGTTCGGATGATGACGCGGTCACCGACATCATGTCCGAAGGTATCGTTGAATTGCTTGAAATTGTCGATGTCGATGACAACAACCAACAATGACTGGCCGATCCCGGATTTAGATCGAATCAACTCTGCTGTACGACGAGCCAAACCACGGCGATTGAGAAGATCGGTCAGAGGATCGAGCTCCGAGCCCTGGGCGTCGTTGCTCAGAAGTACCAACGCAATCTGCGTCAGGAACGGAATGACGCTGATGACACTCACTGCAAAAAGGATTCGCCCAAAGGTTTCGAAGAAAGTTGTCGGTTCTGCTGTGAAGATGCCGCAACATGCTGCGATGACGATTGTGATCGAAAACAGCAGGTGAACGAGGTGAACACGCATATTGTGGAAGAAAGCGATATACGTACCGATCAGCCCGAACACCAGCGATCCGAGAAGTCGCTGATCAAGATCCGCTTCAGCGAGCACGATAATGGCGATCGACACATCGCTGGCGATGACAAACTGGAGCGAACGGTTTTTCGTGGTCGTCCATACCGGGTAGGCCAATCCAGCTATCAACGCGAGTACGCCGACAATCAAGTCGAGCGGAATGCTGCTTACTTGATCGGATACCGTTCCCAGGCGTTTTCCGACAATGGTAATTCCCATGGAAACAACCATGAGCCCGATGAGTATTCGTATGGTTTTCAAGAACCCGTTGCCACGAAGTAATCGGGTAAATCGATCAAATTGGTCAGGCATGGCGAGCCAGCGTTCGACCACTTCAAGTATGGGCTTCACTGAGCGCGTGGGCCTCGCGAACTCGTGTCCGGAAAGATGGGCATATTGATGAGTTTAGTCGTATATCGAATTTCTTAGAGGCTTCTGACGCCCATCGAATGAGCTCAATACGTCACAGTGACGTATTGAGCTGGGGGACGCGGACCCGAGAGGTCGCCAACTGATGACCAAAATCCCGGCCAGGGCCATCATGTGCCTATGCCTGGGCCAGATGGTACTGATTTCCGCAATCCAGGCCTGGAGGTTCGGGTATGGCGGTGTAGAAAGGTCTGGGCGACGACCGATTCACGCGGTTGCGACCGGACGAGCACACGGATGTACAGGATGGGGCGCGTACAGGTAGGCGCGGACACACATCAAGGGACATGGCATAGCGCAGGCCGTCCCTCCCATATCCCCAGGTCGCCAATTTGCCGATAATCTACATTATGTCAAGTAGTGTGGATCTGGACGTCTGGAGAACCTTCCCCAAGGATCAGACGCAGATTGAGCACACAGCTTCAGAGACGGTCTCGACGGCGATCCGTCGTTTCCTCATCTCGACCTGAAGTCGAAGCAACAATGGCGGGTGCTGCAGCGCATGGTCCAGGATCTTGCCGCCGCCATCGCGCCGCATTCGGACGCTCGAACCGCAATCCCACAACGCGAGCGCTTCGCCGTCTCCATACGCTGTCCGGTAATGAATCCCGCTGACGGAATCGCCGGCCGGTTGATCTTCGAATATTGCGCGGGCCCATTCCTGAGTTGATTCTCTGGGCACCGCACCTTGAGCGAGTGCGGGCAAGGCATTGATCGTCATCGCTGAACCCGGTCCGACCAGATCAAGCATGGTCAGCGTTACTGTTGGTTCCAGAATCGACACGCGATAGTTCGGACATACCTGTGCTACGCCTGCCTCGCCGAAGACCTCGCTGGCCGCCGTAGCAAGATTATCCGCGACGTACAGGACAGATCGACCATCTGGATCCAGTGCCGCCGGATTCGGCGTGTGATGATCGAATCTGCTCAACGGTCCGAACGAACGAAACGTCGCACCATCCGGCGCGTGCGCGCCGCGATGATAGATACGACACCACTGCCATGGCTCCCCTGATCCTGATCCGGGTGGAATCCATTGCCACAGAACGCCACCCGGACTCATAGGCCGCTGCGGTGACCCAAGGGATTTCACCATGCAGCGGCAGTGAGACGCTGCGCATGTGCGACGACGCCGTCAGGTCCGTGCGCAAGTATCTCCTGCACCGGCGTACGTCCCTTGAATTCGCTACTGGGTTTACTCATCCAGGCCGACAGGCTTACCGGTCCACCAGGAAATGCGGCTTGCAGTGCATCGAGGCGTGGAATGATGCCGGAAGCGCCATCAGGAATGAATTGCCATGCGGGCAAACGCCATTCACGTCCGCGCTTGAGACCGATCAGTTTGCCCTCGTCAATCTTCGCAGTGATTGCCTGCTCCCGAACACCCAGTAAGTGTGCCGCCTGTTTGCAGGTGAGCCCGGTGTCGATGAGAGCCTGCCTCACAGCAAATTGATCGGACAAGTCCCCCACCACAGCTTCAAGTGCTTCAGCTTGGGTTGGCGCCGGACCCCAGGATGCTTCATCCAGATCGTCACCAGCAGATACTGCGGATGAAACCCGAGAAATGTCATCGGAGTCCGCCTCAGCGAACAATTCGGTCAGTGCTGAAAGCAACTCGTCAGCCCCGTTCGAGGAAGTAGGAACGGGAGTAAAGGTGACTTTGTGGTCTGCAATCAACCGTTGCATAACCAAGTCGGCTTGTTCAGCCGATGCGTCGGCGGCAGCACGAACCGCAATGGCATCAGTCTCGGTGAGATCTGCGACGAGATGCAGGCGTGCTCGCCGCGCTTGTGACGTGGAGTCGCCGGTGCGGTGCTTCCGTGTAGCAACCATCAGATTTCCCCTTGCACAAGCTATGAAAGTAAACCGTGTTTTGATTGTAGCCTCGGCATCCGTTAAATGCAGGGCAGTTCGGTTCCCGACGACTAGCTTGAGCTCATGGACACCACCTCAGCGCTGATGGGCTCGCCACGTGGTCGATTCTTCTGCGCAAATATCGGCTATGCCTGCAGCAGGCACGAGCGAGCGTCGGGGTACAGCCGACCCCGGACGGTTGGCGACGTGATCGATGCCCTCGCGAACGTCGACATTGAAGCAATCGCCGCCTTGTCCGAAATGGACGTTCTCGACGGATTTGCTTATGCCGTGGATTTTGCACGGTACTGGCAGCCACCGGACGAGGACGACATCATGTTCGTTCTGCCCGAAGTTGTTGAGCTCCTCCTCCCCATCGCTCGGGCAGTCTTGGCGTCACCGCATACTCAGTGGTGGGCCGAGCCCGTCGACCTCGTTAATCAGCGAATAGTTCAGAAATACGACCGTACCGATGATCCCGGGGTGACTCCCCTGCACATCCGGCAGTTCGAGGACGGGTTGGAGCGGTGGCGAGCACACACATTGGACTATGAAGCGACGTTTGTCGAGTATCTGAAAGCAGATCCTGACAGGCAGATCGGCGGTGAATGGTGGTCGATCCCAGCCGCGAACGGGGCATACGACACATCTCGTGCCAGGGACGTCCTCGGAGCTATCGAGTTGATGCTCGTTGAAGACAACCCAGGATCAAGTATCGCCCATGTGTGGCCGGTGAGCGTCCACGGAACACCTCGGGTGTACGAGATCACCAGCCCCGCGGACTGGGCTCACCTCGTCGACACCTACCCCCTCGCCGTGCCGGCGTCGCGCCGCCACGTCTGGCACGAGACCACTGGCGAATATCGCGACTGGTTCATTCCGGATTGGAGCAAGGTAGTCAACGACTACGACGCAGTTCACCTCAGCATGATCGGGTATCTCACTACGCCTGGGATCGCGATTCCGCTGGCCCGCAACTCAGGTGCCACTGTGCTTGCCGGCTGGAATCCCGACACAATTTTCTGGCTGAATAGTAGCTTCATCACCGTCGATGGCAACATGACCGAGTGGCAGCCGAATGCCGAGAATCTCTGGGCGCCTGTCTAATCGCCTGGTGCCTGCGAACCTCGAGTCGCCTCGACCGCGGCACTCATTTTCGTCAAGAACTCGCCGATTGTCTCTAGTTGCGTCGGCGAAAAGGATTCCAAGACGTCTGTGGCTTGGCCGATCAGTGGGCCGAAAAATGACCATCCCAGCTTCTTGGCGCGATCGGTGACGCTGATGATCACGCGTCGACGGTCGCTCCCATCGCGTTCTCGAACCACCAGGCCTCGTTGTTCCATACGGTCGATCAAGGCTGTTACCGACGCGGAATTCAAGCTCAGTTGTCGACCCAGCCAACCGGGTGTTGCTGCTTGTTCCGCACGTTCAGCGTCAAGAAGGCTGATCAGCGCGCGTACATCTGTGGAATGGAGTTGATGCTCCGCTGCGAACTCGGCACCGAACAAGTCCAACTGAACGATCAACGCTCGCAGAAGATGCACCGTCTCGTGGCCGCTGGTCGTCGGCGCCCCATCCGTATCGGTCACTTCCACTCCTTCGCTCGACGAAATTATTTCCATTGTCTATTATCTCGACTATCGAGATGAATGAGGATGGAGTTTCTCAATGCCCACATCATCGATCGATCAATTCGCGGCAACCGATATCGGTGCTGCCTTTTACGCTGCCTACGACTCGGTACTGTCGACATGGCCAGTCGACACCACATCCGCCCTGCTTGAATCCGATTACGGCACAACTCATGTCAATGTATTTGGCCCTGAATCCGGTCCTCCGGTCGTTCTTCTGCCGGGAGGTGGTGCAACGTCAGCGGTGTGGTTCGGCAATGTGTCTGCGCTCAGCGCCCGGAGCAGGGTTTACGCCGTAGATTTGATGGGGGACGCAGGACGCAGTACCGCTCACGGCAAACCGATGAAGAGCGTCGACGACCTGCTTGGCTGGCTGACGAGTGTCATGGACGGACTCGACGTCGACTCCCCCAGCATTATCGGTCACTCGTACGGAGCCATGATCGCTTTGGCCTACGCACTACGCAACCCTGACAGATTAAGCCGGCTCATATTGATCGATCCCAATTCCTGCTTCGCCGGCATGCGAATGCAATACCTGATGCATGCGCTACCAATTCTTCTGCGCCCGAACGAAAAACGGGAACGGACGTTTATCGAATGGGAAACCGACGACGCACTCCTGGATGAGGATTGGATGTCCCTCCTCACGATTGGTGCAGCCCACTTTCCAAAATCGAAGACGATCGTGCCGAAGCGGCCCAGCAAGAAGACGCTGGCGGAATTTTCTGTCGATACGACGGTCATTCTGGCGGGGCGAAGCAAAGTTCATGACAGTGGCCGCGTTGCGACGTCGATCGGTGCATCACTCCCCCACGCCAAGACTTTGATTCTCGCTTCGGCGACACACCACAGCCTGCCGATGGTGCCGGCAGAAGACCTGAACGCCGCGCTTTGCTCTGCTCTGCGGTCCTAGTCGGTTGGCCAACCGCAACGCGCGAATTCGCTGCCGCGATACCGATCTGGTTCAGTCAACCGCATGATCGTCGTCGGCCAGTAGGTCGCGGGTGATTTCGAGCTGCCCGAGATGCTGAGCTAGCTCGCGCACGATATGCAGCAGCATCCACGTAGCGCTGGCAGTTCGAACGGTGTCACTGCGTGTAGTGCCGGTGGTCGTTCGGTCACGTACGCCTTCTGCCAGGGCGATGGCAGCTTGCTGGGGAAAGTTTTCGCGGACACGGTCGAGTTCGACGCACAGGTGCTTCGGGTCTCCGTGCGAGCGAAACTCGCTTTCACGGTCGCGAGGGATGCGCAGACCGGCGATCAGTGAGCCTCCCCAATAGTAGACCACGCCGACGCAGTGGATCCCTATTGCGTATGGACTGTTAGCGCCTGGCAAGCGAGGGGCGCGATTGGCTTGCTCGCTGGTCATATCGGCGAGAATCGCCTGTATCGCGACCAAGGACTCGTCCGCGATGGATACGACGGCTTGGTACGTATCGTTGCCAGTGTGGTTTGTCATGGTTGGCAGAGTAAGAGACCTGCCGGCAGAATTCGCGTCGACAACCCCCTATGCAGCGACATTGACATCACGATCGATCCCCCATCCGCCGACGACTCCCCTCTTCTGTGCGATTTGCGGGACATTTTTGAGGTCGTGGTGAGGATAGTTGTCTTCCTGAGGTGTCGTGGTGCTTACGCGACTGTGCCGATATATTCGGAAAAATATGCGGTTCCGTCAGCGGCAGATATTGAACACTTCGAATACGAGAGTGGCGGCAGGACGTCGATTCTTTAGCGAACAATCCCGTCCGAACAGCCAACGTCGACCGAAAACCGCACTATCACATGGGATTTCTCTGAAGTAGGCCGACTTTCACCCCCCTGGGCGCTGCACGACACTACCTCAATCACTCCCCTGCGGTTGCCGGCGGCCGGTTCACGAGGTCCTCCCCTTCCCCGTGAACCGGCCGATTGCCCGTCAATTGGCCGACATCTCCCACGGCGTGTCAGGAAGGACATGTCCGGTCTCCAGCAGCGACTTGAGGTTGGAGAGAATTGCGGGCCATCCGAACGAAATGCTGTTGTGAGCTTCTTCGTCGGCGAGGTTTTCATGCACCACTGTGAGGCGAACGATCGAGCCGTACGGTTCGATCGTGTAAGTGACCTGTGAGGTGGCATCCGCGCTGAGATTGTCGGGAGACGCCCAGGATGTGACCAGCCGGTGCGGCGCTTCACTTTCGATCACCGAGCCCACGACATCAGCGATACCGGAACCATCGGTCCGACGATGTTCCCACTGGGATCCGACGTTCCAGTCCGAGACGTTCTGATGGCCCCAGTACGCCGCTGTGATGTCGGAGTCGGTGAGTGCTCGCCACACTGCTTCCGGCGTGCTCTCGATGTAGGTGACGTACTTGTAGGTGGGTTTGACGGTCATTTCTGCCTCCGCATGTCGTTTGATTGCACTCAGCGTCTGAAGTCGTGAGTGTTCGAAAGTGCCGATCCATCGTTCGCGAATCTCCTCGAGCGGAACGGGATTGAGATAATGGCGCTTTTCTCGACCATGGCGTACGTGGCTCACCAGATTTGCCGCCTCGAGCACGGCCAGGTGTTGGGTCGCCGACTGGCGGGTCATGGTCACACGCTCGCATAACTCCCCCAGCGTCTGACCATTGTCTTCGCGGAGGCAGTCGAGAAGGAACCTGCGCGTTGGATCCGCCAGTGCTTTGAAAACCAGGTCGGTAGATGACGCCATGGACACATAATATGCAGTCATTTACCTGCATGTCTATAGCCCATTAGAGACCGATCAGTTCGAACTCTCGCAAACCTGTCGGTCTGTATCGCTACCATCGTCCAATCCCCCAGCTCGCAAGGCGGGTCGAGACAAACTCGAGGAGTTGCGTGAACACGATCGAGACGGCAGCTGACGTCACTGCATTCGACGCACCGGCAGGGTGGTTTCCGATGAAATACCCACGCCGAGCAGGTTTTCCGTCGTCGGTTCGCGAACTGGATCCGTACCCCCAATCGGCCGTCGACGAGCATCTGCGCGCACAAGGTACGTGGGTCACGTGGGAACTTGAACAGGCGTCTGACGTCAACGAGTACGTTCTGGCCGCACGTCGTCAGCGGCAGGGGGACGTTTCTCCACTCGGCGCGGCTGCGCTGTTCACGCTTCTGACCAGACACTGGTACGGCCCCGACTCCGAAACCACGCAGTTCGCGGACCTCTGGGTTTCCGAGCTCGGCCTTGCCGGCGCTGTCGAAGCGATGCTGGAGTCGTCCGATCTGCGGTATCAGCACAGGGAACGAACCCCAGGCCCACACGCCGGCTTTACGATAACTGCCGACGTCTACGTCATGTACTACGACGATGGGTCTCCCGCTGAAGCAAAAGAGCCCGAAGGATATGTCAGTCCAGGTGAAATAATCCGTGACAAACGACTGGAAACTCAGTTCTTCGACGGGCCACGCGTGCATGTCTCCACCAGACTGCGCGAGCTGCTGGTGATCGCTGATGAAGCCGAATACGAGGCAGCCCGGTCAGCGGCACAACAACTACGCACCAACGCGGTCCGAGCCATGACGGCCACCTTCCTGTTCCCCACGGAGCGTGACTGGGCTGACGACGTGTTCCTCGGCGAGACGGCGCCGACGTGGCACTGGCGGATGCAGGCACTCGCTTCCGTCTCGTCTTCGAAGCACTTGGATGCAATTCTCACAGCGCAGACCTCGTCGCATTGGGTGTCCGATTCCGATCTACTCGCGGCAATAGTCGACGGAATCGGAGTAGAAGTGGCGGGGGCGTTGGCCAATGCCTTCGACTCCCCTGGCGGCTATGGCATCGCCGAACAGTCCGCGACTCGCTCGAAGATCCTGGATGTTCTTGTCGGCATTCCGACCGACAACGCATTCTGCGCGATACTCGACCGCGTCGACGTCAAGGGGGTCCGTCCGGTCTTGCTCGACGCGATGGGCCGTTATCCGAGGCGTGCATTTCGTCTTCTCGCGCAGAATAATTGGTCGTTGTTCGATCGCCACGCTCGGGCCTATCCGGACGTGGCGATCGAGATAGCACCCGAACTGTCGCCCAGTGCGATTGCTCGCCTCGATTCACTCGGAGCAGAAATTCCGCTGGCCCAGGATCTGCCGCCGGTGATGGTAACTCCGCCCTGGGTCGGCGCCAAGAAGCGCCTTGCACCGGTAGTGATCACGGGGGTGGTAGCACCGACGACATCGAAGGTCGTGTGGCTCCCGGGCGAACTCGAGGAGCTGAAGGCGCGACCGCACGAGTATTCGTACACGACGTGGGATCACCAGAAACAGTACGTCAAAGATCCCTCTCCCCACATCGTCAACGAGTGGCAGGCGATGACGATCTTCCTATTGGCGCCGGACGAGATAGCGCGGCCCCTGCTGACCGAGTGGCGAGGCACCGAACTGAACGATCCGCAGCGAGTGGTTCAGCGCTTCGAACGCGAGGCCCTTCCCTTGATGTTGCAGCTGTCGCGGGCGCACCCCGGCGCGGCGGCACCGTATCTGTTGCCTTTCGTGGATATCGCAGTGGCGCGATTGCAGGCCACTGCCCTGGCAACTCGGAAAACCCTGCGTAAGTCCGCTTCGGAGTGGCTGATTCGTAATGCCGACGATGCAATCGCGTTGTTGGTCCCGGACGCCGTGGGATCGCCTGGTCTGCTCAGGGATCACGCGGTTGTGGCACTGCGCGCTGTGGGTCGTCGATGCGGGAATGATCACGTGTGCTCGATCGCCGAGCAGTACGGCTCCGATGTCGTGGCTGCATTGCGAGCGATGTTGGAGCAGGATCCACTGGAGATACTTCCGGCGAAGGTTCCCCGCGTCGGCGCGTGGGCAGATTTGGACTCGCTTCCCCCAGTCCTGACTGCTGATCGGTCGGCGCGACTGCCAAGTTCGGCAATCAGTCATCTGTTGACGATGTGCGCGATCAGCAACCCGGATAATCCGTATCCAGGATTGGCTTTTGCTACCACGGTCTGTGACCGGGCGTCGTTGGCAGCTGTGGCGTGGGAGTTGTTCGAGCGGTGGTGGGGTGAAGGGGCGCCGGCGAAGGACAACTGGATAGTCCTGGCTCAGGGATTCCTCGGCGACGATTCGACAGTCGCTGCACTGGTTCCATTGATCCGGCGTTGGCCCGGCGAAAGTGGCACAGCGCGAGCACAATCCGGGCTCGACGCGCTGGCAGCAATCGGTTCGAGTCGGTCACTGACCGAGTTGCACGACATGTCTCGGCGGATGAAGTTCAAATCTCTGAAAAACGGTGCGGCTCAGCGCGTCACCGAGGTGGCTGAAAGTTTGGGGCTTGGTCAGGATCAACTTGGGGATCGAATTATCCCGAATCTGGAGCTGCCGGTGCTCGACTACGGTTGCCGCACTTTCACCATCGAATTCACGGAGACGTTGGTGCCGTACGTGATCGACGAGAAGGGCAAGAAGGCTAAGAGTTTGCCGAAGCCAAGCGCAGGCGATGATCCTGCGATGGCGGAGGCCGCCCGCGCGCAGTTCACTGCCTTCAAACGCGAGGTCAAGGCGGTGGCTACCGAGCAGATCAAGCGACTCAATCGGGCCATGGTGACCGGGCGTCGCTGGAGCGCCGACGAATTCTCGCAGTATCTGCTGGGGCATCCGCTGATGGTTCACGTGGTCCGACGGTTGTTGTGGGCGTCGTGGGACCAGGACGGCTCGCCGGCAGTGGTCTTCCGGGTCACCGAAGACGGTACGTGTGCCGATGTCGACGATCGCAAGATCGCGCGGCCCGACGAAATGATCGGCTTGGTACACCCCGCACATATCCCGGAATCAATCAGTGCTTGGTCGGAGGTCTTCGCCGATCACGAGATTCTGCAGCCGTTCACGCAGTTGGGGCGGCCGGTGCATGATCCGCGACCCGACGATGTGAACGGGAGCGGCCTGGACCGGTTCACCGGGGTGACCGCAACGCCGAGTCAGGCTCTGCGGCTGACATATCGAGGTTGGGAGCCCGTCTGGGAGAACCCGGCATCGTGGGGTCAGGGTTTGCTGTACCGGCTCGGTGACTCGGTGTCCGTGCTGCTGGGTCTCGAACCTGGAATGGGAACGGGAAGCCCATACGACGGCTACCCCGATCAGACGCTGGTCTCGGTCGAGGTTCGTGGTGGCACGCTGGCCGATGTCGATCGCGCAACGGTGTCGGAACTGCTTGCAGACCTCGAGGGCTTTGCGTCGTGACTTCGAACGGACTCGAACCTGCCGTCTAGGTGCGCTGCGCGTCGCCGAGTGCAGTCCGCGCTCGGCGGGCGAAATACGTCAGCCGGGCACGTGCCAACGCCATTCCACGCAACTGCCGGCCTGCTCTGATCGAGAGCCGATCACGATCGAGGAACAACGGAATCATGACGAGATCCCGGTACAGCGAATGCACGCGCGGATGCTCCGCCAACCACAGCGTCCATTGCCACCACAGACGTGCCGACGCCGTGACGCCGACAACGCTTGTCCCGAAGACTGATTCCACGGCCGCCAACTGGACGTTCACGGCACGGCGAACGTCGCGCTGCATCGGGCGGCGCGCCAATGCTGCGTCAAGCGACCGGTCGTATGCGAGCAGGTATCCCACGTCGAACACACTGTTCAATGCAAGATCAGCACGTAACAGTGCACGGTCGGCAAGGCGCGCATGGGCGATCACGTGCAGTGCCACATCTTCAAGTGCAAGTTTGTCGCTTGCCGCAGGCGCAATATTCTCTACTGCTTGTTCCCGGGTGAGCGCGTGGCGCGCAAAGCGAGGCAGAAGGTGTGAGTGGATTTCGACGGAACCATGTCGATCGTCTCGAAGCAGAGCCGGTTCTTGATGGTCGTCGTGATCGATGGAATCCGTGGACACCTCGTCGGACCGCACCATGCGGTACCCGAAGCCGATGATCGCGTCGTTGGCGGGGACGGCGTGGGCTTGGTCCAGGACAAGGAGATCTATGTCGGTCATTCGCCGTGCCGCAGGATTTGGCCAGATGTTGCGTTCGAGCAGCGCCGCACCTTTGAGCGCAACAGTGGGAAACCCCTTATCGCGCAGCATCTCCTGAATTTCGGCCCGCTGGGATTCCAAATCGGCGATCCGCTCCGCATTCCGATGATGAACGAGACTCAGCGTCAATTGCGGACTGGAAGCGGCGGCAGTCGATGCTGCCAGCATCGTTGCAAAACTCGGCGACAGAATCGAAGCGAACCCGGCGTCGACGGCTGCAGCAGCGAGTAACGGCAGCGCCTTGTGGCGGGCGGCAACGTCGATGAGGCGAGGCCAATCGTCATCACTACAGGAACAGATGAGCTCAGCTCCACCGGTGGGATCGAGCATCGCGATCAGATACTGCGTGTCACGCACGACGCCACCAAATCCTCGACTGCGGCGATCCCGGAATCCAGGTCCTGTCGAGTGAGCGTGAAACAAGCCGTATTCGACAACAGCGCAGCGATATTGCGAAGCGTCAGCCGGTGATTGTCTGACCACAGTGCTGATTGTTCGACCAACGACTGCAAAGCTAGGGCGGTTGGCATTGGCGCAATACGCGTCGTGTCATTCCACCCGTCGAGGATCACCAATACATCAATCCCCCGCACCGCGGTAGCTCTGTCAGGTGGAGTGGGCAAAGATGTCGGATCAAGTGCCCATACTGCGGGTTCGTACGGCAGACGCAGAAGCTCACGGATGCCGATCTCCGGCAACACGTCGAACGTGCCCGCTTTGACGTGGATGCGACGCGGTAGACCGACAGCGTCTTCGCCTCGGATGAAGATGCCCTCGTCCGAGTGAAGCTGCGCACCCCGCAGGGCCAGCGCCAGGGCCAACGTGGTCTTACCTGCCCCCGACTGCCCGGCAATCGCCACGCGTGCACCGCCACAATCAATCAGAGCAGCATGCAACCGTGTCCACTCCTCGATGTGGGCTGCGGTCATCACATCGCGGTGCACAGTGCGATAGATACTTTCGGCGGCATGCAGACCGTCGAGTTCGACCAAGGCTTCGGTCGCCTCGTCCAGTGTGGAACTGATCGCCACATCCCAGCGCCCTGATACCAATTCACTGGGCACGATGTGCGCGTGCACCTCGTGGCTGGCGGACCATGGGCCGGCGATCTTGTGTTCGAGAACACCGACTTCCGGTACCACTGCTCCTGTGACACGTGCGTCGACCCACAGGTACTGCGAACTGATGTACTCCGCACCGCTTGCCGTCACGAACGACTCACACCAACAACCGCGACACGTTCAGCTGTCCGTACGTTTCATTGACTACGGATTGCGCTTCAGCAGTGGAGATTTCGAGGACTTCGGCGACACCGTCAACAATGTCGGCGACAGTCCGTCCGTCACACAATTCCCAGACCAAGGTCGCGATGGGATTGAGATGGTGCGCTATCTCGCTGGAGCTGTCGTACAGCACAACTCCGTCAGCGAGATCGTTACTTTCCACGCTGTGTGCGCGCTGCGGTCGGGTATCTACGAGCAATTCAGTCATGGGGGCTCCCGTGGATGTGTCGTTGAATCAGAGAGTGAAGCGTCGCGAATATTCGGATTCGAGTGCGCCTGACCGAAGTAGAGTCCGGTTGGTGGCGATGCCTGGCGACAACGACAGACAGGTCAACGTGCCAGATGCGCCGGCATCCACCACAAACTCCGCGAGGGAGCGATACCGACCAGCCCACTGCGCAAACTCCGCGGACTGCGCTTCAGGATCGGGGATGGCCGCAAGAATCGTCTCGTATGCACAAGAGTTCACCAAGACCGCGTGCACTCCACGGTTTTCCGCGCTGACGCGAATCAACGACGATGCGCCGAACAGTGCGCCATCGCGGGATTTCGGATCATGGCCCAGGTGCACGACATCCCACTCGAGGTGTGCGAGTTCAGCGCGTGCCGCATCGAGGATCGACGACGACACATCGAGCAGATCAAGATTGTCGGCCGCGACGAGAACCGAACCCCATCCTTTCTCTGCTGCCCGTGCGATGGCGCGACGCCAGGAGACCGCATATCCGATGGCCGGGTTCGTACGGTCTTCGTAGGCCGCAATTCTCTCTACTCCGGCAATGTTCGCGAGTTTGTTGAACTTTTTCCAGGAGCGCGACCACACTTCACGGTCTGTATCGAGGTTGACGACGGCGACGCCCATGGTCGCGGCAATTTCCGCGTTGTTGCTCGCCCGTGCAGGTGTCAATCGCGTCGTCAATGTGACGATCCGAGCCCCGTCCGCGACGAGCCACGCTGGCAAGGAGAACTCGTCTTCGCTTGCAGCGGTGACGAATTCGTCCAGGCAGTCGTGCAATCTCCGGTAGGCATTGCTGCGCACGATCACTGCCGCACCAGAGAACCCGGTTTCGGGCCCGTGGACAACTGCACAGTCGACATCCCCGGGGAGATCAACCATGACATTACGAAGTTTGTACGGCAGCGCACCGTCGATGACATGGTCTTCGGCAAGGAACACCACGGACTTCCAGCCCAACAGAATGGCCTTGTCGATTCCCGCGACAAACGCAGTCGCCAATCGCCACGGATCCTCGGTGTCCTCCGCTGGCACGACTCGGTGCACTGCCAAATCCACCGATTCAGCCTCGGCCAGACACGACCGCCATGGCGCAACACGGCGATCGTCACTCAGGACAAGCACTCCACCGAAGACCAGTTCAGGCTTCTGCACGCTCCGTTCGGCGCGCTCCCGAATGCTCGGATACGAGTTGCCCAAGTGTATCGAGAACTCGCGGTGTACCGACTCGACATCCCAGCCGATCTCTTGCCATCCGAGGAGATAGTTGTGAATCCGATCGTCCCAGTTGATCCGGTACGGCACACCGGCCGGGCGCTCGAACCGGTGGAGCCAACCGAAGGTCGGAAGGCACACCACTTTTCCGCCGTTGATCCGGAACTTCTCGTGGATGTAGCCCTCTTCACCACCAAAACCGGTGAAGTGCGAGTTCAATCCAGGCCAGGCCTCACGCCGACACGCAAACGACCCCAACCCCTGCATCGTGATCTCGAACGGAACTTCCGGGTTCTCCTTCGCCCGTGGATCTACGCCCCAGGCACCGAACATCCCTCGCCGCCAGACCGGCTCCATGTGCGTGGCGGCGATGTGCGAGGAGTCCTGCGACAGCATCGGGCCCTGGATCAGATCATCAGTTTCCGGATGCGCGTCGAAATAAGCCAGCAACGACGCCAACGACCCGGGCGCCAAGATCACATGGGAATCGAGCACCAACACGTACTTCCCAGAGGCCTTGCGGAACAGCACATCCCGGACGGCAGTCGAGCGCACCTCTGTGAACGGTATATAGCGGAACCGATCCACGTACTTCGCGAAGGACTCGAGAATCGGCGCCGGCAGACCTTCGGGAAAATTGTCCAACAACACGAACTCGACCCGATCGAGGACTTCTCGATGGTGAGTCAATATCGAGTGGATCGTGAAATACGCACCGTCGAAATCGTCGTACGTCGCAATGGCAATCGTCAGATCCACCGATTGGCCATGCGGTGGTGTCTCCTTCACCGACACGGTTCCCGTGCTCTGAAGTTTCTTCAGAGCACGGTGCAGCGCGGCATCGAACTCACTCATCGTGTGCCCACTCATCGTGTGCGTAGCCCCTCGTTATCGACAAGGATCAGTTCGGCTCAGTTGGATTTGTGGGTTCTGTCGGGAACGTAGGTTCTGTCGGATCCGTGGGCTGTGTCGGCTCGGTTGGTTCTGTCGGGTTAGTAGGCCCCGCCGGGATGGTGGGTTCCGTCGGTTCGGTCGGATTTGTGGGTTGCGTCGGATCAGTTGGATTCGAGGGATTCGAGGGATTAGTCGGGTTCCCAGGGTCCGTGGGATTCGAAGGATCGGTGGGGGTCGTTGTTGTCGTCGTTGCACCCGGTTCCGCGGGATTTCCTGATGTCCCGGTGCTTCCCTGGCCCTGCCCGCGACTTGGCAAACCCGACAGGTTCGGAGTGTCACCTGACGCAAAGGCCGGTGCGGCACCACCCAAGCTGATGGACGTCACCACCGGAACCGTGACTGCAGATGCAGCAAGCACGGTCTTCACGAATTTCCGTCGATCTACCGGAACAGTCTGAAAAGCATCGCCACCCACGGGTGTCCTCCCGAATCCACTCATTCACGTTCAATCGACCTGTTTGCGACAAAGCTAGCATTCATTCAGCGAACAAACCGACCCGAAACGCTGATTTCGGTCGATTTCAGCAACCATTCGAAATCTTCCTGCAGGTTTTCGGATGGGAACAAAACCAGCACGCAGATGGTCAGGCGCAGATCATTTCATCCGCAACGAGAAAACATCGCACTGACAACCTCTGCTATGCGGCACATTTTCGGCAACTTTGAAGGGTAATTTCGTCGATAACTGAAATGTTGATGCGATAGCTGGCCCGTCACGATCTGCGATTCCAGTCAGATGGTGGCCCAAACCCGCACATGACAGTCCACTCCGGCGCGCCGCGGCGGGGGTTATGCCGACAGTTCCACACGGCATCAGTACCGTGATGTGATCGAGCCAACTTTTCGGCAGTGAAAGAGAGGGTCAACACATGGACTTGGCAGCAATTGGTGTGGGCGTCGGGTACGCGTCTGTCGCGTTGTCGATCTTGGTTTTCGTAGGCGGCTGTATCGCGCTGTTCATCCTGTCGATTCGGCAGTAAACAGCCGCTCGCGCGCGCCGCGCGATCATCCAGGTGTGCCTACTTGTCCGTTGCGGCAGGTAGGACTCCGGGGACTCTTCACTGGATCGATTCCGGAAGAGTCGGACATCTTGCGAACTCGCAGAGAACCTCAGCGTAGGTGGGACTACCGTAGAACCGTCGTCTACAACTCGAGGAGCACGGAATGAGCATCCAGTCGGTTGAATCGCACCGCCACCGCGTCGTGGTGATCGGTTCCGGCTTCGGTGGATTGTTCGGCACTCAGGCTCTCAAAAAAGCCGATGCCGAAATTACGATGATCGCGCGTACCACCCATCACCTTTTTCAACCCCTTCTCTACCAGGTAGCCACGGGAATTCTGTCCGTCGGCGATATCGCACCGGCAACCCGATTGGTGCTCCGCAAGCAGAAAAATGCGCAGGTACTGCTCGGTGAAGTCGAGACGATCGACTTGGAGACGAAGACCGTGACGTCACGGCTGTTGGAACGTGTAACGGTGACGCCGTTCGACAGTTTGATCGTCGCGGCAGGCGCAGGACAGTCGTACTTCGGAAACGATCACTTCGCCGAATTCGCTCCGGGAATGAAAACAATCGATGACGCGCTCGAGCTTCGCGGTCGTATTCTCGGTGCGTTCGAGCAAGCCGAACTGTCGGACGATCCCGCTGAGCGCGCACGCCTGCTGACGTTTGTTGTTGTCGGCGCAGGTCCGACGGGTGTTGAGCTCGCTGGTCAGATCGCGGAGTTGTCGCGTCGGACCCTCGATGGCGCATTCCGGAAAATCGATCCACGTGAGGCGCGAGTTGTTCTGCTCGACGGTGCGCCTGCGGTGCTTCCGGTCTACGGCGGCAAGCTGAGCCGCAAGGCCGCAGAAACGCTCGAGGGTCTTGGCGTCGAGATTCAGTTGGACGCCATGGTTACCGATGTCGACAACGACGGACTCATCATCAAGGAGAAGGACGGCACACTGCGCCGTATCGAGTCGCAGTGCAAAGTGTGGTCGGCCGGTGTTCAGGCGAGCCCGCTCGGCAAGCAATTGGCCGAGCAGAGTGGCGGCGAGACGGATCGTGCGGGTCGGGTCATGGTCAACCCGGACTTGTCACTGCCTGGCCATCCCAATGTGTTTGTTGTCGGCGACATGATGTCGCTGGACAAGCTGCCGGGCTTGGCGCAGGTTGCGATGCAGGGTGGCAAGTACGCAGCCAAGCAGATCAAAGCCGAGATCGACGGCCAGACCCCCACAACTCGGGTTCCGTTCAAGTACTTCGACAAGGGAAGTATGGCCACCATTTCGCGTTTCAGCGCGGTGGCCAAAGTAGGCAAGCTCGAGATCAGCGGTTTCATCGGCTGGGTGGCGTGGTTGGCCATCCACCTCTTGTATCTGGTCGGCTTCCGCTCACGTGTATCCACAATCCTGTCGTGGACCGTGACCTTCTTCGGTCGTGGCCGCGCTCAGATGGCATCGACGGAGCAGCAGGTGTTCGCTCGAAATGCCATGGGCGAGTTGGAGAAACACAACAAATCCAAGGCAGCAGTCGAGAGCGGAAAAGGCAAGCCGGAACAGGCTGCCGGCTAAACCTCTCGCTTGACACGCAAACGGCGGTGGAATGTGATTCCACCGCCGTTTTGTCGTACGCAGGTCGGGCGTCGTCAGTTGCCGATCGCTGAGACGTCCGTGATGTTCGCAAGGCGCACCTGCCCCTTGGAAACCAGTCTGCCTTGCTCATCGGTGATGCGTACCTCCCACAATTGGGATGTACGACCGCGATGAATCGGGTTGGCCTCAGCGGTCAGCGTCCCTTCGCGGGTAGCGCGCAGGAAATCCGTGTTGTTGTTGACGCCGACAACGTGTCCGCGCTCCCCCAGCCACACCGTGCCGCCGATGCTGGCCAGTGATTCCACTACGGAGCAGTACACGCCGCCGTGCTGGATGCCTGCCGGCTGGTGCAGCGTCGGCTTGACCGTCCACTGAGCGCGAACACGATCGGGTGTCACATCCGTGTATTCCAAACCGATGGTCGCGTCGAATCCGGTTCCGAGCAAGTTCTTCAAGTCTGCGATGTCAGCTGTGTCGGACATGCGTTCTCCATCTGTGTTTCTGGTGGCGCCGGTGCGGCTACCGCTGACTACCTGCCTACACCAGCGGCAACTCGAGCAACGATTCAGGTCCAGGAAGACGAACAGGCGGGTTCCGCATCGTGACGATACGGAACCCGCCATGGGAAGGACCGGGAGTCTCTGCAGCCCTCAGGACTCCGGCGCGGTCCGGCAGTTTCTTGCACTCAGCGGTTCGTTCTCTCCGCTTCGCACTCTTCGATCATAGGCAAGGTTTACCTAATTAAGCAAGCGTTTCGGCAAACTGATTCCACCGCGGACGCGCAGCGATCTTCCGACGAGACCGCACCGGAACTCCGACGCCGACAAATGCGTCGAGCAATCCCTGTCCGCGGCGCTGCGCCGCAGTTTCGCCGCCACCGGCGAGAATCGGGACGTACGCAGTTGCTCCCAGGATGGCCTCGCCCACCAAGCCCCAGAAACGATAGGGATCTATCGGCGCGCAACGAGACACCGCGGCAAGCACCGCATGCAGGGCGCCGAGGCACCGGTGCGCAGTCCACACGAAGAGCGCAGCTTCACAGGGCATGTCGACAACGCCGTCCCGGCCGTACTCCGTACCGCCTGGAGCAACGCGCAGCGTTTCGTCGACCACGCCCGCCCAGTCGATGCCACTGTCGCTGTCCATGTGTATCCAGAGGTTCTCGAGTCCGGGATCCCACGCCGAGCCCTCCGCCACAATCGATGCGGTCACCCGGCCGACGACGGCGTGGATCAGTGATGTCGCAACCTGAATTGCCGCAGCTTCGGGATTGTCGAGATCCTGGAGGGATCGCGAATACAGCTGCTCGACTCGTTCGCTCTGCAGCCCGGTGCTCAGTTTCCACCAGCGGCGTTTGCCCTCACCAGCCATGGCAGCAACTGCATACACGCGCGGGTAATCGGGATTGAGCGCCCGTAAGCGTGTGCAGGTGCGGCTGAATGCGTCAGTCCGGAAATCCAAGTCACGAATCTGCACATGCTCGGTGGTCAGGGTCATGGTCACCATGCGCTCCAATCGGCCGTAGGGGTCTTACACACTCAACATAGGTTAGCCTCACCATAATTCAAGAGTAAAGATTTGTGAGCCTCGGCACGCACAAACAGTTCGGAAACTAACCCGCGCGATGTCCTCGGGGATAGGGTTCCGTAACCTAATCTCTGAAATCCCTGCGAGCCAAGACCAGGAGTTCGATCCACCAGTGACCATGACCGACACGCCCGGGAGCGAACATCCGCGCGGGCCCAGCGAGAATTACGGCCGTCGCGTCGTACCCCGGGGACCAGCACCCGTTCGAATGCGCGTTCTTGCCGGACTGTTCGATGTCGCAATTGTCGCGCTCCCGCTCGTGATCGGCTGGTACATCGTCCAGTCGTTGCAGGACGACAACGGCGGCGGTGAAGCGGATCGCGCAGTCTTCGGCGGCACTGCGCTTGCCATCGCAGTAGGACTTCTGGTCTGGAACCTCGGATTCCGTGACGGAACGGTGGGCCGAACGTCCGGAAAAGGGTGGGTTGGCCTGATCACCCGGGATGCCGAGACCAAGCAGCCGATCGGTGTAAGACGCGCACTCCTACGCCCGATCAATCGGTCCGGAATCGAAGTTGTCCGGGAAAGCACCGCTCGCGACGAGGGATTCGCCGAACTCGAGCGAGACAACTCGGTATCCGCCACGCGCAGACGTCGTCTCATCGGTCTTGCCGTACTGACCGTCTTGCTGTCGTTGGTCATGCTTGCCAGCATCGCGGTTGGCGCGCGCCCATTGACCTTTGCCGAGATTTTTCACGCAATTTTCAGCTCCGACGGCTCGCAGACGGACATCATCGTTCGAACCCTGCGCGCGCCGAGAACAATCCTGGGATTGGTTGTCGGCATCGCGCTGGGAATAGTCGGCGCACTCATTCAGGGCCACACCCGGAATCCTCTTGCCGACGCCGGCCTGCTCGGCCTCAACGCCGGCGCTGCCTTCTTGGTTGTCATGTCGATCTACCTGTTCGGATTCACCGCACCGAGCCAGTACATGTGGTTTGCCTTTGCCGGTTCGTTTATCGCGAGCGTTGTCGTCTTCGGCTTGTCATCCATCGGTAACGGCGGTTCGAGTCCGCTCAGCCTGGCCCTCGCCGGAGCGGCTGTTGCATTCTTCCTCCAGGCAATGACCAATGCCGTGATCATTCTCGACCAGGCAAGCCTCGACGCCTACCGCTTCTGGGTGGTCGGGTCGGTCTCCGGACGCGGATTCGACGTGTTGTGGCAGGTGCTTCCCTTCCTGATCGTCGGTCTCGTCATCGCTCTCGCGAGTACTCCCGGACTCAACGTCCTCAGCCTCGGGGACGACGTGGCCAAAGCGCTCGGAACCAACATCGTGTTCAGCCGCACTCTCGGGATTGTCGCAATCACGCTGTTGACGGGTGCCGCCACTGCTGCCTGCGGACCTATCGCCTTCATCGGCCTGGTCGTGCCACACGTTGCCCGGGCCATCACCGGTCCCGACTACCGTTGGCTCGTCCCGTATGCGGGTCTACTCGGCGCGATCATGTTGATCACCGCCGACATCATCGGACGCGTTGTCGTCCGTCCCGGTGAACTACAGGTCGGAATCATTCTGGCGATCTTCGGCGCGCCGTTCTTCATCGCTCTCGTACGGCGCAGGAAGTTGGCAAGTCTGTGACCATCACACAAGGCAAAATTCTCCGGGGCGAACCTTCAGCACTCCCCCGAACTGTTCCATCCCGTAAGGCAATTCGCATCGGTTCGTTCTCGCTGGTGTACCGCCCCCTTGCTGTATCGGTGTGCATTGCGCTGACGGTCGCCCTCTTCGTCCTGATCTGCCTAAGTGTCGGACGCGGCGACTACCCGATCTCGATCCCGGACGTGATCTCGGTGCTGTTCGGTGGAGGGACGAAGACGCAAAACCTCATCGTCTTCGATCTGCGTCTGCCCCGGTCGCTGACGGCACTGTTCATCGGGATGGCGCTCGGCATCGCTGGCGCAATCACACAGACCATTGCCCGCAACTCACTTGCCAGCCCGGACATCCTGGGCATCACCGCCGGTTCCAGCGCCGCCGCCGTCGCGCTGATCGTTCTCGGTGGTGGCGGATCATTTGTGGGACTACTTGCGACGCTGGGTATTCCGCTGGCGGCACTCGCGGGCGGACTGTTGACGGCTGTAGTCATCTACTCTCTGGCGTGGCGCAAAGGCGTCGAAGGATTCCGTCTGATCCTGATCGGCATCGGCGTCAACGCGATGTTGGTGGCAACGACGGGATGGCTCTTGATTTCCGCGGACATCAACGACGCGTCCCGCGCGCAGGTATGGCTGAACGGGTCACTGAACGGAGCGACCTGGAACCAGATGTGGCCGGTTGCCGTCGCCGTGGTTCTGGTGGGCGGGTACGCCGTGATCGCGTCGTTCACCATGGGCGCACTGCGATTGGGCGAGGACAACGCGACGTCGCTGGGCGTACGTCTGCAGTCGTCACAGGCCAAGCTCCTGCTCTCGTCCGTCGCGTTGGCTGCTATCGCCACCGCTGCTGCCGGGCCGGTGGGTTTTGTCGCCCTGGCGGCGCCGCAGGTCGCGATGCGCTTGGTGCGATCGGCCGGCCCCCCGATCGTCGCGTCTGCACTCACCGGCGCTGTGCTTGTAGTCGGCAGTGACGTGATCGCCCGCACGGTTCTTCCCGTTGAATTGCCCGTCGGCATCGTGACATCTGCGCTCGGCGGACCGTTCCTGCTCTACCTCTTGGTTCGTAACAATCGGAAGGTCACAGCATGACCACGTTGTCCCAGTCCGTCGACGCGCCAGCCCGGCTCGTCGCAAAGGATCTCACCCTGGGTTACGGGGATCGCATCATCGTCGACGGCCTTGATCTCGAAATCCCGACCGGTGTGATCACGACGGTCATCGGACCGAACGGCTGCGGCAAGTCGACGCTCCTACGCGCTCTGGGACGACTACTCAAGCCCAAGAGTGGGTCGGTTGTGTTGGACGGCAAGGCAATCAGCTCGATGAAGACCAAGGACGTCGCACGAGTCCTCGGCATGCTGCCACAGACTCCTGTCGCTCCCGAGGGTTTGACCGTCGGCGATCTGGTTGCGCGTGGCCGCCATCCCCATCAGTCGTGGATCCGGCAATGGTCGGCCGACGACGAAGGTGAAGTGGCTCAGGCCCTCGAGCTGACCGGGGTGTCGGACCTTGCTGATCGCCCGGTCGATCAGCTGTCCGGCGGTCAGCGGCAGCGGGCGTGGATCTCGATGGCGCTCGCCCAGGGCACCGACATCCTTCTGCTCGACGAGCCCACGACGTACCTGGATCTTGCGCACTCCATGGAGGTTCTCGACCTCGTGGATCAATTGCACGAGGAAATGGGCCGCACGGTGGTCATGATCCTGCACGATCTCAATCTCGCGGTGCGCTACAGCGATCATCTGATCGTGATGCGGGACGGCGCTGTCGTCGCTTCGGGCGTTCCGAAGGACATCATCTCCGCAGAACTGCTCCTCGAGGTGTTCGGCCTCGAAGCCGCGGTCATCGACGACCCGGTCTCGGATCGCCCGTTGATCGTGCCCATCGGCACTCGACACGTTTTCGGCACTGTCGGCGGACCGGCAGCAAAGCCTTCCTGACGACGCTCGCTCAGCGGCCGATGATCGTCCGCACCAACTTCACTCCCTGGCCGAGTGACACCGTCGGCAAGTACGCCCGCCCGACTGCGTTGCCGATGCTCGGCAACGCAGCGGGGTCGGCGAACACCATGTGCAGCGGCACATACCGCGGCTGAAACTTCGATTTGAAAGCCAGCAGTGAGCGGAAGCCGTAGACCGGCTCGAGGGTGCGCCCCAGGAATTCGAGTACGTTGTCCATCACGCCGGACAACGTCATGACCTCGGGCTCGATCGAATTCGAGCTGTCATCCGTTGCGACCTTCGCGAGCGGCGCGCCCGAGAGGCTCAGGAACTCGACCCCCTCGGATTCCAAGCTCAGGGCCGCCGACGCGATCAAGAACTCCATGGTCGGCCGGAAACCCTCGGAGCGTCGCCGCATGAAGTCGAGAGTCCAGCCGACAATTCGACCGTCACGGTAGACCGGCAGCCACGACGTAACTCCGTGGACTGTGCGTTCCTCGTCGACGGCGATCAGGCAACGCACGTTGTCGTCGTCGATCTCGTTGAGCCCGCCGAGCGTGAAACCCATTTCGGGCATTCCCTTGTCCGCGACCCATTCCTCGGAAATCGCCACGATCTGATCCTTGACCGCGATCGAGGCGTGAGGATAGTTGATCCATTCGGCCGAAATGCCGGACTTCTTCGCCCGGTTGAGTGCCGTTCGAATGTCCTGGAATCGTTTACCGGTGAACGCGATCTCACCCAGGTCGAGCATGGTCTCCTCGGCAACCTGCAGGCCACTCCAGCCCATCGAATCCGTAATCGCTCGGACGTCGTCGGTAACCGAGTAGAAGCACGGAATCCAGCCGTTTGCCGTGGCAAACTCCGCAAACTCTTCGATGGCGCGTCGCATCCGATCCGGTGGGCCCACGGGATCGCCGGTAGTCAGTGCCACCCCGGAAATAACGCGGTAGGCGACGTAGCTGGAACCGTCGGAGGAGAACCAGAAGGTGTTTCCCTTCCACGTCGTCATCCACGACAGCGGGCTTCCCGTTCCCGCGATCAACATCTCGCGGGCCCGCCCGGCATCTCGCGGGTCAAGCGCGTCGACAGGTTTGCGGAACGTCACGAACACGAGGATCGACGCGGCCACCCAGAACACAACTCCGGTCCATTCGAACAGCAGGGTCGCTTCGATGTCGACGGGCAGAAGCCGCGGATCAACCAGTTGCAGATATACCGGTGGCACCAACCGCTGCGGGAAATCCGCCAGCAGCACCGCGACGGTAGGCTCACGGTCGAATCCGTGCCGGGCAACCATCCCGCCGCCCACGTACACCACAATCAGACCTGCGAGCAGCACCAACAGCGACACTGCGAGTTTTCGATAGGTCCCTGGCGGAGCGGACACGTCGAAGTATCGCCGCGTGAGAATCAGCATGATCAGCACGAACAACGGCGTGAGAAACGGAACCAGCGTCCGATACACGTTGGGGTCACCGATGCCGTAGAACAAGCTGTCGCTGTCGGCCGCATCGATGAACCGGATGACGAAGTTCCCGATCGACAGAATCAACAGGACCACCTGTGCGCACACGGTGGCGATCCACGCGAAGCGTCGGCCACGCCGTAACCCGTCGCTGAGAACGAGCACGAAGATCGAGGGCATCAGCGAGAGCAACGTCGGCCCGATCCCCGACAAGCGCAGCTCCAACAAGCCGCGTCGGCAATCAGGATCGGTCGACGACTCGGCACACAGGTCACGGACCTCGGCCACCGTCCAGGGAACACCGCGGAACAGATCGCGGAGAACGGCCAGCGGTCCCACTGCCTCCGGGGAGAGCGCCGCGATCATCGGCCCGATCGCGCTTGCCGCGACAACTATCGCCACCAGCACCCGGCCCTCCCGCGCAGTGCCGACGATCCGATCACCGCGGGCGGACCGACCGACGATCCACGCACCGATCACCAAGCCGACGACACCCGCGAACAGGCGAATGACGTCCTGAAGCTGCCCACTGAACAACGCGAGTGTGATCGTGAGAGCCAGAACGCCTACCCGGATGCGTCGACGCCACAGCGTGCCCATATTCGCGGTTGCGACCATGAGTGCACCCACAACCCAGGCGCTGGCGCCCACCGCAGCTCCCGAGTGGAGGCGAAATCCCCAGCTGGCGTCGACAACCTTGGCCAGCGACGCCCACCCCAGCCCGAGGATCACGCCCAGTACCTGCGTTGTCACCGCGGCAATCGCGAGTTTTGCCGTACCCATCCGCCGCTCGAGGGGTGCGGCGACAACAAGCAACAGCACGGTGGCGCCGATGTACCGCAGAAGGTTGCCCTCCCACAGGGCAGATGACAGCGGTGTCCACAATCGCCCGTGTTGCAACGAACCCATCCCGACGGCAATCTGGTGGGCCAATGACCTCGGCGGCCCGTGCATCAGGCTTCCCGTTGCCGCACCCAGCACCCACGTGATGACAACGAGCGACGTCGTCAGCGGTGCATCTCGGATTCCGAAACGAATAAGCTCGCGTGCTTTACCCCCGAACACCGATAGCCGGGTCGAGAGATTCGTGGACTCCGAGGAACTGTCGATCTTCATCTACGCGCGACTACTTTCTACTGATCGACTCTGCTCTGACGTGGCCACGGTCTCCATCCACGTTATCTGCCCTACAGCTCACTATGTCCAATACCACACCTATTGATTCGCCCGTACTACTACCAGTAGTACGTATTTCGTCGTGGAAGTCCGTAGAATCGAAGAATGGCAGGTCTAGGTGAACTCGAACGCGCGGTTATGGATCATCTGTGGTCCACAACCGAACCCCAAACTGTGCGACAGGTACATGAAGCACTCGCAACACATCGCGAACTGGCGTACACGACGGTCATGACCGTTCTGCAACGCCTTGCGAAGAAGCATCTGGTGATTCAGCAACGTGACGATCGCGCACATCGCTATCTCCCGGTGAACAAGCGTGAAGAGTTGGTGGCGAGTCTGATGGTCGATGCGCTGGCTCAGGCGCCGGAGTCCGGCGGTCGGGCTGCAGCTCTGGTTCACTTCGTGGGACAGGTCAACGCCGACGAGGCTGACGCGCTGCGCGAAGCACTTGCCGCTCTCGAGGTGCGCGAATCCGCGAAAAAAGATGTGCGGCCGTAGATTTTCTAGGCCTAACTGATTTCTTCGTGCATGATGACTAGGTCATGAACGCCACCACTGCACTGGTTTTCGGAATCCTCGCGCTGTTGCTCGCGGGCCCGGTACCAGCACTCCTGAGCCGCTCTACGTGGCCGTACCGAGCGCCCCGCGCGGCACTCGTCCTGTGGCAAGCAATCGCGCTTGCCGCGGTGCTGTCAGCTTTCAGCTCCGGCTTGGCCATTGCCAGTCAGCTTCTTGTTCCCGGACCGGACGGGCGGCCGACCACTGCGCCGACCGCTGAAATCGACGCTCTTGGTTTGCCACTCTGGATTCTGTATGTCGTGGTGTTTGCGCTCACCTTGCTCATCGGCGCCAAACTGATTTTCTCGATCCTCCAAGTGGGGGTTCGAACGCGTCGTCGACGCGCACGCCACCGCATCCTGGTGGATCTACTCGACGACTGCGCCATGCCCGCTGCCGTGGAGCGCACCCCGGACTTACGCGTTCTCGATGTCGAAGAGCCCATTGCGTACTGCCTGCCCGGCATACGTCAGCGAGTGGTCTTGAGCCAAGGAACCTTGCAGAACCTCGATCATGCCGAGGTCAAGGCAATTCTCACGCACGAGCGTTCACACCTGCGTGCGCGTCACGATCTGGTTCTCGAAGCGTTCACGGCCGTCAATCATGCGTTCCCCCGGTTCGTTCGTAGCAAGTCAGCCCTGGGATCCGTCCAATTGCTTGTCGAATTGCTGGCCGACGATTCCGCGGTCCGGGTGACCGGCCCAACTCCCCTCGCCCGCGCACTCGTCGCGTGTGCAGGTTCGACCGCACCGCGGGGCGCAATGGCAGCCGGTGGTCCCTCGACGCTGATTCGCGTCCAGCGGCTCTCGACGGACGCCGCCGACCCCCGCGTTGCGGTGTGCGCCTATCTTGCCGCCATCACGATTCTGGTGGTCCCCACAGTCGCTGTCGCCGTTCCGTGGCTCACCGAACTTCGCTTGCTTCTCAATGCGTACTAAGGTCTTGACCAGCAGAACGCGCTGTAGTAGTACATGTCACAGCCGGGGTTACCTGACTTCCCGGCAGCGCGTGGCGTACAGTAGACCCCGGCCACCATCGTGGTTCATCAACATTTAACGGCACACAGCCCAATTCCCCGCAGTATGCGTTCGGATTGCCAGGTGACATGTGCCCTGGCTCGTCCCTTTGCGAACTGTGTCGTGTGTTCAAGCATGGCTTCTTCCGCTCCGCGACGTGCCCGTAGTCCGGAGAGGTTTCCGCGTGACCAACGCTGTCCAAATGTCGTCTTCTGAGAACATCGCCGAAGATGTAGTAACACCCGCCGCTGACGCAGTTTCAGCTGAACCCATCATCACTTTTGCCGAGATCGGCCTGCCCGAGCAGCTTGTTGCCGCTCTGGCGCGCAACTCCATCACCAGCCCGTCCCCCATCCAGGCGCAGTCCATCCCGGACGCGCTTGCCGGCACCAACGTTCTGGGCCGCGCCCAGACCGGATCGGGCAAGACCCTCGCCTTCGGCCTGCCGATGCTGACCCGCCTGTCGCGCCACGAAGATCGCCCGGCCGCCAAGCGCCCCCGCGCACTCGTGCTGGTTCCCACCCGTGAACTTGCATTCCAGGTGGTCGACTCGCTGAGCTCCTACGCCGGAGCCCTCGGACTCACGGTCCGTCCCGCTGTCGGCGGTACGCCGTTCGCCAAGCAGGTCGACCAGCTCCGTCGTGGTGTCGACATCCTGGTGGCAACGCCGGGTCGCCTAGGCGACCACCTGCGCCAGGGCACCTGCATCCTCGACTCGGTGGAAATCACCGCACTCGACGAAGCCGATCAGATGGCAGACATGGGATTCCTGCCCGAGGTTCGCTCGATCCTCGGCGAGACCCCGGCAGACGGACAGCGTCTGCTGTTCTCCGCAACCCTCGACCGTGAGGTCCAGTCGCTGGTCCGCCAGTTCCTGGCCAACCACGTCACCCACTCCACCGAAGACGGCCGCGCAAGCGTCGACACGATGGAGCACTACGTCCTTCTCGTCGATCGTGGACAGAAGGACGCGGTTCTCGCAGAAATCGGCGCCCGCGACGGACGCACGATCATGTTCGCCCGCACCAAGCTAGGTTGCGAGGGCATCACCGATCGCCTCCGCGCAGTCGGCATCGCCGCAGAGTCGCTGCACGGCGGCAAGGCACAGAACCAGCGCACCCGTGTCCTCGAGCGTTTCAAGAACGGCCGCACTCCCGTGCTTGTCGCCACCGACGTCGCAGCCCGCGGCATTCACGTCGACGGCATCGACCTCGTTGTGCATGTCGATCCCCCGGCTGATCACAAGGACTACCTTCACCGCGCAGGCCGTACGGCTCGCGCCGGCGAGAAGGGCACCGTCGTTGCGATTGTTCTGCCGAACCAGAAGCGTCAGTTCAAGCGTCTGACCGGAATGGCCGGCGTCAATGCCGCCGCTGTCCCCGTCACCCCGGGTTCCGCAGAGCTCGCTCGCATCACCGGAGCGAAGAAGCCCACCGGAGAACCGTTGCGCGAGAGCTCTTCTCGTGGCGAGCGTTCCTTCGGCGACCGCGGTGGTTCACGTGGCTACCAGGGCAACCGTGAAGGCGGTTACCAGGGCAACCGCTCGTCGGGTGGATACCAGGGCAACCGCTCGTCGGGTGGATACCAAGGAAACCGCGACGGCGAAAGCCGCGGCGGCTACCAGGGCAACCGCTCCTCCGGTGGGTACCAGGGAAACCGTGACAGCAGCGAACGTGGCGGATACCAAGGAAACCGCTCCTCCGGCGGATACCAGGGTGATCGTTCCTCGGGTGGGTACCAGGGCAACCGCGACGGCGAAAGCCGCGGCGGCTACCAGGGCAACCGCTCCACGGGTGGGTACCAGGGAAACCGTGACAGCAGCGAACGTGGCGGATACCAGGGCAACCGCGACAGCCGCCCCTCCGCCGGATACCAAGGCAACCGCTCCACAGGTGGCTACCAAGGAAACCGCGACGGCGAAAGCCGCGGCGGCTACCAGGGCAACCGCTCGACCGGTGGGTACCAGGGAAACCGCGACAGCAGCGAACGTGGCGGATACCAAGGAAACCGCGACAGCCGTCCGTCCTACGGAGACCGCGACAGCCGCCCCTCCACCGGATACCAAGGCAACCGCTCCACGGGTGGCTACCAAGGAAACCGCGACAGCAGCGAACGCGCAGGCTCGACGAGTGGCGGCGGATTCCGCAGTCGCACCGACCGTCGTAGCTACGACGGCTTCGACGGCCCGAAGCGCGACCAGCGGTAATACGCGCGCTGAGCTGCGGCTCACCAACTGAATATTGATCACACTCCGGCCACGCCGGAAGCTGTATCGAGACGGATGCAGGTCACTGCAATAAAGTGATCTGCATCCGTGTTTTGTATGCACGGTCTGATGTTCACGCGCGTCGCGGCCGCACAGTTTTTTCGGCTGCGCCAGGCGCAGGATTTCACAGCCGCGGACCGAGAGGGAAAGCTGTAAGCATGTCAACCACTAGCACCGAATCACCCCGAGCTCAGATCGGCGTCACCGGCCTGGCCGTCATGGGTTCGAATATTGCCCGCAATTTCGCCCGCCACGGTCACACCGTTGCCTTGCACAACCGCAGCATCGCGAAGACCGATGCACTGATCGCCGAGCATGGTTCCGAGGGCGATTTCGTGCGCACCGAGACCGTCGAGGAGTTTGTTGCCGCGCTGCAGAAGCCGCGTCGCGTACTGATCATGGTCAAGGCCGGCGCGCCGACCGACGCCGTGATCGAAGAGCTCGCCAATGCGATGGAGCCGGGCGACATCATCATCGACGGCGGTAACTCGCTGTACACGGACACGATCCGCCGTGAGGCCGCGATCCGTGCCCGTGGACTGCACTTCGTCGGCGCTGGCATCTCCGGTGGCGAAGAAGGCGCGCTCAATGGTCCCTCGATCATGCCGGGCGGCCCGAAGGAGTCCTACGAGGCTCTCGGCCCCCTTCTCGAGTCCATCTCCGCTCATGTCGACGGCACCCCGTGCTGCACGCACATCGGTCCCGACGGCAGCGGTCACTTCGTCAAGATGGTGCACAACGGCATCGAGTACGCCGACATGCAGCTCATCGGCGAGGCGTACAACCTCTTCCGTGACGCTCTGGGTTACGACGCCGGCCAGGTCGCCGATGTCTTCACGGAGTGGAACAAGGGCACGCTCGAGTCGTACCTGATCGAGATCACCGCAGAAGTTCTGCGGCAGGTGGATGCCGAGACGGGTAAGCCGTTGGTCGACGTCATCGTCGATGCTGCCGAGCAGAAGGGCACGGGCCGCTGGACGGTCAAGTCCGCTCTGGATCTGGGCGTGCCGGTCACCGGTATCGCCGAGGCCGTGTTCGCTCGCGCGCTGTCGGGTAGCCGCACGCAGCGCGCAGCAGCTCAGGCACAGGGTCTGGCCGCCGGCTCTCTCGGCGACAAGCCGGCTGACGCCGAGCAGTTCGCAGCGGACATCCAGGCTGCGCTGTACGCGTCGAAGATCGTGGCGTACGCGCAAGGTTTCGATCAGATCGCTGCCGGCAGCGCCGAGTACAACTGGGACGTCAAGCCTGCCGACCTGGCAACCATCTGGCGCGGCGGCTGCATCATCCGGGCGCAGTTCCTCAACCGCATCAAGGACGCGTTCGACGCTGATCCGTCGCTGCCGAGCTTGATTCTGGCTCCGTACTTCCGTGAGGCCATCGAAGCCGGCATCGACAGCTGGCGTCGTGTTGTCGCCACCGCGACGATGCTCGGCATCCCGGTGCCGGCGTTTGCGTCGTCGCTGTCCTACTACGACGGTCTGCGCGCGGAGCGCCTCCCGGCAGCCTTGACTCAGGGTCAGCGCGACTTCTTCGGCGCTCACACCTACGAGCGCATCGACAAGCCCGGCAAGTTCCACACGCTGTGGAGCGGTGACCGTAGCGAAATCGAGGCCTGATTCACACCCGGTATCGGCAGACGCGGTCACCTGCGTCTGCCGATACCCGGTAGCCTGGACAAATGCCGAAATCGACGATCGACTCGCCCACATCTACCGAAGGGCGCTCGTTCATCGACCTCGGAATCCCTGCTGTGATGGTGCACGCACTGCGCCGGCACGGGATTGATGCTCCGTTCCCCATCCAGGCAGCCACCATCCCCGATGTGCTGGCAGGCCGCGACGTTCTCGGCCGCGGCGCGACGGGTTCCGGCAAGACCCTGGCCTTCGGGCTTCCGATGCTGGTGCGTCTCAAGGGCGGCGCAAGCACCCGGAATCGCCCGCGCGGATTGGTGCTCGCGCCCACCCGCGAACTGGCAATTCAGATTCACAAAGCGCTCGACGACGCGGCCACCGAGGTGGGCTTGCGCGTTGCGAGCGCGGTCGGCGGTGTCCCGATCAAGCGTCAGGCCGACATTCTGGCTCGCGGCGTCGATCTGCTGATCGCCACGCCGGGCCGGTTGCTCGATCTGCTCGATCAGAAATCGGTGATTCTCGACGACGTCATGATCACCACGATCGACGAAGCCGACCACATGGCGGACATGGGCTTCATCGACGAGGTTGCCAAGATTCTCGACACGACCCCGAAAGATGGTCAGCGCCTTCTCTTTTCGGCGACACTGGATGGAAAAGTCGACGATTTGGTCGCGGGTTACCTGCGCAACCCGGCGTCACATGCCACCGCTCCCCCGGTTGCGACGGTCTCCACGATGGAACATCACCTGCTCTTCGTGGACCAGGTGGACAAGAGATCCGTTGTCGCACATATCGCTTCGCGGGCGGGGCGCACCATCATGTTCGTCAAGACCAAGCACGGAGTGGATCGTCTTGCGCAGCAACTGCATTTGATCGGTGTCTCCGCCGGCGCTCTGCACGGCGGGAAGACGCAGAACAACCGGACCAAGACCCTCGCCTCGTTCTCCGACGGCACGACGCCGGTCCTGGTCGCCACAGACGTCGCGGCCCGCGGTATCCATGTCGACGACGTGACGCTGGTCGTCCATGTCGATCCGCCTGCGGAGGCCAAGGATTACCTGCACCGCGCCGGCCGTACCGCCCGCGCCGGTGAATCAGGTGTTGTTGTCACCATCGTCACCGATGAAGAACGCGCGGTTGTCGAGAAGCTGACCAAGGCAGCCGGCGTGAAAGTCCACAGTGTTCGGGTCCGTCCCGACGATCTGGAGCTCACCCGCATCACAGGTGCCATGGAACCGACAGGGATCCCCGTCGCAGCGCCCGACACGAGCGTCGAGGTCACGCATACGGCCAAGCGTGGGCGGCAGGAACACGACACCGCGGGCCGCACGGCAGCAGGTGGCCGGATGAAGAAAGACGGAGACAAGCGCGCTGTTGCTTCGCGCCGGGTCACCGATCCCAAGACGGTGAAGAAGATCCGCGCCGACGGTACTCCCGTCCCGACGCGTTCGGAGCGCCTCGCATCCAAGGGACTCACGCCGCGCCGCGGAACAGGTAAACCCAATTCCGGTCGCCCGTCTGCCGGAAAAGCCGGAGGCAAACGCGCACACTGAGATCTATGGGCGATCTTCCACTGATCTCGATCATCTGCGCACTCGCTGCCGCATTGCTCTTCGCGTGCGCGTCGGTTGCTCAACAGCGGGCCGCGTCGTCGGTACCCGAGGGCGGAGCGCTGGTCGCGTCGTTGATCCGCAGTCCGCGGTGGTGGGCCGGTCTGATCGGCGACGGCGGTGGTTACGTCATGCAGGCGCTCGCGCTGGCACTCGGTTCGGTGCTGGTGGTGCAGCCGTTGATCGTGTCGTCGTTGTTGTTCGCGCTGCCGCTGTCGGCAAAGTTCTCGGGCATCCGGATCACACGGACCGCCTGGACGTTTGCGGTCATGCTTGCCATTGCCTTGGCTGTATTTCTCGTTGTCGGTGATCCCACCGAGGGCGACAGCAATGCACCGTGGTCGGACTGGGCCGTGCCTTTGACGATCACGGTCGGCGTCGCCGTCGTTGCGACCATCGGCGGCTTGTCCAAACTCGACGCAGGCTGGCGTGCACTGCTTCTCGGCGCCGCGGCGGGCGTCTTCTACGGTATCGCCGTGGCGTTCACGAAGTACGTCACCGATCTACTCGGGGACGGGTTCGTCAGCGTCGTGAGTGCCTGGCAGACCTGGGCGCTCATCGCGTCGGGGGCCATCGGCGTCTACGTCCAGCAACGCGCGTTCCAGGTGGGTCCGTTGTCTGCGTCGTTGCCGGCGTTGACCATCGGCGAACCCATCGCGGCGGTCTTCCTCGGCATGACGGTTCTCGACGAGCGACTACGCGTCGAGGGCCTCGGGATTGTTGTCATCGGTTGCGCCGTCGCCGTCATGATCGTCACGACAATCGCGCTCTCGCGGTCGCAAGGACGCGAAACGATCGGCGTAACTGCGCCTTCGCCGGTAAGCTCGTGAAACGTGCAGTTCCTCGAAGGGCAACGCCCCCCATACGACCTGACCTACGACGATGTCTTCCTCGTCCCCAACCGGACTGACGTGACGTCCCGGTTCGACGTCGATCTTGCCTCCGCCGACGGCTCGGGTACCACCATTCCCGTCGTGGTCGCCAACATGACCGCAGTGGCCGGTCGCAGAATGGCCGAAACTGTCGCACGGCGCGGCGGGCTGGTGATCATTCCGCAGGACGTCCCCACCGAAGCTGTGGCCGAGACCGTGGCATTCGTGAAGAGCCGTCATCTCGTGGCCGACACTCCGGTGACCTTGAGCCCGGAGGACGCTGTCTCCGACGCGTTGGCCCTGCTGCCCAAACGCGCGCACGGCGCAGTGGTGGTCGTCGAGGACGGCAAGCCCCTCGGTGTTGTCACCGAAGCGGCCTGCGCGGACGTCGACAGGTTCACTCGCCTCCGTACTGTGGCGATCACCGACTTCGTCACCGCCCCGGTCACCGCAACACCGCGTGAGGTGTTCGAACTGCTCGAAACCAAGCATGATCCGCTTGCCGTCATCGTCAACGAGGACGGCACCCTAGCCGGGGTTCTGACTCGCACCGGCGCGATTCGTGCCGGAATCTACGACCCAGCGGTAGATGCCAACGGCGCTCTGCGCGTTGCTGCGGCGGTCGGCGTCAACGGCGATGTGGGTGCCAAGGCCAAAGCGCTGGTCGATGCCGGCGCGGACGTCATTGTGGTCGATACCGCCCACGGGCATCAGCAGCGCATGATCGACGCCCTGACCACACTCAAAGCTCTGGATCTCGGTGTGCCGTTGGTGGCAGGCAACGTGGTCTCCGCGCAGGGCACCCGCGATCTCATCGCCGCAGGCGCCGACATCGTCAAGGTCGGCGTCGGACCCGGCGCTATGTGCACGACACGCATGATGACGGGTGTCGGCCGACCGCAATTCTCGGCCGTTGCCGAATGTGCCGCGGCAGCACGCGAATTGGGTAAGCACGTGTGGGCCGACGGCGGAGTGCGGCATCCGCGCGACGTTGCACTTGCTCTGGCTGCGGGTGCGTCGAACGTGATGATCGGCTCGTGGTTTGCCGGCACGTACGAGTCGCCGGGCGACCTCAAGGTCGATCAGGCCGGCAACGCGTACAAAGAGAGCTTCGGGATGGCGTCGAAGCGTGCGGTGGCCGCGCGCACTGCCACCGAAACGGCTTTTGATCGCGCCCGGAAGGGATTGTTCGAGGAGGGCATCTCGAGTTCACGAATGCGACTCGATCCCGAGCGTCCCGGCGTCGAGGATCTGATCGACCAGATCTGTTCCGGTGTGCGCAGTACCTGCACGTATGCCGGTGCACGTTCACTGGAGGAACTGCACGACAAGGCAGTTCTCGGTGTGCAGTCTGCTGCCGGTTTTGCCGAGGGACGGCCCCTCCCCATCGGTTGGTGAATCGGCAATTGTGACGAACGGCGGGTGCTCGGCTCCCAATACGCGGGCACTCGCCGGTATCATCGAACCTGGAAACAACAAATGAAAACTCGGTCGGGTGCCAATCGGCAACCCGACCGAGTCCGCTAGAGCCGAGAAGTCTTCGGCCCGACGAGAGGAACCCGGTGCCCGAGGCACCCACACACTTATCCGGCGCAACACCCGTCGTTTTATCCGAGGAATCGTCCGATTCCGCTGGTTCGGAGGGCTCCTCTAGCGAGCCGGGAGACAAACCCGGCGCACTCAGCTCTCCACTTGGGTGGCGATGATCGATGGATATCGCATTCACCATTCTCAGTCTGCTCGGCTTCATCGCACTGACCGCAGGTACCGCCCTCTTCGTGGCGGCAGAATTCTCACTCACTGCGCTCGAGCGCAGCACCGTCGACGAAGCTGCCCGTGACGGTGACCTCCGTTCCCGTCAGGTCCAGCACGCGCACAAGACGCTCTCGTTTCAGCTGTCCGGCGCGCAGCTCGGCATCACGATCACGACACTCATCACCGGTTACCTCGCCGAGCCTGTTCTCGCCCGGTTCATCACCCCGGTCATGAAAGCCGTCGGCCTGAGCGAATCGGCAGCGTCCACAACGTCTTTGATCCTCGCCCTGGTTATCGCGACGTCGTTCTCGATGATCTTCGGTGAGCTGGTCCCCAAGAACCTGGCAATTTCCAAGCCGATGCCGACAGCCCGCGCCACCGCCGGAATGCAGGCCGGTTTCTCACTCATCTTCAAGTGGGCGATCAACGGGCTCAACGGAACCGCCAACTGGATCGTGCGGCGCCTCGGCATCGAACCTGCCGAGGAACTGCGTTCGGCGCGGTCCCCCCAGGAACTCGGCTCGCTGGTCCGCACGTCGGCGCAGCGCGGTTCCATCGACGAGGGCACTGCGCTTCTGGTCAACCGGTCGTTGCAGTTCGGCGACCGCACAGCGGAAGAACTCATGACGCCGCGAGTGAAGATCGAATCACTCGAGTTGTCCGATACCGTCGCAGACCTGATCGTGACGGCGTCCCGCACCGGCTACTCACGGTTCCCCGTTGTCCGCGGCGACCTCGACGACACCGTCGGAGTTGTTCACATCAAACACGCGTTCACGGTTCCGGCCGACCGCAGGCGTACGACGCGAGTCGACAGCCTCGCCCAGCGCGTACCGGTAGTCCCGTCGAGCCTCGACGGTGACGCTGTCATGGAACGCATCCGCTCCGACGGCATGCAGGTCGCACTCGTGGTCGACGAATACGGCGGAACCGCAGGCCTCGTCACCATGGAAGACCTCATCGAGGAAATCGTGGGCGACGTGCGCGACGAGCACGACGAACCCGAACTCGACGTCCAGCGCGCCGGCGACGGGTGGTCCTGCTCCGGACTCCTGCGCATCGACGAAGTCACCTCCGCTACGGGGTACACCGCACCCGAAGGCGACTACGACACCCTCGGCGGGTTGGTGCTCACCGAATTGGGGCGCATCCCCGATGAGGGAGACGAGGTGGAATTGCCCGACGTCGACGCGTCCGGCGATCACCGCGGCAAGTGGATTGCGCGAGTCACGTCGATGGACGGCCGTCGTATCGACCGAGTAACCATCACCCCGGTACCGGCAGATGTCGAACCCGAATCAGCAGAACGCACGAAGGAGTCCGACGATGAATAACCTTCTCGGCGTTCTCCTCACCGTTGTACTGCTAGCAGGCAACGCATTTTTTGTCGGCGCGGAATTCGCGCTGATTTCTGCTCGCCGCGACCGACTCGAAGCGTTGGTCGCCCAGGGCAAGAAGCGGGCACTCACCGTCATCAAAGCCGGCGAGAACCTGTCGCTGATGCTCGCTGCCGCGCAGCTCGGCATCACGATCTGTTCGATCCTCCTCGGTAAGGTCGCCGAGCCCGCCATCGCGCATCTTCTCGAGGTGCCGATGGAAGCCGTCGGCCTGCCCGACGGATTACTGCACCCGATTTCGTTTGCGATCGCGCTGTCGCTCGTGGTTGTGCTGCACATCCTGCTCGGTGAGATGGTGCCCAAGAACATCGCGCTGGCCGGGCCGGAGAAGACGGCGATGCTGCTCGTGCCGATCCATCTCGGGTTCATCAAGATCGCGCGCCCGATCATCGCGTTCTACAACGTGTGCGCGAACGGGATTCTGCGTCTGCTGCGAGTCGAACCGAAGGACGAGCTCGACGTCACGGTCTCGGCGGTGGAATTGTCCGCGATGATCGGTGAATCCCGATCCGAAGGACTCATCGACGCCGAAGAGCACCGACGGTTGAAGCAGGCCCTCGAATCGACCGACCGCACGGTGTCTGAAGTTCTGATCACGCTCGACAAAGTGCGGACCATCCCGCTCACTCCGACCGGCACCACGCTGGGCGACATCGAGCGGGCCGTCATCGAAACCGGCTACTCGCGCTACCCCGTCCGGGCTGCCGACGGCACTCTGGCCGGATACGTGCACCTCAAGGACGTGCTCGACGAGGTTCTCGACGAAGCTGCGGGGCCGGATACCGTCGTGCCCACGTCGGATATTCGTCCGTTGCCGGTTGTTCCGCTCAGCACGCCACTCGCCGAGGCATTGGCAGGCCTGCGACGCGCCAGCTCGCATCTCGGTGCCGTCACCGACGCCGACGGCGTTGTCATCGGCATCGTCGCACTGGAGGATCTCCTCGAGGAGTACGTCGGCACCGTCCGCGACGGCACGCACCGCGGAACCGACGCAGTTCCGGGACAGCGGAACAACTGATCCATGACACGTTCGGTGGAAACACTCGCGCTCAGCCGCAGCGAGTGGACGGCTCGGCAAGCACTTCACTTCGAGAAAGTGGAGCAGCTTGTCGGGCCGCACCGGGCGCGTCGTAGCGCCGGTATCACTCACCCGGTACACGACTTCCTGTTCACTTACTACAACTTCAAACCGGCGCAGCTCCGACGCTGGCACCCCGGGTACAGCGTCGCATTGGAAGGCGCATCCGAGTACGCCGAGTTCTCGGGGTACCGCGTCGACGAATCCGGTTACGCGAGCGTCGATCCTTCCGTGCTCGACCGTCGACGGCACACTGTCGAGTTCGTAGGAAAGCTGCTGGACCAGACGTCCTCTCGCCCCGCTGTGCTCGGTTGCTTCGGTTTGCACGAGTGGGCGATGGTGTACCGCGGCGACGAGGAAGCGATCCGTCATCAGTCGGTTCCGCTACGGCTGGGATCCGCGGGCACCGACGCTGTAGTGGAATCCTTGCCCCTCAAATGCACTCACTACGACGCGTTCCGTTTCTTCACACCGGACGCGGCTCCGAAGAATGCCCTGAATCTGATCCGCGACACGCAGATCGATTACGAGCAGCCTGGATGCCTGCATGCCGGGATGGATCTCTACAAATGGAGCTTCAAACTACTGCCGCTCGTCGATTCCGATCTGGTGATGGCGTGCTTCGAGCACGCACTCTTGGCGCGTGAACTCGACATGCGTGCCAGTCCCTACGACCTGCGCGAATACGGGTACTCCCCCATTGCCATCGAAACTCCCGCCGGCCGTGCCGAATACGTTCGGCAGCAACAGCAGTTGGCGGAGAGGGCTGCCCCGCTCCGCGCTACGCTGGCCGAACGGTGCCGGGATCTACTCGGGCACTGACCGCCCGAAAGGCATCGCATGGAGCACGGCTACGGGTTCTATCTGGACGAGTACCAGCGCGACGTCGGAGCGCACGTTCACGCTTCGATCACGTGTCCCGAGTCCGGAGGTTACCTCTCCGCTCATCTGCCGGTCTTCGACCTCGCTGCCGGTTCGGTGGCTGCCTTCGCGTCGGCGATAGAGCGCTCGCAACTGCTTGATCGCACGCAGTGGCCTCTCGATCCCGAACGCATCGCCGCATCCTTCTCCAGCGACCGACTCCTGCGGATAGGCGGGCAACCCGTCGACGCGTTCTCGGCGTACTCGGGCTTCTTTGCCGCCCGCGACGGCTGGGTGCGCACCCACGGCAACTACCCGCACCATCGCGACCGACTGCTGTCTTTCCTCGACCTGGATTCCAGTGCAACCAAAGACAATGTAGTGCAACGGATATCCGAGTTCGATGCCATCGAGATCGAACAGCGTGCCGCCGATGTCGGCGCCATTGCCGTTCGCGTCCGTACCGAGAACGAATGGCGCCTGAGCGAGCAGTACGCCACGGCGCGGTCGGCTCCGCTCGTATCCGTCCGAGTGCGCGAGAGCGAAGGAACACCCACGCGTTCGACTCGATTGCGCGTTCTGGACCTCACCCGCGTTATTGCCGGACCGGTCGCAACACGTGCTTTGGCGCTACTCGGCGCTGATGTACTGCGTATTGATCCGCCGAGCATGCCGGAAATCGAATGGCAGCACCTCGATACCGGGCAAGGAAAGCGATCGGCACTTCTCAACCTCGGGAGCTCCGAAGGTGCCGTACGTTTCCGCGAACTTCTCGACAGCGCGGATGTCCTGGTGACCGGGTACCGCCCGGGCGCCCTCGAAGCACTCATCGGGCGAGAACTCCCTGCCCACCTGATTCACGGACGGGTCAGCGCGTGGGGCTGGGACGGCCCCTGGGCAGATCGACGCGGATTCGACTCGATCGTGCAGGCCGCGTCGGGGATCTCGTTCCTCGAAGGTGGTAACAAGCCCGGCGCGCTCCCCGCCCAGGCACTCGACCACGCCACGGGATACTTCCTGGCTGCCGGCATCGTGGACGCTCTGACCTTGCAGAGGCAGGACGGAAACGGTCGCGACGTCGACGTGGCACTGGCTCGAACCGGGGTACGACTGCTCGATGCTCCGGGCCGAACCGTGCAGCCTGAACCTGCCAAGGCACCAGGGCCAGATGTTGTTGTCACACATGGCGAAGTCACCACTGCGCGACCTGCGCTGGCCCAGTTCGACGACTACCCGGCGCCGGCGCAGAAGTGGGGCAAGGACGTTGCCGCGTGGGTGCGCTGAGATAGTGACGCATACAAGGCAAGATGGACATGTGAAGTCGCATACCTACACCCTGGATCTGCAGTGGACTGGCGATCTGGGAACCGGAACCTCCAGCTCACAAGCGTATTCGCGGGACCATTCCGTTTCGGCTGCAGGCAAACCCGAACTTCTGGGGAGTTCCGACCCCGCTTTTCGCGGCGACCCGGAGCGGTGGAATCCCGAAGAAATGCTGGTCGCGTCGCTCGCACAGTGCCACATGCTCTGGTACCTCGGGCTGGCCGCCGCTGCCGGCGTCGTCGTGCTCGATTACACGGATCAGCCGGTCGGGACGATGATCGAGGAGGCCGACGGTGATGGCCAGTTCATCGAAGTAACCTTGCACCCAACGGTTTTGGTGGCCGACGCGTCGATGGTCGACAAGGCGGAGGCTCTGCACGGTCCCGCTCATGCCAAATGCTTCATTGCGCGATCCGTGAACTTTCCCGTCCTGAACTCGCCCACGACCGTGGCGGCAACGGATGAGTAACCGTCACAAGCTGATTGTCGACGTCGACACCGGCATCGACGACTCGTTGGCTCTGCTGTACTTGCTGGCCAGCCCCGAAGCCGAGATCCTCGGGATCGCGAGCACCGCGGGAAATGTTCCCGTGGAACAGGTCGCGGCCAACAATCTCAACTGGCTGGCACTGTGCGGAGCCCCGGATATCGAGGTTGCCTTAGGCGCCACCGTGCCGTTGGTGATCCCGTTGCGGACCACCGAGGAAACCCACGGACCGCAAGGCATAGGTCACGCGGTACTCCCCGATTCCGGGCGAGAGTTGTCGGTACGCACTGCCACCGAACTGTGGGTGGACCTGGTTCGCGAATATCCCGGTCAGATCACAGGGCTGGTGACCGGTCCCCTGACGAATCTGGCGCTCGCGATCCGGATCGAACCAGACCTTCCACGTCTGCTGAATCGACTGGTCGTCATGGGCGGTTCGTTCAACTACCCCGGAAACACGACGCCCACCGCCGAATGGAACGTCTCCGTCGACCCTCACGCCGCCAAGGAAGTGTTCGACGCGTTTTCTGTTGTCCCCGCGCACCGGCGCCCGATCATTTGTGGCCTCAACGTCACCGAGTCGATCGAGATGTTCCCCGAACACGTCCGCCGGCTTGCCGAAGCGGCAGGGAGCACCCCGGACGAGATCATTTCTCCCGACGACGGACCCGACGTTCGTAGTGCGGCGTCGAACAGCGTCATCCGGCATCTGTCCGACGCGATCCGGTTCTACATGGAATTCCACCGGGAGTACGACCAGGGCTTCCTCGCCCACATGCACGACCCGTTTGCTGCCGCGATCGCACTGAACCCAGCGCTGGGCGTCCTGAGGCCGGCAACCGTGGACGTCGAAACCGAGAGCCCACTTCTGATCGGAACTACCGTTGCCGATTGGGTCGGACACTGGAAACGTGATCCCAATGCAGACATCGTGGTGAGCACTGATCCGGTGAAGTTCTTCGACGAGCTTGTCCAACGAGTGGGACGGTTCGCGCGCGCGGTGGGTTGAATCTCGCTGTCAATGGTTATGCTCGCAAGGAACAGAACCCACAAACGAGATAAAAGGACCCCAACGTGCAGAATTCCAGCTCCGATGCCTCACCGGCATTCGCGCTCGGATTGATGGCGTTCTGGCCCACTCGTCGTAGCGCATGCTTCGATCAGGCGTGTTGCTGAGCGGCGATTTCTCGCTGCCTGCACCCCTGACTTTGTCGCTTCTTCGCTCGGAGTCTGTCTTCTCATGTTCAACCTGCTGTTGTTCACACTTGTCGGTGTCGGCGCTCAACTTGTCGACGGCGCGCTCGGAATGGCGTTCGGTGTCACCGCAACCACGCTGCTGATGATCGGCGGGCTCGGGCCCGCGCAGGCCAGTGCCGCCGTGCACCTCGCCGAGGTCGGAACCACCTTGGCGTCGGGTCTGTCGCACTGGAAGTTCCAGAACATCGACTGGAAGTTGGTCGCAAAACTCGGCGTTCCCGGTGCGGTCGGTGCATTCGTCGGCGCTACAGTGCTGTCCGGCCTGTCCACCGAGGCAGCGGTCCCGATCACAGCGACCATCCTTGTCGCGATCGGTGTGTATGTAGCACTACGCTTCTCAGTCCGACCCCCGGCCACCGCGCATGCCCGCAGCACACCGCACACCGCACGGTTCCTCTCACCCCTTGGCCTGTTCGGAGGATTCATCGACGCCTCCGGCGGCGGCGGTTGGGGTCCTATCACGACCAGTACGCTGCTCTCGCGCGGCAAAACTGCTCCGCGCACGGTGATCGGGTCGGTCAGTGCGTCTGAGTTCTTGGTCGCATCAGCAGCGTCGTTGGGCTTCCTCGTCGGGCTGGGCCGCGAATCAGCCGGAAATCTACTGGTTGTCGCTGGTCTGGCCCTGGGCGGAATCATCGCGGCTCCAGCCGCTGCCTGGCTGGTCAGCCGCGTACCCGCCACCTTGCTCGGCACCGCTGTCGGCGGTGTGATCGTGCTGACCAACACCCAGAAACTGTTCAAGTCATTCGACATCACCGGCGCTGTCACCGTGCTCGGATATGTGGCAATCGTGGGAGCCTGGGCCGCGCTGCTGGTTTATGCGTGGCAGCGATCCAGGCTCACCGCCGCCGAAGCGCAAGGCGAATTCGCCGGTATCGAACTGGCCGTCGAGAAAGAAATCACCGAGCCGACCGTCGCACCCGAGAAGCGATAAGTCAGGAATTGGGCTCGGCGAGTGAAGTCGAGGGCGAAAATTCCAGGACCGGTTAAGATCCTTCAGTACAAACGGTAGTAAACGACAAACCGTTCGCATGGCGCGAGTGCTGCCGGTAGAAGGAGTCCGCTCTGGTGATCGGTAAGGACCGCCACAATTGGTCGTCTATTCCCGACCGGCGTGCCTACCCCGAGTCCATTTCACACCGTACGCAATTCACGAAACTCGACAACCATGCTGCCCTGACCATTATCCGCGCGCCGATCGGCTACGGGAAATCAACCCTCGTCGCCTCGTGGTTACGCACCATTCACACATCCGAGCACATTTCCGTCGTGGTCCCGGAGCCCGCTCCCGTCATGACGTCCCGTGAATACTGGGCACACGTGCTGCAACAGTTCCTCAGTGCCGAAAGAGTATTTCCGAATACTGTGATCGATCCGGCGCAAGATCCATTCACTGCGATAGTTCGCATACTCCGCGACAATTCGCGCTCGGTCATTCTCGTATTGATCAGGCCGGACAAGGTGGACGGCAGGTTGGACGAAAGCCTCGCCGACCTCGTCAAATATTGCCAGAATGTCAATCTCGTCGTGACGTTGACGGGTCGCACGATGTTTCCCGAACCACATTTACTCGATATCGATCAGGAATCAATCAGCGCACACGACCTTCTGTACACCATGAAGGACGCGACCAGCGTGCTCGAAGGATCCGGTGCATATATTGTTCCCGGCGACATCGAAACTATTCACTCGATGACCGGCGGATTGCCAGGCCTGGTACGCCGCTCGATATCGGTTCTCAAAAACCTTCCGACGGACGGTCGACGCGAACATCTTCTCGGGCATAACCTGCGACGAGTAATCCAGCACTACACCCAGGAATGTATCGCGGCCGAGGCGCACGTGGTTGGACAATACGATCTCCTCGTCGCTACGGCGCCGGCCCGTGAACTCACCGTTGATACGGTCACATACTTGCTGGAATCCGACGAATCCCCTCAGCAGGTTCGGGATCGACTCATTGCACTCGAAGCGGCCGGGATTCTCTCGTATGTCGACACCGAGGTCGTGGAAACCTGGAGATTGGCACCGGCGATCCGCCAATCCATCCTGGCGTCCCATCCCGCCGGGGGAAGTCACCCGGCTGGCCGCTTGTCCTCACTGTCGCGCGCACAACTCGATGCCGGAGAACACGCATCGGCACTCGACTATGCACTCGAGGCACAGGACTGGCCACTGGCAGTCGACATTCTCGACAAGCACTGGGCAACAATGATCGCGGACAATCTCGAGTTGGTGCGCTCTGCCTTCCAACAGATTCCGCCCGAGTCCACCGCCAAGCACTCGAGTTTCCGGGCCGCCCGAAACCTGTACCTGCAACATCCCGACGAGCAGGTGACTTTCGGGTTCTCACTACCTGAATCGACCGAGGGACTACGTGAACTCGGAGCGAGCGCCGAGGCTGTGTCAGCTCTGACCATTGGTTGCATTCAGGCATTGATGCTCATCCATGCCGGAGAATACAAACGCGCAGTCGACGTCACTGTGCGCCTGATCGAGCTGAGCCGCATCATCGAGGAATCCGATCGGCACGACATCAGCGCCCAGCTTTCCACCATGCGAGCGCAATGGGCGATCACTTTCCAGCTGAACGGCCGGCTTGTCGAGTCGACAAGCCTGGCTCGAATGGCTTACTGGGGTGCGAGTTCACAGAAAATCGGTTACATCGCGCGAAGCGCCGCCGGTACCGCGGCGTTGAACTGGGCGATGGTCGGCGAACTACACCGGGCACGGAAATGGTCGGACCTCGAGGAGCAACATCGGAACATCGAGATCACGATGCAGTCCCAGGTCAAGGTTGCGGGATTGACGGCATGTGCCCTGACATCGCTCGATTCGCTCGATTTCGCGGGTGCCGAACGGGCGCTGACCGAACTCGGACTCCCTGCCGAGAACGACGCACTTTATGCGGACGAATTCTGGGCGTTCACCGTCTACGCGCGGAGCCAATTCGCCCTCAGCAACACCGACGCGTTCTCGGCGTTGTCCCTGCTACGTCGAACAGTCTCCGCCCACCCCAGCCAGTGCAATCCGACGTCCATGGCGGGGCCGTTGATGCGCTCCACCGAGATCGATCTACTCCTGGCCCTCCGCGAAGGAAACAAGGCAGCAGTACTGGCAGAGAGCATCATCGATCCTGAAAGCAACCCGTGGACCCTGGTGTCGGTCGCACGCGTCCGACAACGTATGGGCCAGAACAAGTCCGCAATCACCCTGTGCCATCAGTACCAGTGGGACGGCGAGCCTTATCCGCGCGCACAGATGGAATCCCTTCTGGTTCAGGCAGTTGCGCATTCGGAACTCGGTGAGCAGCGTCATGCAATCAATGCGTGGTCCAAGGCCTGCGCTGTCGCAGACCAGACCGGATTACTGCGCCCTTTCGCGACCATCGCCGCGGAAGACATCGCCGCGCTGGAGGCAGCCGCATCCACGCGGTCCAGTGCACTCGCGGAGTTCATGAAAGTCGTTACTCCGGAATCATTTCCGAAATCCGTGCACATTGTCACCCTGACGGGTGGGGAACAACGGGTCCTCGCACTGCTTGCCCTCGGAATGACCTCAGTGTCGATGTCGAGGGAACTTCATCTCTCCACCAACACGATCAAGTCTCAATTGCGTTCCCTGTACAAGAAACTCGGAGCACACACTCGCGACGAGGCGATAGCACAAGCACATGCACTGCAGTTGATCTGAGGGTCGAAACTGAAAAGGCACGGTCGTTGTATCTCCTCGATATCGATGAGATGCAACGACCGTGCCTTTTCTGAACCCTGTAGTGCTACTTGTCGCTTCCGTCGAATGCGTCCAGAATCCGCTGAGCGGCCAACGCGGCCGTCAACGAACCCTCGCGTACGCTCTGCTCGACATCGGTGCGGATCTCCCGAACACGATCGTTGCTCGAAAGTCGGCGAAGCAGTTGGTCGTTCACCATCGTCCAGGTCCAGTCGACCTGTTGCTGTCGACGCTTCTCCTCGAACTGCCCGGCCTCGGTGAGCACCTCGCGGTGCTTGGTGACAGTTCCCCAGAACTCGTCCAGACCTACTCCCTCGAGGCCGCTCATCGTGATGACAGGCGGCTTCCAAATGGCGTCGTGCGGGTAGATCAGACGAAGTGCTCCGGCCAGTTCGCGGGCAGCGCCCTTCGCTTCGCGCTCGTGCTTGCCGTCGGCCTTGTTGACCGCGACGAGATCCGCGAGTTCGAGTACGCCCTTCTTGATCCCCTGCAACTGATCGCCCGTACGAGCGAGGGTCAAGAAGGTGAAGCAGTCCACCATGTTCGCGACGGTGACCTCGGACTGCCCGACACCGACAGTCTCCACGAGGATGACGTCGAAACCGGCCGCTTCGAGAAGCACGATCGTTTCGCGGGTCGCCTTGGCTACACCACCGAGGGTGCCGGACGTCGGTGACGGACGAATGTAGGCGTTCGGCTCTACGGTGAGCCGAGCCATGCGCGTCTTGTCACCGAGAATCGAACCGCCCGTGCGGGTGGACGACGGATCGACCGCCAACACCGCAACCCGATGTCCCTTGCCCAGCAAGTACATTCCGAGCGCGTCGATGAACGTCGACTTGCCGACGCCGGGAACGCCGGTGATGCCGATTCGGTGTGCTCCCCCGGCCTCGGGCAGCAACTTCAGCAGAAGTTGCTGCGCGAGCGCCCGGTGATCGTCGCGAGTGGACTCGACGAGGGTGATCGCCCGAGCGAGGCCGGCGCGCTGATTGTTGCGCACCGCCTCGGCGAGGGAATCAACAGATGGCCTAGCCGTCGGCGTCGGCATGTCGAGAGACGGACGTGCCATCTTCAGTGAATCCCTTCTCAGCTCTGATCGTGGCCCAATTGAACGGCCAGCTTCTCCAACAATCCGCTGGCAGCGTCGGCGATGACGGTGCCGGGCGGGAAGATGGCAGCGGCGCCGGCTTCGTAGAGCTCGTCGAAGTCACCGGGCGGGATGACGCCGCCGACGACGATCATGATGTCGGGTCGACCGGCCGCAGCCAGAGCTTCCCGCAATGCCGGCACCAAGGTGAGGTGTCCGGCTGCCAACGACGACACACCGACTACGTGGACGTCGTTGTCGGCCGCCTGGTTGGCGACCTCTTCGGGGGTCTGGAACAGCGGTCCCACGTCAACGTCGAATCCGATGTCCGCGAAGGCCGTGGAAATGACCTTCTGGCCACGGTCGTGGCCGTCCTGGCCCATCTTCGCAACGAGGATGCGGGGACGACGTCCCTCGTTCTCGGCGAACTTCTCGACCAGTTCCATTGCTTTGCTGATGTTGCTCACCGATCCTGCCTCGTCGCGGTACACACCACTGATGGTGCGGATCTCGGCCTGGTGGCGTCCGTACACCTTTTCGAGGGCGTCGGAAATCTCGCCGACGGTAGCCATCGCGCGAGCTGCGACGACAGCGAGCGCGAGGAGGTTGTTCTCCATGCCGCCTTCGGTGGATGCCGCTGCGCGCGTGAGGTCGGCGAGTGCAGCCTCGACGGCTACCGGATCACGTTCTGCGCGAAGGCGAACCAGCTTCTCGAGCTGTTCCTTGCGCACCTTGGAGTTCTCGACCTTGAGAACCTCGATGGTGTCGACCTCGTCGGGAACGTACTTGTTGACGCCGACCAAGGGCTGACGACCGGAGTCGATACGTGCCTGCGTGCGAGCCGCAGCTTCCTCGATGCGAAGCTTCGGGATGCCCTCGTTGATGGCTTGAGCCATTCCGCCGGCTTCTTCGACCTCTTCGATGTGCTTACGAGCCCGGTTGGCGAGTTCGTTGGTGAGCCATTCGACGTAGTAGGAGCCACCCCACGGGTCGATGGGACGCACGGTGCCGGACTCCTGCTGCAGCAGCAGCTGGGTATTGCGGGCGATGCGGGCGGAGAAGTCGGTCGGCAGTGCGATCGCTTCGTCGAGTGCGTTGGTGTGCAGGGACTGGGTGTGCCCCTGGGTGGCAGCCATGGCTTCGACGCAGGTACGCGGGACGTTGTTGAAGACGTCCTGCGCGGTCAGCGACCAGCCGGAGGTCTGCGAGTGGGTACGCAGCGAGAGCGACTTCGCGCTCTTGGGATCGAATTTGGCAACCAGCTCGGCCCACAGCAAACGCCCCGCCCGCAGCTTGGCGACCTCCATGAAGAAGTTCATGCCGATCGCCCAGAAGAAGGACAGACGCGGTGCGAACTTGTCGATGTCCATACCGGCGTCGAGGCCGGCGCGGATGTACTCGACGCCGTCCGCGAGGGTGTACGCCAGTTCCAGATCGGCGGTCGCGCCGGCTTCCTGGATGTGGTAACCCGAGATGGAGATGGAGTTGTACTTCGGCATTTCCGCGCTGGAGTACGCGAAGATGTCCGAAATGATCCGCATCGAAGGCTTGGGCGGATAGATGTAGGTGTTACGAACCATGAACTCTTTGAGGATGTCGTTCTGGATCGTTCCGGCCAGCTTGTCCGGGGTGACACCCTGCTCGCCGGCCGCAGCGACGTACAGCGCGAGGATCGGCAGCACAGCGCCGTTCATCGTCATCGAGACCGACACCTGCGAGAGGTCGATTCCGTCGAAGAGCTGACGCATGTCGAGGATGGAATCGATTGCGACACCGGCCATTCCGACGTCACCGGCAACGCGCGGGTGGTCGGAGTCGTAGCCGCGGTGCGTAGCGAGGTCGAAGGCGACCGACAGGCCCTTCTGGCCGGCCGCGAGGTTACGACGGTAGAACGCATTCGACTCGGCGGCGGTGGAGAAGCCGGCGTACTGACGAATGGTCCACGGCTGGTTCACGTACATGGTCGGGTACGGACCACGCAGGAACGGGGCTGCGCCCGGGAAGCTGTCGAGCGGGTAACCCGACTCGGCTGCGGCCGTGCGGTCTGCGCCGGTGAACACCGGCTTGACGTCGATGCCTTCCGGAGTGGACCAGACAACCTGCTCAGCGGCATAGTTGTTGGCGTTGGCACCCTCTTCGATGAGCGCCTGGGCCTGCTCGACCGACGGCGGTGTGGGTGCCGGAGACTGCGGGTCCTCGAGTGGGACCTCGGCGAAACTGCCGATCACGTGCTTGACCTCTCGTGTCGTCACTTGGAGCTTCCCGTCTCGATGAAGTCGAGCAGTTCGGTCAGAGCCGACACTGCGTCGATGCGGGCTGTGAGGAATCCGTCCGGACGAGAATCGCCCGCGGCATCGCCGACGGCCTTTTCCGGTCCGGCCAGCAGCACCTTGGTGATACCGGCGGCGCGAAGCTCGGCGACGGCTGCTGCTGCGCTCTCGCCGTAGCGCTTGTCGGTGCCACACAGCACGGCGACGGTGGCGCCGGAAGCCTTGACCGCTGCGGAGATGGCTTCTGCGCCCACCTCGAGTGGGCCGGGGTTGACTGCGTCGATACCACCCGAAGCGAGCAGGTTGGATGCAAACGTGGTGCGCACGTTGTGTTCTGCAACCGAGCCCAGCGGCGCGAGAAGCGCGGTGGGGCGGGCGCCGCCGGCGGCGAGGAACGCGTCCGAGCGGTCACGAAGTGCTTCGAACGCAGCTGCGTAGCGGGCAACGGCCTGGCCGGGCTCGACGGCTGCGGCGGACAGCGGCGTTTCGCCGAGGTTCGGGAACTCGTTGACACCGGTGACCGTGGTCTTGCGGTGTGCGATGTCGGAGTCACGCTTGGCCTTGGTGGTGGCGATGCGATCGGAGACGATTCCCGCCTCGAGCGCGGCGAGATATCCACCGGCAGCTTCGATTTCCTGGAAGAACTCCCACGCGGTTGCGGCGATCTGCTGCGTCAGGTCCTCGACGTACCAGGAGCCTGCCGACGGATCGAGCACGCGGCCCAGGTGCGACTCCTCGAGGAGAAGCAGCTGCGTGTTGCGGGCGATGCGTGAGGAGAACGACTTGCTGACACCGAGGGTGCCGTCGGCGAGGGCGACGTCGAACGGGAGAACGGTGACGGCGTCTGCTCCGCCGACACCGGCGCCGAACGCGGCGAGGGTGGTGCGCAGCATGTTCACCCAGGGATCACGCTGAGCCATCATCGCGGCGGAGGTGACAGCGTGCTGCGGTGCTCCACCGAAGTCGGATGCCCCGCATACCTGCGCGATGCGGGCCCACACGAGACGTGCGGCGCGGAACTTCGCGATGGTCTGGAACTGATCGTCGGTGGCCGAGTAGCGGAAAGCCAACTGCGACAACGCAGCACCGATGGTCAAGTTGCCGTCTGCGGTGAGGGCGCGGAGGTATTCGAGACCAGCTGCGACTGCTGCTCCGAGCTCCTCGGCGTCACCGGCGCCTGCATTGTGGAATGCCGTGCCGTCGACGGTGATTGCCCGCACTGTTTCGGTGCGAGCGTCAGCGGCAACGGCCAGTTCGACAGCTTCCGTCAGATCGACGTCGACTGCGCCGGAGAACGAACTTGTCAGCGGCGCGGCCCCGAGGTTGACGCGGATGCCGGCGCGATCGCTGACGCCGTCGCCGGACTCGGCGCGGGCATCGAGAAGTGCCAGGATCGCGCGGGTGGCGGCGCTTGCCTCGGCTCCGGCGTCCAGCGTGAGCGGAGCGAGGTCGAGAAGCACACCCTCGAGCGCTGCGGTCAGTTCGTCGACGGACACTCCGCCGAGTCCGGCCTTGAGCCAGATCGCACTGACACCGTTCTCGAGCGCGTCGAGGATGGTCCGGTTGGTGTCTGCAGCGGAACCGGTTCCGAATTGAGCCGAAACCAACCAGCCTGCATTGACGTCACGATGGGCGTCGACGCCGCGGACGTACGGGAAGCTGCCGGGCAGCGTCTGCTCGGGGCGTTCGTCGCGGGGGCTGTACAGCGGTGCGACAGTGACGCCGTCGTATGTAACGGTTTCGAGCAGTTTCTGCGGCTCGGGGCCCAGTTCTGCCGCATCGACTCTGCGGGACTTGGCGAGCACTCCGGCGACGGAGCGTTGCCACTCCGCATATGCCTGCTCGACAGCCTCGGCTTCTGAAGCTATTGACACTGTGTCCGCTGCCTCTCGTTGTGCGTAAGCGTTATACCGATTATCGGATCTGTTCATCGAATTGCTCGTTATGGCTGTGATGCTAACCCGCCTCCGAACGTGCTTATCGTGAGGATCACGTCACGTTCGCGGAGGACGGGTCTGATACGGCCGCCCGACAACCGCCCTACCGGCTGGTACAGCGCGGACGGGCCCCTGGCCCCGAATCCTTACCTATCGATTGTTCAGCGTGTTTACGAGTTACCGGCGAGTTGGTTTCCACCGACGGAACCTTCCACGTCATCCCCACCCGAAGGGTAGTGGTTTTCATCACATCTTGCTGGTAGGGGCACCCGGTTTCCGGACGGCCGGGCCTTATACGTCGGGTTTCCTCACCCGCACCGGTAACCTTGTGCCCTGTGATGGGGCGCCTGCTGGACCGAAGATCGATCGCGATAGTCCTGCTTGTGCTCGCACTCTTCGGAGCCGCCCTCCTGGCGCCACACCCGTCGGTATCTCAGGTCCGGGAGTGGGCGGATTCCATCGGACCGATGTTCCCTCTTGTGTTCTTTCTCGTTCATTCGCTGGTCACCGTCGCGCCGTTCCCTCGGACGGTCTTCACCCTCAGCGCCGGTGTGCTGTTCGGATCGGCGACGGGCATTGCGCTCACGATCGCGGCAACCACAGTCAGTGCCGTACTGGCTCTCTATCTTGTCCGCGCCATCGGCCGAGAAGTGGTGTGGCAACGGATATCGAGTCCGACGATCAGGCGGGTGGACGAGCGGATCGAGAAGCGTGGATGGCTGGCCGTGGGGTCCCTGCGCTTGATCGCGTTCGTTCCGTTCTCGGTGGTGAACTACTGCTGCGGCATTTCGTCGATCCGCTTGGTGCCGTATGTGATCGCCACAGTGGTGGGGATTCTGCCCGGCACGATCGGAATCGTTGTTCTCGGCGACGCTCTGTCCGGCGAAGCCGACCCGCGCCTGCTTGTGCTGTCAGGAATGTGCATCGCCATCGGCATCGGCGGATTGCTGTTCGACGCCCGCAAGACGTCGGTGGAACTGCACGAAACACCCGCTAGTCAACCTGTCAAGGTTGATATTCAAAAGTCAACTCCTAAGGATTGACATATGGAAGTCAACCTCTTAATGTTGACTCATGTTCGTGCTGACGGTCGACCAACGCAGTAGTCGCCGCGACGTCGACCGTGTCGACAGCGTCCTTCGCGACCTCGCGTCCGCTCCCCTTGTCCGACAGTTCGAAAGGACAGCAGGCGACGAGATTCAAGCAGTCACCGACGATCCCCAACTCCTGGTGAATCTCGTCCTCGAACTACTTCGTCGCGAACACTGGAGTATCGGAATCGGAATCGGCCCCGTCGAAGAACCGCTCCCCGCCCAGACCCGCGCCGGGCGCGGTCCGGCATTCGAGGCGGCGCGCCTCGCCGTCGAACGCGCCAAGAAGGCCCCCGCGCGTATCGCCGTCGAGCAGGCCCCTGCCGACGGCGACCTGGCCGAACTCGCCGCGGACATCGACGGCGCCTTGACCATGCTGGGAACAATCGTCCTTCGCCAAACTGCCGACGGACGCGAGGCCATCGCGTTGACGGACAACGGCCTCAGCCAAGTCGCCGCGGCTCAACAACTCGGAATCACCAAGCAGGCCATGTCGAAACGCCTGATCACCGCCGGCTGGCAAGCTGAACTCGCCGGCCGGCGGCTCGCGCAGCGGCTACTTGTCCGAGCACAGACCTACACTGCTCGCACCACACACTGACAGGGGCGCACTACATGGTTGTTCTGGCACTGATCGCACTTGCAGTTGCAGCTGCCGCGCCGCTCATTGCGGCGGCGTTGCCGAAACTCAGCGGCGGCCATGTCCAGATCCCCGAATGGGTGTCCGCCACCGTAGCTCTACCAGCCCTCGGCGTTGCGGCATTGGCCGCGAGCCGAACCATGCCGGTGACGGGTTTTGCACTGGGCGCAACACTCGTCCTGTGTGTCCTGGCCGCTGCCACCGCGGGCGCTCCGGTGGTACTTGCGACGTTCAAAGTCGCACGGCGCCAACCCGACGGCAGCCCAGCACCCAATGCGGGTCCGTTGCGCGGCGGCCGCGTCATCGGAATCCTCGAGCGCATCGCCGTGGCAGTCTCGATCTTGGCCGGTTGGCCGGAGGGAATCGCGATCGTTCTAGCGGTCAAGGGGTTGGCCCGGTATCCCGAACTGCGCGAACCCCGTGCTTCGGAGCAGTTCATCATCGGAACTTTCGCCAGCGTCCTGTGGGCGATTGCCGTGTGCGGAATCGGAAAAGCGCTGATCACGTAGTTCCGTGATCAGCGCTTTTCGTCCGACAAGATTTCTCGATACCGGTCCGCGGCTAGTGTCGCGGTCCGCCCTCCGGCGGTTGGTCCTGGTAGGGGTACTTCTGCTGGAAGTCTCCCGGTTCCGCCTGCTGCTGGAACTGTCCGGACCATTGGCTTTCACCTGGCGGCGGCAGTGCCGGATCGGTGAACCCCTGCGGCGGCTGCGGGGCGCTCTCTCGCTGTGAACGAACCGCTGCCGCCGGATCCTCTACCGGAGTCCTGGCCGCAATTTCAGCCGCGCGGACGGCTTCGGCGATGGCCGGGTCGGACTTTGTCTCGAACCATTCCGCTACCTCGTCGGAATCGTCCTCAGGGCTGGGCAGGTTTTCTTCGGCAGTGGGCGGTTCGTATCGGAACACGCCGTCGTCGCCTGGAGCGCCCAGTGTTTTTGCGAAGCCCTTGAGTGCGTCACCGAAATCGCTTGGTACAAGCCAGACTTTGTTCGCATCACCCTGCGCCATCTGAGGCAACGTCTGAAGATATTGGTACGCAAGAAGTTCCGGTGTCGGCTTTCCTGACTTGATGGCGGCAAAAACCTTCTCGATGGCCTTGGCTTCACCTTGCGCCTGCAGGTACTTTGCGGCCCGATCACCTTGTGCGCGAAGGATCTGCGATTGACGCTCACCCTCGGCGTTGAGAACCGATGCCTGCTTGTTGCCTTCGGCCGACAGGATCTGACTTTGCTTCGCACCCTCGGCCGTCTTGATCGCCGCTTCGCGGTGTCCCTCGGCCGTGAGAATCATGGCGCGCTTCTCGCGGTCAGCCTTCATCTGCTTCTCCATCGACTCCTGAATCGACGGCGGCGGATCGATACTCTTGAGTTCCACGCGTGCGACCCGCAGGCCCCAGCGGCCGGTTGCTTCGTCGAGCACGCCACGCAACTGACCGTTGATGGAATCACGCGAGGTGAGAGTTTCTTCCAGCGTCATACCTCCGACGACGTTACGCAGTGTCGTCGTGGTCAACTGTTCGACGGCGGCAATGTAGTTGCTGATTTCGTAGACCGCTGCCTGCGGATTGGTGACCTGGAAATACACCACGGTATCGATGGACAACGTCAGGTTGTCCTGAGTGATCACCGGCTGCGGCGGAAACGACACCACGCGTTCACGCAGGTCGACCTTCGCTCGCACCCGATCCGCGAACGGGATCAGAAATGTGAGCTGACCCGACACGGTCTTCGAGTATCGGCCGAGTCGCTCGATGACCGCGGCTTCTGCTTGCGGCACCAGCGCTACCGACTTCGCAACGACCACGATCACAAAAAGTATCAAGACGCCAAGAACTATCAGTGCTGCCATGTTTTACGGTCCCCTCCAGACAACTGCTGTTGCCCCGTTGATTTCCATCACCGTCACCGTTGTCCCCGCTGGGTACACGTCAGCGCTGTCCAGCGGACGAGCCGTCCACACCTGACCATCCAGCTTGACCTGACCCGCATGCTCGCCGACCTCTTCGAGAACGACGGCACGTTTACCTTCGAGTGCTTGGATTCCCATCCGAGTTGGCGGCGGAGTACCGAAGCGCCGCAACAGGAAAGGCCGAACACCAAGAATGAGCACTCCCGAAAACACGCCGAACATGATGGCGTCGACCCACACGGGAAAATCGGTGACCGAACTGACACCGGCAGTAGCGAGCGCCCCACCGGCGAGCATCAGCAGAAAGAAATCTCCTGCCAGTGCTTCCGCGCCGGCGAGCACAAGTGCCCCGACAAGCCAAAGAAGTGCAGCCACAACACCATCTAACCAGAGAGTGTGATCTGCGCCGCGCCTACGTCAGGTTCGGCTCGGTGACAAAATCGACCAACTGCTCGACTGCGCCTATCAGGGGAGCTTCCAGGTCCCGGAAGCTCTCCACCGAGTTGTAGACCCGTCGCCAACCCTCCTGAGGCGTGCCCCAGCCGAGTTCACGGCAAATTCCGGTCTTCCAATCCTCACCCCGCGGAATCTTCGGCCACGCCGTGATTCCGACGGACTTCGGACGTACCGCTTCCCAGACATCGATGTACGGATGGCCCGTCACCAACACGTTCGGACCGAGGCCCTGAGTCAGCTGCGTTTCCTTCGATCCGGTTACCAGGTGATCGACCAGGACGCCGACTCGTCGTCCGGGTCCTGGGCCGAACTCGGCAAGCCGCTCCCCCAGATTGTCCAAACCCTCGAGGTGCTCGACGACAACACCTTCCACACGCAGGTCATGTCCCCACACCCGCTCCACCAGGGCCGCGTCGTGGACACCTTCGACCCAGATGCGACTGGGAAGGGCTGTGCGAGCACGTAATCCTTCGACCCGGGTCGAACCGGACGCGGACCTCGCCGGCTTTGCCGACGCCGCCTTCGGTGCCGGACGCACCAACGTCACGGGCGCGCCGTCGATGAGGAAGGCAGCCTCACGCATGGCGAACAGTCGCTTCTGTGAGCGACCGTCCTCCAGCCTGACAAAATCACCGTCGTACGTGCGCTCGAAACCGACGACCGCGCCGCAGAATCCCGTCGCCGCATCCTCGACGACGAGGTCGCGCTCCGCCGCGACCTGAGGCACTTGGCGCTTCTGGGTGCGGGCATGGCCCGCGAAGATGTCACCGTATCCGTTTCCACCGCTCACGCAGGACAACGCTAGGTGACGACGCCCACGGCACACAGGTTGCCACGCCGAACTAAACTCTTCTGTCATGAGTTCTCCCAGCGCAACGCTCACCGTGTGGGCAGCATCATGGCTCGCCGGCGACAGTGCCCCGGACGACGTCATCGATGCGCTCGTGGCGTGGGCGCCGATGCATCTGATCGGTGCCGCTGACGCGGAAACCGCTTCGACTCTCGGACTCGACTGGCCGGGCATTACCGACGGTGGCGCGCCGATGTTGCTCCGAGTACTTCGACGCGCGGGGAACATCGCGCCGGGAGATCTGCGATTGGTGCTGCCGGCACCCGGAGACGTGCGGGGGTTGCCTGCGGGAACAGGGTTCGCGGCCGCCGCCCTAGGTGCCGGTGAAGGTGTCCTCGTGGGCGGTCCGAGATCTGCCGGCATCGGATTGGTGCCGGTGACAGAAGGTCCCGATGTTCTGCGGTGGAGTGTGTACTCCGTGCCGACCGTGACGGGACCGGCCGAGTACGTCGGACTCGGGGAAGCTGAATACGCGATGCGCGAAGCCGTCCGTGATGCCGCTGCGGCACTGCTGACGCTACAGACCGTCCCCACCGGAACTCCGGGCGACGATGCACGGGCCGCAATTACCGAAGCACTCTCCGACCTGGCGCATCACCGCTACCCGGATTCCCTTGCACCTCGGGCGTTGCGCGTCCTCGACAGCGCTGATCAGGTTGCCGCGATTTTGACTGTGGCCGAGCATGATTCGACCAATCAGCCACCCAGCATCTCCGCTGCGCAGACCCGGGAGGCCTTGTTGCGACCATTGTGGGCCGCGGTACGATCCGCGCGAACGGCAGCCGTGGCGAGTGTGGCATCGCACCACCCGGCAGGCGGAAACTAGTCAGCGAACCGTCCATCCCTCACAACTTGAGCACGAAGTTTCGACGTTTCTCCGCGAATCCGTTGCGATTGCCGAACATATCGCTTTTCATTTCTTCGAGCTCGCGCTGCTCGTACGGCTCAACGGGATCACGTTCGAGCCGCAATCGTTTACGCTCGAGCATCGACTCCCGCCGATCTCCGACCACAACGTCGGCTGCAATCTTGTCGAGCCACGCCTCGAACAGAATCTGATCACGCGGTCCGATCTCATCGACAAGTCCGATCTGTCGGGCATGAGTGATGCTGATGGGTTGACACTCGGAGAGCAGCCGCCGAGCCTGATACTCGCCAACTCGGGCCGGGAGTGTGTAGGTGTGCAGTTCCGAACCGAACAACCCCATCGTGGCGTAGTGCGGATTGAGAACTACACCGGCCCGGGCTGCGACGATGTCCGCTCCGAGCGGAAGCATCACACCGCCGGCCCCGGCGTTGCCGGTGAAGGCTGCCACGACAACCTGATCAGTGCAATTGACGATCTCGCTCGCAACGGCATTGATGGCTTTGATGTTCGACCACGCCTCACCGGCCTGATCGGCGGCGGCCTCGATCACATTGAGGTGAATACCGTTGCTGAATCCGGCGTAATCACCAGTCAGCACCAACACCTCGGTATCGAGCCCGACAGCCCAGCGCAGCCGATCGGTCAACCGTCGGCACTGCGCAGTGCTCATCGCGCCGTTGTAACAACGAAACGAAAGGTATCCGATATCGCCGTCCCGGCGGTAGTCGATACCTGGGTACCGGCTTACCTGCACCTGCGGGACAAAAGTGCCGGGGCGAACCACGGCTGTCGCCGGGAGCTTGAAACTCCCTGGATCCACCCGGCGCGCTTGCCCGATCCAGACAGTGCCGGCGCCGGTGGCAACGCGGATTGCCTCGTGGTGATACTCGAGAATGGTGCCGGGCGGCGCGTCGACATGCGCGTCGAGATGCGCGTCGTAGACAAAGACGCGGTCGAGTCCCAGCGCGGTGTTCACGCCGGGAGAACCGTCAGCCGCATTGATCGCCCGCACGACGCTCTGTGCGTCCTGAGACCACGAGAACGCGCGATCTGCTTGCTTCATCACCGGCCGCGTCGTTGCGGACGCCACTGGCCGCGGTATCGATTCGGAGGCAAGAGGCGCAAAACCCGCAGTTCCGAACTTGTCGACCACTTCCTGAATGCATTCCACCGCAGCGCCGGTAACCGCATCGTTGTACACCGCAGATTTGGGGGCGCCGTCGCGCAGGTCGAAAGTTCGCCACGCCCACACCGGTCCACCGTCGAGTTCTTCACGGGCTTCCAATGCCGTAACACCCCATCTGCTTTCACCATCGCTGATCGCCCAGTCCAGCGAAGAAGGACCTCGATCCCCCGGCGGGCCGGGATGAATGATGATCGTGGTCCACCGAGACCAAATCGATTCCGGGATATACGCTTTCAAGTACGGGCAGATGATGAGGTCGAAGTCGGCGGCCGCAGTGGCGGCTAGCGCCGACTCCGCGTCCGACACCACTGCCGTCCGCACCCGATGCCCCGCCTCCCGCAGCACCAGCGCAGCCCGCTGCGACAGCCCGTTGTCCGAGGTGACAAGCAGAAGAACCGTCAGCGTCGGCGTCGCCGGCTCACTTGGCCGGTTTCGCGTGAACAGGCCAGACGCGACGGTGCGCAATCGTCGCCCATTCACCCAACTGGCACGTTGCCTAGACGTTGCTGGTGGCAATATTGCGTCGACTGACGGAACCTGCAGCGACACAGCTGACGAAACCGCCCTGGGGGTCGAAACCATGAATTCCCCTGCTTGCATACTCGGGTATCTGCGGCGTAGACCAGGCTCCCCCAAGCAGGACCGACGCACCGATAGGTTGAATTAGGTACTTGGGGACCATATACCTACAGTCGGTTTGTTTCAACAGCTACTATCAAGCAAATAGTTTGCCGGTGCGCTTTACGAGATTTTGTGATTGATCGCGATATGCCGGTCGATCCGGATGTGCTCGTCCAACGACGGGTAACGCAAACCGGTGTCCTGCCCGTACCCCTGGCGGCGTAACCACGCCAGGACATCTCCCCAGAACCAGATGCCCCCTGCCACCGAGTTGTAGGGAACCGGGAAAGGCGTCGACGCTTGCCGCACTCCTCGCACCCACTGCCCGACGGCTTGCCGCGTCACTCCGGCGCGATCTGCGATGTCCTGCCGGGACACCAGATCCGGATGAGTCCGCTCGGGTCGCACACCGGAGCCGACAAGTTGGTCGACAAGAGTGATCGCGGTAGTCGCTGCCCGCATACCCTCCGCAGTAAGAGTCAACAACTGCAGACCTTTTCGCTCCTCCACCCGTCCACCCAGGGAGTCGGCGAGCATCTGTTCCTGCGAGTGCGTCAGCAAAGGAACGATAAACGTGAATTCGTAACGCTGGTACAGATCATCGGCCACTCCACTAACTTAGCCGCACGCTGCACTGTTTCCAGATGGACACACCCGGAGCGACGCGATACCCGCACAATAGGCAGATGATCGACGTCGACGACGCTCAGTTCGAGGAAATGGTCAAACGCGCCTTGGACACGCTGCCACCCAAACTCGGTGGTGAAATGGCCAACGTTGCGGTCACCGTTCAACTCGAAGGAGGCCCACCCGGACTCCTCGGTTTGTACCAGGGAATTCCGCTCACGAAGCGAACAACCACGTATGCCGGAGTACTGCCCGACCGCATCACCATCTATCGCCGATCGATCTGCTCGATCTGTTCCACCGAGGACGAGGTTGTCGAGCAGGTTCGACGCACCGTCATTCACGAGATCGGGCATCACTTCGGCATCGGCGATCCTCGTCTGAGAGAGCTCGGATGGTGACATCACACTCACCTAGGCCATGAAAACGAGCTAGAGGTTGATAATCACCGAATAGTCATGTCAGCTGTACCGACACGCCCGCAACAACTGAACATCTACAGGAGTTCCCATGGTCAACCTGATCCAGATCGCCCCCAAGAACACGCCGACCTTCGCCATGAGCCGTCAGAAGGCCGCCGAACTGTTGGGCATCTCGGTCGACAGCGTTGCCTTCCTCCTCAAGTCCCGGTACCTACCCGATTTGGACGCGGGCCGCCTGATCACCATGGCAAACCAGCCGTGGATGTACACGGACGGTGACTATCCGGTCCTGCAGCAGGGCGCCTCCGAGCTTGCCCCCAAGAAGTTGGTCCCGCCGCGCAAGTACATCGGCGAGAGTGCAGCGCACTCCGACGCCGAATGTGTGGAAGCAAATCAGGGAGTCTGGGCCGGATTCAACGTCGACCAGGTCCTGGCCGCTCGCTTTCTCCCAGTCACACTGCGCAAGTTCCCGGTGTCTGTCCTCCAGATTCACGAGGTGAACCGAGGCGACGAAGAGAAGGTGTCGTTTGTCGCAACCCTCGCCGGTCGCGTCCGTGAACTGGGTGCTCCGGCGCTCAATTACATCGATCCGTCGCTGAGCGCCGAAGACCAGGCGATCGTCAGCACCCTGCTGACCTCACGAAGCACGTCGACGGTGCCCGGGCCGTGCGGAAAGCTGAAGCAGCCCAACGCCTAGCGCTGCAGATGGGCCTAGCGTTGCAGATGGGCCTAGCGCTGCAGATGACCTAACGCTGGGGCCGCTGCACTGCTGCACAACAGTTGACCGCACAGGAAACGCCGTTGGTGGTCGAGCCGAGTAGCGGCTCGGCCCCGAGGCGGAGCGGCGGCTCGCCGGCCAGACGTTCGGTAATAAGCGTCGGCACCAACCGAGCAAAACGTGGGTCTCGGCCTGGCGTCGCCGCCCGTACAAAATCCATTCCGAGTTCTGCAGCTTTGTCCTTGGCTTCGGTATCGAGATCCCACACCACTTCGAGGTGGTCGGAGACAAACCCGACGGGACAGACGATCACCGCACGAATGTCCTTGGTGGACAACACATCCAGATGATCACAGATATCAGGATCGAGCCACGGCACCTGCGGCGGCCCGGACCGTGACTGCCACACAAGATCAAAATCGTCGACACCGACCGCCGCGGCGACCAGACGCGCGGCTTCAGCAACCTGACGGCTGTACAGGTTTCCGCCCATCTCGGGCGGTCCGGCATTTCTGTCTGCGGCAATCGGCACCGAATGCGCGGTGAAGACCAGTCGTGCATCGCCGCGAGTTGCCTGTGGCAGAGTCGCGCGCGCAGCCTCGACGCCGTCGGCAAACGACCCGATGACCAATGGATGGTCGTAATACTGGCGAAGTTTAGTCAAGGTAGGTGCGCCGTCCCCCACCGCAGTACGGGCTCGCACAATGTCCTCGTGATACTGACGGCACCCCGAGTAACCACCCCAAGCGGATGTGGCGAACACAGCCGCGTTGCGGATACCGTCGTCGCGCATCTTCGCAACGGTGTCCTCGACCATGGGGTGCCAGTTGCGGTTTCCGAAGTAGATCGGAAGGTCCAGTTCAGCCGTTGCCAGTTCGCCCCGGACTCGCTCGATCAGGTCTCGATTGAGTGCATTGATCGGTGAAACTCCACCGAAATGCATGTAGTGCTCCACGACCGCGTCGAGGCGTTCCGGTGGTACTCCCCTTCCCCGCGTGACGTTTTCGAGAAAGGGTCGGACGTCCTCCGGTTTTTCGGGACCGCCGAACGACAATACGAGAAGTGCATCGAACTTGTCGTCAACACCAGCAGTCATACCTTCAATCTTGCGCGATGCCGTTCGGCAGACAAAACCCGGGTACGCGCTGCTGTAGTAGAACTAACAACGGCACTTCACGTGGTTGAGCCGGGAGGCACATTTAAGACAGTGGACTTGCCTGGTCACCCGGGACGCAGAGGTAGCGGGCACGTGAATGTTGGGCCGCACACCCATCGCCCGGTCGAGAACACCGCCCGGTCGAGAACACCGCGCGCTCACAGCGGCGTGAAGTTCTCCAACACGGCGAGCGCATCGAGCTGTTCCAGATAGTGCGCGAAGGAACGGTGAACCGGCCGGAACGGGACCATCGTGACGCCCGCTTCTTCCATCTCGGCCAGCGTTTCCTCCACCTCATCAGGGTGAGCAACCGGGTCCAGGGAGTCAGCTCCGCAAATCACCTCGAAGCCCTGCGGACGCTCCGGAAATCCGGCCAACATTGTCCGGAGGGTATCCATGTCCGGTGCGCCGGGCATCCACCCGTCGCCGAGTGTCACGGCCCGTCGCAGTGCGCGTTTACTGTGCCCGCCTACCCAGAGCGGCACGCGCGGCTGGATCGCATGGGGATCGATGACCAATCCGTCGAAATCGTAGAACTCGCCGTGATACTCCGGTTCCCGCTGTGACAGCGACGCGCGTAGTGCGCGCATCGCGTCGTCGGCACGCGGGCCACGTCCTTCGAACGGCACACCCAGTACCTTGAACTCCGCCTCGACGGTCCCGACCCCCAGGCCCAGAACAACGCGGCCGCCGCTCATCTGGTCCAGAGTCCCGTATCGCTTGGCGATCTCGAGAGGATGGTGATAGCCGAGAACCAGAACATTCGTCACCAGGCGGAGGTGCTCGGTCTTTCCCGCCAGATATGACAGGGTGGCCAGAGGATCCCAATAGCGCGTTCCGCGTCCATTCGGCAGTTGCGGCGACCACACTCCCGGCGGCATACCGATGTGTTCGCTGCATGTCACGAAATGGAAGCCGAGCCGATCGGCATGTTGTGCAATCTCTGCGATTTCCGCGATCCCCGCGTCCAGTTCCCAATCTGCCGTCCGGCCGGGGATGACGCTCACGACCGGTGTACTGATGCCGATTCGCATCGATGAATCTCCCTCGAGTCTGCACCGGCACTGCATCTGTGCCGGTACGCAGTGGTGACGCCTGCTCCTGGAGCTGAACGTACCAGAACAAATGAACACTGTTCATTGTTGGATTCACGGGTCGATTACCGGAGAGGTTGGGCACCACGCTGAGCGAGCATGAGAGTCATCAGGCCCGATTCCTGCCCCTGGGTGGTGATCATGTCGCGGGCTGTTTGTTTGACCGGGCCATCGGCAAGAAATTCGTTAGCCGCTTGGGCCATGATGATCCCGCCGCGGTGATGACGCTCCATCAGTTGCAGGAACAGCACTTCGGCGTCGATCCCCGTAGCGGCACTGAGTGCGTCGAGTTCGGCTATGGTCGCCATCCCGGGCATCCGTGACTCGCCGGGAATTGCGGCTGACGTCGGGGCTCCGTGGTGCGCAGCAAGGTCGGTGGTGGCCGACGCTTCGTGCATCCATTCCATGGGGGTGCGACTACCCGGGGTCACATCGGCGAGCCTCAGCCAGCCGAGCATCATCCCGATCTCGGTCCGTTGAGTGTCCTCGATCTGTTGCGCAAGCCTGCCGACTGCCGGATCGACATCGACGTTCAGTCGCTGGGCGATGAACAGCGCTTGCTGATGATGCGCCACCATGTCGTGAACAAACCCGATTTCGTTGTCGCTCAGAATCTCTGCGGACGTCGACTGCTCCGTGATCATCAGCGGACGCAGTGCCGCACCGAGCACAACCAGCATCACGGCAAGGGAACTGAACGCCGCGATACGCACTACTCGCGTCACCGTCACGACCCGACGGTCGAGTGCTGATCAGCAGGCGGCGAGTAGACGTCGGGATCGAGCTGCAACGCCATGAATCCGTTGTCGGCGCACGTAACCCAGAGATTGTTGCCACGCCACTCCGGTGCCGAGAAGCACCAGTCCGTGGATATGTCGCCTAGCCCGATCATCCCGGTCCGCGAGCTGAGGGCTTGGTTCGGGTCGAATTGCCCACTGATAATCGACTGGCCGATCGCCGGTGCACTGAGGATGGGAACACCCAGAATCGATGCCAACGCGTGCGGTGAGTTTGTCAACGCAAGATTGTTCCCGGTCTTCGCCGGCGGGTTGTAGTAGGCGATTTCCCGGACGTCGAACGGGTCTCGAACATCGAAGACCCTGATCCCGGACGAAATCCACCCACACGCGAGAGCCGCGGGATTGTTCGGGCGATCCGCTGCGCAGTAGTGCGATTCATAGGCAAATGCTGAACCACCGGACGCCGAGGCCAGGGAAGAATCCTGATTTTCGGGAAGGTTGATTTCGAGCTTGATCGAATTGGCGATCGCCGGCCGGACCGGGTCGGAGACATCGATAAGTTTGACTCCGCCCGAACCGCCCTCGTCGACGGTGAACAGATACGGTGCGCCGTCGTAGTTCACCGGAATACTGTGCTGCGTCGCCCAGCCGTCGGTCCACGACAACTGCGAGAGTTGACGCACGTGTGGATTGGGGTCCCGTCGCTGCACCGCACTGACGTCGAGTACGTGAATGCCGCCCATATTGTTCGACAGGTACAGCTGATTTCCGTCGTCGCTGACTCCGATCCCGTGAGTCGACAGCCCGACCAGGTCCTGCCACACAACCTTCGGAGTCGTGGGATCGGTCAGGTCGACAGCGCTGACAATGCCAGGCGCGGTACCGGAGGACCAGTAGGTATTGCCGTCCGGGGAGAACCCACCCTCATGCGATGTGATGGGCAGCAGCATCCCCAGATCCGTTCCCGGTCCCGGATTGAGCAGTTTCGGATGAGCGCAATCGGAGATGTCGTACACCGACATCAGGCCCACACCGGTCAGCAGGGGAACTCCCGTTCCTACCAGTAGCTTTCGCTGCGTGTTGACCTTGAGGCTCTCCCAGGTTCCTGCGAGCATGGCCGGTTCGGTCAGCGTTGCAGTGAGTTTCGGGTTTGCGGGGTCGGAGGCATCGACAACCTGCACACCTTGCGTCGGTCCGAGGAGATTTCCAGGGAAGAAGCTGCCGACGTACGCGCAGTGCTCGAAACTGGTGGAGGTGATTCCGCCGCCCCGGCCCTCATAGCCGCCCAACCGAGAGATGTTGCAGCTGTAGCCTGTTCGGCTGCGTCCATTGTTTCGATCGTCGGCGGGAACATCGCCTTGCAGTCCGGTTTCCGGTCGAGAATCCGCATTACACGCAGCCCGCTCTACCGCTTTGCTGCCGACGTCGTGGGATTCGTAGACCGTACCGGGGGCGGACTCGGGCGCTGCTGCGGCGCCGACCACCGGCAGTAGTAACACGGCCGCTGCGGCAACAATCGCGGACCTGACCGTTCGACGAGCGCTCAGTGGCTCCATCGTGCCCAACCCCCTGTGTATCCGGCGTCGGCGATACAAGACCGTATCCATCCCACCTACCGACGTCTTGACCGAATGTCCGGTTCTGTGGAAAAGTGTGCGTGATGCACACCACTCTCGTCAAGCGTGAACGAGGCTCTCCCTACCGGCCGGAGGTGTCAGGTATTCACGACATCAGCGTCGTATTGCAACGAATCGTTCGGGCTGACCGGGAACGATTCGAGGTCAGGGCATTCCAGGATCTCGTTTGCCGCGGCGCGACTGCACCCCACCAGAGTTGAGTCGAAATCGACCTCCGTGGCAATGCACCACGAATGGTCCTGCGGCCAGACGAGATTCGCGGACGGCGTCCACGGTTTCGCGCCGAGTAGATCGGGAATTGTGGACGCGTCACGGAGCGGTCCCGAGAGCAGAACGTAATCTCGTCCAGGGTGCCGCAATCGCGGCCCGGCATTCAGTTCCCGGGCCAGCGACACAACGGGTGCGGGGCGGAACTGTGGCCGCCCGGCGCCATAGATCGCCGTAGCTCCGGGATGAAAGAAGCCGTTGCCCTCCCACACCGCAAAATAGGCATTTCCCGGTGAATTTGTGTGGCCCGCAAGAAGATCTACGAGACGCTGGTTGTCCGGCGGATCGAGTGATCCGGTATCGGGTTCGCCGCCGTCCCACAACTCGCTGCGCGGATTCACGGAATCAGTTGCGTCGATCAAACGCCACCACTGCACCAGCGGATGAACCCGTCGCCCGGTTGCGGCCGCAACATCACGCCAACGGACCACATGATCGCCGTCGACATCGACGGGATGGAGAACACGCACGTACGCGTCGAAACCCGAAGGTACAACAGCCGTCAGCGACCCCCACCCCGTGGACAACCGGGGCCTGATCCAGTTTCCTACCGACACGTCGTCGACGGGTCCGATCATCGGTGCCCTCCGAGTTCGCCTTCACCTGGGCATAGTTCGCCGCGAAGACGAAGGCGAACCCGAAACACCGTGCTAACCCACCATTGCGTGGAATCCGCCGTCGACGTAGATGATCGACGCCGTTGTGCCCGGCAGCCAATCCGAGAGAATGGTGCAGACCGTCTTCGCAACGGTTTCACGATCTTCGACGTCCCAGCCGATGGGCGCTGCACTGTCCCAGCCGGTGTTGAGCTTGTCCAACTCGGCACCCGGGCCGGTACTGTCGCCGGCAATAGCCTTGGCCGCAAGCGTCTTGATCGGGCCGGACGCAACAAGATTGGAGCGGATGCCACGGACGCCGACCTCTTTGGCGACGTACCGGTTCACTGCCTCGAGGGTGGCCTTGGAGACACCCATCCAGTTGTAGAACGGCATCGCACGTGACGGATCGAAGTCCATACCGACGATGGACGCCTTGTCGTTCAGTACCGGCAGCAGTGCCTTGGCGAGGGCGCTGTACGAGTAGGCGGACACCTCGAGTGCAACGGCGACGTCACTCCACGGTGCGTCCATGAACGGGCTGCCCAGGCAGGAGCGCGGCGCAAAGCCGATGGAGTGCACAACACCGTCGATGCCCTCCGGAGCCAATTCGCGAACCCGATCGGCCAAAGTGGCAAGATCTTCCGCGTTCTGGACGTCGAGTGAGATGGCCGGCGGCACCGGCCGCGGTAGACGCTGAGCAATTCGGTCGATCAGGCGCAGACGATCAAAACCCGTGATCAGCACCTTCGCGCCCTGCTCCTGCGCAACCCTCGCAACATGGAATGCGATGGATGAATCGGTGATGATGCCGGTAACGAGAATGGTCTTACCCTCGAGCAAACCGCCCATGAGTTGTCCTCCTGAAGTGAGACGTACGAAGTGAAAGGAATGTGTGAAAGCGGGAAACTAGTGCCCCATGCCCAGTCCACCGTCAACCGGAATGACGGCACCGGACACGTACGCCGAATCGTCGGAGGCAAGGAAGCTCACCACTGCCGCAACATCTTCCGGCTTGCCGGTGCGCTGAAGCGGAATGTGTTCGGTGGCCTTGTCTTTCACGTCGTCGCCGAGTGCGGCGGTCATGTCGGTTTCGATGAAGCCGGGAGCCACCACGTTGGCCGTGATCGAGCGGGAGCCCAGTTCCCGAGTCAGGGACCGAGCGATACCGACGATGCCGGCCTTGGACGCCGCGTAGTTGACCTGGCCAGGGCCACCGCCGAGACCGACGACGGACCCCAGGAAGATGAAGCGTCCGAAACGCGCCCGCAGCATCGAGCGCGTCGCCCGCTTTGCAACGCGGAACGTGCCCGTCAGGTTGGCGTCGATGACGCTGGTGAACTGATCTTCCGACATGCGCATGATCAGTGTGTCGTCGGTGACGCCGGCATTGGCCACGATGACCTCGACGGGACCCTGATGTGCCTCGACCTCTTTGAACGCGCGGTCGATCGACTCGGAATCGGTGACGTCGCAGACAACACCGAAGAGGCCTTCAGGTGCGCCGCTGCCGCGGTGGGTGACCGCAACCTTGTGTCCGTCTGCGGCCAAGCGCTGCGCGACGGCCAGGCCGATTCCGCGGTTGCCGCCGGTGACCAGAACCGAGCGCGGAGTGGTGACGGTCCGTTCTGACACCACGGGGGTGGAAGGGGTAGACATGGCGATCAACCTATCAATTCGAGGGCCGGGTTCCGGCAGTATTCGGACGAGCGGAAACAGTGCGGGGTTATGGCAGTCGTTGGCGGGTAACCAAGGCAACGATCAAACCTGCGGTGGCAAAGAGAACTCCGAGAATCAACCACGGCTTGCTTGCATCGCCGCGGGCGGTCTCGAATCCGATCTGCTCTTCGAGCGTGTCGTAGACAGCGCGCAACTCTTCGAGGCTGGACGCGGTGAAGAAACTTCCCCCGGACAGATTCGCGATTTCCTTCAGCGAGGCGTCGTCGACAGGAACGGGAATGCGATCACCCTCGATTTCGACGCGGCCGTACGTCGTGCCGAACGAGATCGTCGAGATCGGGACACCTTTGTCCTTGGCCTGACGTGCTGCAGTGAATCCGCCGCGCGGGTCATCCGAATTATCGGGGACCGTCTGCTTGCCGTCGGAGAGCAACACGATCCGCGCCGGTGGAGCCTGATCGCTGCCGCCGAGAACAGCCGACAACGTGTCGATCGACTGCAGTGACGTGAAGATCGCTTCGCCGGTCGCAGTTCGCTCGCTGAGCTTGAGATTGTCGATGGCAACCTTCGTCGCGTCGCGATTTGTCGTGGGAGACACCAACACCGACGCGGTTCCGGCGAAAGCGACCAACCCGAGGTTGATACCGGGTGTCAATCCGTCGGCAAACGATTTAGCTGCTTCCTGTGCGGCCGCGAGGCGTGTCGGTTCCACATCCGTAGCCTGCATGGACAGCGATACGTCGATCACCAGGATGACCGTGGCCCGGTTGCGCGGAACCTTCTTGTCCGCAGTGGGTCCGGCCAGCGCGACGGTGAAGAACACCAACGAGATCACCATCAGAATGGCGGAAACGTGACGCCACCGGCCGGGACGGGACGGGGCTACCTTCTCGAGGAGATCGAAGTTGGTGAATCGCAGCGTGTGTCTCTGACGCTGCTTCTGCACATAGACGTACCCGGCCACCAACGCGGCGATAACGGCGAGGAACAGCAGCCACCACGGCGAAGTGAATTGAGAAAGACTCACGAACGAACGCCCCCAGTTCCGGCGCCGACACCGAAGCTGTGGCGGCGTGCCGAGATGAATCGAACCACGTCGGCGATCCAGTCACGATCGGTGTGCAGTGACATGAGCGGCGCCCCACACCGACGGAGTGCCTGCTGGACCTCGACGCGATGTTCCGCGGCAGCGCGGGCAAAATCCGCGCGCAACTGTGGAGTGGTCGAGAACTCGCGTGTCCGACCGGATTCCGGGTCATGCAATACGACGTCACCGACATCGGGCAGTTCGAGGTCACGAGGATCCACCACTTCGATCCCCAGCACGTCGTGTCGACCGGCAATGGCACGCAACGGACGTTCCCAGTCCGTCGGACCCAGGAAATCACTGATCACGACGGCCAACCCACGACGACGCTGTGGGCGTCGTAACGCCTCGATGGCGCCCACCAGATCTCCGCGCACACCGTCCGGAGCGTGCGGAGTGGTCGCGATCTTGCGAAGCATCGCCTGAGCGTGGACGCGGCCTCCCCTGGCCGGAATCCGTGTCATCTGAGCGCCCGTGGAAATGATGGCGCCGACGCGATTGCCGCCCGAACTGGTCAGGTGCGTCACCGCCGCAGCGGCCGCGACAACCAGATCGCGCTTCTCACAACCTGCAGTACCGAAATCAAGGCTCGCGGACAGGTCGATCACCAACCACGTCTCGAGTTCCCGATCGGCCACCGACTGCCGCACATGCGGGTGCGTCGTACGCGCGGTGACAGACCAATCCATCTGTCGCACATCGTCACCCGGCTGATACTCCCGAGCTTCGCCGGGCTCGGATCCGGGACCGGGGATGAGTCCGAGGTGATCACCGTGCAACACCCCGTCGAGCCGGCGGCGGACCGTCAACTCGAGTGTCCGCAATGCCGCGGTCAGCCGTGGGTCACGAAGTTCACCGGACTCGAACGACGGCGGTGCACCGGCATGACCGGGAAGGTGACTTTCCGTCACTGCGGGCGACTCATCGGATCAGGGCTCATGAACTGCGCACCGTTTCCCGAGGGATTGAACTGCGGTGCGCTCTGCTGGGGTTGCTGCATCGGCTGACCTACCGGTTGTCCCGGTACCGGTTGCGGTCCAGCGGCGGTGGGCACCGGGCGTGCGGCGATCTGAGGAAGACCGACCGTCTGCAGCACTCGCGCGATGACGGCATCTGGGGTTACCTCGTCGGCAAGGGCGTCGTACGACAACACGAGGCGGTGGCGCAACACGTCCGGGATGACCTCGACGACGTCCTGCGGGACAACGTAATCACGGCCACGCACGAGGGCGAGCGCCCGGGAGGCGGCAATGATGCCGAGAGTTGCGCGCGGCGACGCTCCGTACGCGATCCAGCCGGCAACGTCGTCGAGGCCGAATTCCCTCGGCGTACGGGTGGCTGCGATAACCCGAACCACGTAGTCGACCAGGGCATGGTGGACAAAGACGTTGCTCGCAACGCGCTGGAGTCGAACCAACTCTTCGGGGCCGAGGATCTGGTGCGGTTCCGGCGCGGCGACGCCCATCCGGTACACGATCTCGCGTTCTTCTTCGACTGTCGGGTAATCGACCAGGATCTTGAACAGGAAGCGGTCACGCTGTGCTTCCGGGAGAGGATACACACCCTCGTTCTCGATGGGGTTCTGCGTCGCCATGACCAGGAACGGGTCGGGCATGTGGTAGCGCTTGCCACCGATCGAGACGTGACGCTCGGCCATGACTTCGAGCAAAGCCGACTGCACCTTTGCCGGTGCGCGGTTGATCTCGTCGGCGAGGACGAAGTTTGCGACCACCGGGCCGAGTTCGGTATCGAACTCTTCGCGTCCCTGTCGGTAGATGCGCGTTCCGATCAAGTCGGTGGGTACGAGGTCCGGGGTGAACTGCACGCGGGAGAACGATCCGCCGACCACCTTCGCGAAGGTCTCGACGGCCAGTGTCTTTGCCACACCGGGGACACCCTCGAGGAGGACGTGTCCCTTTGCCAGTAGTCCGACAAGTATCCGCTCGACCAAACGGTCCTGGCCGACAATGACGCGTTTGACCTCGTAAATCGCTCGTTCCAGAGTCTGGACGTCGGTGGCGAGCGACGGAACGTCGGCGGCGAGCGACGGAGCTACCCCGTCGGAATTTCCACTCGCCTTGTGTACGTCGACCGATCCGATCGAATCTTCACGTGAGGTCACCAAGAATCCATCGCTTTCACCTAGAAAAGTTCCGACAGTAACGTGTTCCCCGCCAACTATTCCAGGTAGTTGCTCGTGATGCCGCAACACCACGTCAACACATGCAACGAATCGGACATCGAAGGATGAACGGGTTCAGCCTTCCCGCGAGATCAGGACACCAACCGCACGGCGTACGGGGTCATCCCGCCCCACCGAACGGGTGAAACTTTCACACTGGAACCGGACTGCGGTGCTTCGAGCATCTGCCCGTCACCGAGGTACAGCGCCACGTGCTGACTTGCGTTCGGCCCGTAGAAGATCATGTCGCCGCGTTTCATTTCGGACGACGGAACCTGCTTGCCTGCGGTGTACTGGTAGCCGGTGTAATGCGGCAACGAGATACCGATTCCGGCAAATGCATAGATCATCAGACCTGAGCAGTCGAACCCGATCTTGTTGAAGTCTCCGTAACTGTCCGCGACCCCGCCGTCACGAATTCCTCGGGTCGGCCCGTTCTCGTCGCCGCCGCCCCAGGCGTACTGGATACCGATCTGCGACATACCGCGGTCGATGACGGATTCGATTGCGGCGCTTCCGGACACCGACGGCACCGTCGGCTTGGGAGTTGCCGGCTTGGGGGTTGTGGGTTTCGGAGTAACTACCGGAGTATCCGTATCCGAGTCCGAATCGGTGCTCGTGTCGGTATCCGTCTCGTCGTCGTCATCGGGAATGACTGTCGGAGTCGGATCTTCGACGGCAGTGTGCGGACGCTGAGCAGCAGCCAATGCAGCGGCACGGTCCTTGGCAGCCTGATCGGCGGCGGCGCGGGCTGCCGCTTGCTCAGCTGCTTCCTTGGCTGCCGCTTCGAGTGCAGCCTGATGAGCTTCTTCAGCTTTCCGCTGTTCGTCCCACGTCGCGTATGCCTGGCGTTGTCCTTGCAAACCGGCAACCGCATTGCGGGCAGCATCGAGTTGAGCCTGCGCGGAATTGCGCTCCGATTCGATGGACGCCTTCTTGACTACCTGCTGGTCGAGTGCATTGCGGGCGATCGCGATGGCCTGCTCGGCAAGAGCCTGAAGGTTTGCCGCGATTTCGGCGGCCGCGTCGGCGTCCAGCTTGGCCTGCCGGGTCGCGGAGTCCTTGTTCGCCTGTTCGGTTCGTGCGCGCTGCAAACCGTCGAGCACGGCACGCTGGGTGTTCGAGAGAAGTTTGAGGACCTGCGCTCGATCGAGGACGTCGCCCGGGCCCTTGGCGTCGAGGAACGACGAGATGGACGCGGTATTGGTGCCCTGCACGTAACTCGATCGGGCGTACTTGTCGAAGTCGCTCTGCGCTACGTCGATCTGTGCGCCGGCGTCGCGGAGTGCTTGTTTGGTGATGCCGACGGCTTGGGCTGCGGCATCGGCAGCGCCTCGTGCGTTCTGCAGGTCGACGAGTGTCTTGTTGACGTCTTCGCGTTTGACGGCAACTTCGTTGTCGAGTGCAGACAACTGCTCATTTGCCGCGGCAACCTGGTTGATGAGGGCGCTGACCGTGCTGACGCTCGATGAAACCTGCGAATCTGCGGAAGCAATTTCGGAGTCGCTGGGGTTGGGCGGGGGCGGCGGGACAGACGCTCCGACACCGGGGTTTCCGACAACCAGGGCAGTGACGATGCCCGCACCGATAACCAGTTGTGCCAGGCGGGACGACGCTCGGGAAGGTTTACGACGGCCGAATCCGCCTCGTGTTACTTGGCTCACAAATAACTCTCCCTCGCGTGTACGCCACGGGCCCGCTGGGTCGCCGATCCGTGCGGGGAGGGAATGCGCAGGAAGCTATGACGCCGTGTGGCGTCACCGACAAGATGTAGCGAAGTAGCTACCGCTTGTCGCTAACCCGCCGTTCGAGGGCAACGCTCGGCGCCGCCCAGTTTCGGGTGGCGTCGTGCGCAGTCCATCGAACAACAGCCATCTTTCTGCGACACTTCTTCCCCAAAAAGTGCCAGTTGTACCGTACGACACTTGAGAGAACTTTGGAAACTTTAGCCCCAAATAACACATCGGGTATTTCACCCAGGTGGATGGCAGTATCTGAATGAAAAAGCAGGTACTCACCACAAATGCTGGTGGGTACCTGCTTGTCGACGCTCGCGGAGGTGCGCGAGCGTCAAGCGGATCCGGCGTGTCCGAAGGTTTGTTCCGAAGGCTCGTTCACCTGGTCAATTTCTACGGGTTCGGGGCGCCGACGCCATTTGACGACAAAAGTAATTGCAGCAAAAACAGCCACGATCGCCACGAGAAGGACCGTATACAAGGCCCACGGCGGACCCGGCTGGACAATCTCATGAGAAAAGCGATCAGCGATCGCAGCAGAACTGTCACCGAATGAACGATCCTGCGCGGTTTCGAGCTGTACTCGACTGATCGAATCGCTGGAACTGCCCATCCAATCCGGACTCATCACCAAGATCGTGCCGCTCTCGGATTCGCCGACCGTCGTCGCCAGATCCCGGAGATCGGTATCGCGCGAAGGATTGGCGTCGAGAACGATCACACTCAAATCGATCCCCCGCTCGCGGGCATCGGCGACGACGTCCACCAGCGCAGGGACATCGGCGGCCGGTGCGGACACGCCATTCTGAGCCACGTCGGCCACTACGTCGTCGAGATCGACGTTCGGCGGGACTGCGGCGTGAAGAGGACCGCTCATGTGCAAGGGCGTGAAGACCAAATGTGTAGGAGCAGACATCTCTCATCCGGGTGCAGTTCGGCGCTCGTCCACACGCGAGTGTGTGGACGAATCCGAGGTCGTTATCGGCGGTCTGACCGCGACGGGCCTGAATGCACCCTACTTGAGGTTGAGTGCGAAGCCTGCGCCTCTTCGACACTGCGCGCAATCCGTTGTGGGTCAGCTCACCCAGTCCACCCTGCGTTGCGCAGGTCCTGAGACTGCGTGAAGATTGGTTCGGTCAAGTTGCCCCGAAGTCTCACAGGACAAGCGTACTGTTAGACTTCAGACCGAGAGGTACCTCGCCTCGGCCGAGTCCACTTCAGCTCCGATGTTCGGACAGTTCTCACGTGAACTGTGCGATTGGCGTGAGCTGTCACTGGATACGCCGAGTTGTATGTACCTCGCTTCAGCTGCCGACACAGCCCCGTCGGTGGCGACCCTCATAGACGAGTGGAGCAGACGTGAGCACCAGTATTGATTCGTTCGGAGCCAAGGGAACCCTCGAGGTCGGTGAGAACTCTTACGAGATCTTCCGCCTCTCGGCCGTCCCCGGCACCGAGAAATTGCCGTATTCCTTGAAGGTTCTCGCCGAGAACCTTCTCCGCACCGAAGATGGTGCCAACATCACCGCGGATCACATCCGCGCAATTGCAAGCTGGGATCCCTCAGCTGAGCCGAGCATCGAAATCCAGTTCACGCCTGCCCGCGTGATCATGCAGGACTTCACCGGCGTTCCTTGCATCGTCGACCTCGCCACCATGCGTGAGGCTGTCACCACCCTCGGTGGCGACCCCAACAAGGTCAACCCGCTCTCCCCCGCCGACATGGTCATCGACCACTCGGTCATCCTCGACGTCTTCGGCCAGGCCGACGCACTCGAGCGCAACGTCGACCTCGAATACGAGCGCAACGGCGAGCGTTACCAGTTCCTCCGTTGGGGCCAGGGCGCATTCGACGACTTCAAGGTCGTCCCCCCGGGAATGGGCATCGTCCACCAGGTCAACATCGAGTACCTGGCACCGACGGTCATGTCCCGTAACGGACAGGCATACCCCGACACCTGCGTCGGCACCGACTCGCACACCACGATGGTCAACGGCCTCGGCGTGCTCGGCTGGGGCGTCGGCGGCATCGAGGCCGAGGCAGCAATGCTCGGCCAGCCCGTCTCCATGCTGATCCCCCGTGTTGTCGGCTTCAAGCTCTCCGGCGAGATCAAGCCCGGCGTCACCGCAACCGACGTCGTGCTCACCGCCACCGAGATGCTCCGCAAGCACGGCGTCGTCGGCAAGTTCGTCGAGTTCTACGGCAACGGTGTCGCCGAGGTTCCGCTCGCGAACCGCGCCACGCTGGGCAACATGAGCCCCGAATTCGGTTCCACCGCAGCGATCTTCCCGATCGACGCCGAAACCATCGAGTACCTGCGCCTCACGGGCCGCAGCGACGAGCAGCTCGCTCTCGTCGAGTCGTACGCCAAGGAACAGGGTCTGTGGCACAACCCCGACCAGGAGCCTGTCTTCTCGGAGTACATCGAGCTCGATCTGGGAACCGTCGTTCCTTCGATCGCCGGCCCGAAGCGCCCGCAGGACCGAATCCTGTTGTCGGACTCCAAGCCTGCGTTCCGCAAGGACATCCACAACTACGTGGAAGACAACCAGCCCACCGAGCACACCCAGCTCGACGAGGCCGTCGAAGAGTCCTTCCCCGCTTCCGATCCCGCGGTGCTCTCGTTCGCCGATGACGGAGCGGTCGACGTTCTCTCGGCAGCCAACGGTGCACAGGGCCGTCCGAGCAAGCCCGTCGTCGTCAAGTCCGACGCCGGTGAGTTCGTTCTCGACCACGGCGCCGTCGTCGTTGCCGGCATCACGTCGTGCACCAACACGTCCAACCCGTCGGTCATGCTCGGTGCTGCACTGCTCGCACGCAACGCCGTCGAAAAGGGCCTTGCCACCAAGCCGTGGGTCAAGACCAACATGGCTCCCGGTTCGCAGGTCGTCACCGACTACTACGAGAAGGCCGGCCTGTGGCCGTACCTCGAGAAGCTCGGCTACTACCTCGGTGGCTACGGCTGCACCACGTGCATCGGTAACACCGGACCGCTGCCCGAGGCAGTCTCCAAGGCGATCAACGACAACGACCTCTCGGTCACCGCGGTGCTCTCGGGTAACCGTAACTTCGAGGGTCGCATCTCCCCCGACGTCAAGATGAACTACTTGGCTTCCCCGCCGCTGGTTATCGCCTACGGCCTCGCCGGAACCATGGACTTCGACTTCGAGACGGATTCGCTCGGTAACGACACCGACGGAAACCCCGTCTACCTCAAGGACATCTGGCCCTCCACGCAGGAGATCGAAGAGACGATCAAGTCTTCGATCGACCAGGACATGTTCCGCAAGTCCTACGCGACCATCTTCGCGGGCGACAGCCGCTGGCAGAACCTCGAAACCCCGAAGGGTGACACCTTCGATTGGGACGAGAACTCCACCTACGTGCGGAAGCCACCCTACTTCGACGGCATGACGATGGACCCGGCTCCGGTCAAGGACATCAAGGGCGCCCGCGTCCTCGCGCTGCTCGGCGACTCGGTCACCACCGACCACATCAGCCCGGCAGGTCCGATCAAGGTCGGCACTCCCGCCGCGCAGTACCTCGACTCTCATGGCGTCGAGCGTGCGGATTACAACTCGCTCGGATCGCGTCGCGGTAACCACGAGGTCATGATTCGCGGAACGTTCGCGAACATCCGTCTGCGCAACCAGCTCCTCGACGACGTCTCGGGTGGATACACCCGCGACTTCACGCAGGAAGGCGCACCGCAGGCATTCATCTACGACGCGTCGCAGAACTACCAGGCAGCCGGCATTCCGCTGGTCGTCCTGGGCGGCAAGGAGTACGGCTCCGGATCCTCGCGTGACTGGGCCGCCAAGGGCACGAGCCTGCTCGGCGTCAAGGCCGTCATCACCGAGTCGTTCGAGCGTATTCACCGCTCCAACCTCATCGGCATGGGCGTTGTCCCGCTGCAGTTCCCGGTCGGCGAGTCCGCAGGTTCGCTCAAGCTCGACGGCACCGAGACCTTCGACATCGAAGGCGTCGAGAAGCTGAACGAGGGCGTCACCCCGAAGACCATGAAGGTCACGGCAACGCGCGAGAACGGCGAGAAGGTCGTGTTCGACGCAGTCGTACGCATCGATACCCCCGGTGAAGCGGACTACTACCGCAACGGTGGCATCCTGCAGTACGTGCTCCGCAACATGATCCGAGGCTAGTTCGCCAGCCTGCCTTTTCCGCACGGCGGACTCAGCGACCTTGCTGAGTCCGCCGTGTGCGTTTGGTATCGGTTCACTGGTGGTGCCAACTCCGACACAGAGTCGGCACCGTCGAGATGCGCGAGACGAGGACAAGAACGTGCCCAAGGTCAGTGAAGACCATCTCGCGGCACGGCGCAGTCAGATCCTTGACGGTGCCCGCCGCTGCTTTGCGGAATACGGCTACGACGGCGCCACAGTCAGAAGACTGGAAGAAGTCACCGGGTTGTCCCGAGGCGCGATCTTCCATCACTTCAAGGACAAGGACGGACTGTTCCTCGCGTTGGCGAGCGAGGACGCAAGCCGCATGGCCGACGTCGTCGCCGAAGAAGGCCTTGTGCAGGTGATGCGCGACATGCTTGCCCAGCCCGACCAGTTCGATTGGCTGGGCACGCGCTTGGAAATTGCGCGGCGACTGCGGACCGATCCGGATTTCCGGGCCAAATGGTCACAGCGGTCAGCTGAACTCACCGAGGCCACCAGTGCACGTCTGGCCTTCCAGAAATCAGCCGGACGTTTGCGCGACGACGTTCCCACCGACGTGCTGATCGGCTATCTCGATCTGGTGATGGACGGCCTGGTTGCCCGAATAGCGTCGGGCCATGCCGGCAACAATCTGTCGGCCGTCCTCGATCTGGTCGAGGAATCTGTGCGTCGACGGGACTGATTGCTGTGCGCCTTTGTTAACCGCGGGCGGTTAACAAAGGCGCACAGCAATTTAGGCCAACTGAATCAGTTCGAGGTATTCCTGCGACCAGTGATCCTCGTTGCCGTCGGGCAGAAGGATGACACGCTCGGGGTTGAGAGCCTCAGCCGCGCCCGGGTCGTGAGTCACCAGGACAACAGCGCCGGTGTAACTGCGGAGCGCGTCCAGGACCTGCTCGCGGGAGATCGGGTCGAGGTTGTTGGTGGGCTCGTCGAGCAGCAGGACGTTGGCTGCGGACGACACGAGGCCGGCCAGTGCCAGACGTGTCTTCTCACCACCGGAGAGCGTGCCGGCCGGCTGCTCGAGCTGCGGGCCCGTGAACATGAAGGCACCGAGGAGCGAACGCAGTTCCTGCTCCCCCGTATCCGGAGCCGCGTGGCGGATGTTCTCCCACACCGAATCGTTGTCGTCGAGAGTGTCGTGCTCCTGCGCGAAGTAACCGATCTTGAGTCCGTGACCCGCGATCAGCTCACCGGCATCGGCTTTCTCGGCGTTAGCAAGAATGCGCAGCAGGGTCGTCTTGCCGGCACCGTTGAGGCCGAGGATGACAACGCGAGATCCGCGGTCGATCGCAAGGTCGACACCGGTGAAGATCTCGAGCGAGCCGTACACCTTGGTGAGGTTCTTACCCATGAGCGGCGTCTTGCCACACGCCGCGGGCTCGGGGAAACGGATCTTCGCTACCTTGTCGGAAACACGCTCGGCGTCGAGGTTGGCCATCAACTTGTCTGCGCGCTTTGCCATGTTCTGAGCGGCAACAGCCTTGGTCGCCTTTGCGCCCATCTTGGCGGCCTGGATGCGCAGAGCGCCGGCCTTCTTCTCGGCGTTGGCGCGCTCGCGGCGTCGACGCTGCTCGTCCGTAGCCCGGGCGTCGAGGTACTTCTTCCAGTTCATGTTGTAGATGTCGGCTTCACTGCGCACAGCGTCGAGGAACCAGACACGGTTGACGACGTCGTTGAGCAGGTCAACATCGTGACTGATGACCACGAGGCCACCCTCGTGATTCTGGAGGAATCCGCGTAGCCACGTGATGGAGTCGGCGTCGAGGTGGTTGGTGGGCTCGTCGAGGAGCAGGGTTGTATCCGAACGCGCACCGCTGCCGTCGGAAGCGGCAAAGAGAATTCGAGCCAATTCGACGCGTCGACGCTGACCACCGGACAGCGTGCTGAGCGGCTGGCCGAGGATGCGATCTTCGAGACCGAGGCTGCTGGTGATGCGCGCAGCTTCACTCTCGGCTTCGTAGCCGCCCAGGGCGGAGAAGCGATCTTCGAGCTGGCCGTACTTCTTGACTGCTTTGTCCTGTGATTCCTGGTCGAGAACCTCGCCCATCAGAATCTGCTGCTTCTCCATGTCGCGGAGCATCGTGTCGAGGCCGCGAGCGGACAGGACGCGATCCTTGGCGAGCACGCTCAGGTCGCCCTCTTTGGGGTCCTGGGGCAGGTAGCCGAGGTCGCCGGTACGCACTACCTTGCCCGCGTACGGCTCACCTTCGCCGGCGAGCAGACGCAGTGTGGTGGTCTTGCCGGCACCGTTACGACCGACCAAACCGATGCGATCACCGGGCTGAATTCGCAAGGACGGACCGGGCGCCGTGAGAAGGGTGCGGACACCGGCACGAACTTCGAGGTCAGTGGCGGTAATCAAGCAGAACTCCTCAGAACTAAAGACAACTACGGGCAAACGTGGTCTGACGGCAGACACAAGAACTTCCAATTTTACCGTGAGCTGAGGCCGTCTCCGACCAGCGGCGTGTGAATCCGCTAACAGTGGGACATCTGCGATCCAGATGGAATCCTCGGGGGATGACAACCCGATCGCACACCGCAGACGTCGCCATCGTGGGCGGCGGACCGGCCGGGCGGGCACTGGCGACGCGATGCGTCGCCCGCAATCTGTCGGTCATTCTGGTCGATCCGCACCCCGCACGTGTGTGGACGGCTACGTATGCGGCGTGGCGCGATGAGCTTCCGACCTGGCTTCCTGACGCCGCAATTTCCAGCAGCATCCACCACCCGTCGGCGTGGGCGGAACGACAGACAACCCTTGATCGCACCTATTGCGTATTGAATACACCAATACTGCAATCAATACTGTCGACCGGATCTACCCAGGTCATAGCAACAAAGAGCGATCATCTGACCGCCGACACGGTCAAGTGCGCCGACGGTACTCGTGTCCGCGCAGAGGTGGTAGTCGATGCCCGCGGCACGACGCTCACTCCGCGAACGGCGCAGCAAACGGCCTTCGGAATTGTGCTCGATCACGCCGCCGCGGAACCCGCACTCGACGGCAATGCGGCCTGGTTCATGGATTGGCGACGCGACAACGGAACGGCCGAAGACGCGAGCCCGTCGTTCCTCTATGCCGTTCCTCTCGACGACAACCGGATGCTTCTCGAGGAGACGTGCCTTGTGGGTCGGCCACCGCTGCCGCTCGGCGAGCTGAAACGCCGGCTGCACATTCGGCTCCGCAACCGAGGTGTCACCGTTCCGGAAGACTCACTTGTCGAACGTGTCCGATTCGCTGTGGAATCGCCACCGGGTCGAAGCGGTGACACTTTCCGGTTCGGGGCGCGCGGCGGACTGATGCATCCCGGTACCGGGTACAGCGTCGCCACGGCTTTGAACGAAGCGGATGTTGTCGCGTTGGCGATTGCCCGCGGCGACGACCCTCAGCGCGCACTCTGGCCACGCTCGGCACGACGCGTCGCGGCGCTACGGCGGGTAGGACTGAACGCGCTTCTCGCTCTCGAGCCCAGTGATGTCGAGACGTTCTTTGCGACGTTCTTTGCGCTGCCCGTCGATCACCAACGGGCCTATCTGTCCGACCGCCGCGATGCGACCGCGACGGCGAAGGTCATGACGTCATTGTTCGCCGCTTCACCGTGGCGGGTCAGACGAACATTGATGGGAGCGCCATTTTCGGCCTCGAGATCGAAATGACTGTCATTGATAGCGTTCAATGACTCTCGTCCGAGAATTGTCTGTCGCCTGCCACAACATCGGAGTTTCCTTGTTCATCATCTATGTCGTCGTCGCTGTCATCCTGACGGCCACTCTCGCCGGATCTGCCTATCTCGACATCACTCGCGAAGAAAAGCTGGTCGACACCCTGACCGGTTTGGGCGTTCCCGAAGAATGGATTCCCGGGCTCGGCGTGATCAAGTTGGTCGGCATCGTCGGCTTGCTGGTCGGGCTCGTGGTGCCTGCAATCGGAATTGCCGCTGCCGTTGGACTGATCCTGTATTTCATCGGCGCCGTAGCCGCTCACCTGCGTTCCGGCGACCAGAACATCGTGCCTCCCGCGATGCTCGGACTCCTCGCCGTTGCGGCATTGGTGTTGCGTATCGCCTCGTCGTGACCCGCCGGTGCGGCGATCGCGCACAACGATCCGACATCGAGCCCATCGTTTTCTCTCGCGCAATTGCGTTGCAGCGACCATCATGGGAACCATGCGATCGATTTGGAAAGGCTCGATAGCGTTCGGTCTGGTCAATGTTCCGGTCAAGGTGTACTCCGCAACAGAAGATCACGACATCAAGTTTCACCAGGTCCATGCCAAGGACGGTGGTCGGATCAAGTACAACCGCGTGTGCTCCGAATGCGGAAACACCGTGCAATTTGCCGATATCGACAAGGCATACGACGCGGAAGACGGTACGCGTGTCGTTTTGACCGACGAGGATTTCACAAAACTGCCGGCCGCCGAAAAGCATGAAATTCCGGTGCTCGAATTTGTGGCGAACGATCAGATCGACCCCATCCTTTTCGAGAAGAGTTACTTCCTCGAGCCGGATTCCGCGTCACCGAAAGCGTACGTCCTACTCTCCACGGTGCTGACGGAGAGTGATCGCACCGCGCTCGTCCACTTCACGCTCCGGCAGAAAACGCGTCTGGCAGCGTTGCGCGCCCGCGACGGTGTCCTGGTGATTCAGACGCTCCTGTGGCCGGACGAGGTCCGCGCGGCCGAGTTCCCTTCCCTCGACGGTGCGGACAAGCCGAAGCCGAAGGAACTCAAAATGGCCCAGACACTGGTGGACAGCATGGCGGGCGATTTCGATCCGACGGAGTTCACCGACGACTACCAACTGCAACTTCGCGAACTGCTCGACAACATGATCGAAAGCGGCGGAAAGAAGGTCATCCCCGCAGCCGAGGTGGAACAGGGCGGCGAGGACGCCGACGTCGTCGATCTTGTGGCGGCACTGCAGCGAAGCGTCGACGAGGCAAAATCCAACGCGTCGAAAACCCGTAAGCGCGCCTGAGCCCTTACCGCCTGATGTCCTGTTCGTCGATCAAGGCATCCAGTTCAGCGTCGACGTCGGGGCCTCGATCACCGTCCGATGCGATGGCCAGTGTCAACGCAGGCCCGATCGCCGCCAGTCCGACGTCCGTGAACATGTCCGCGTGCGAGGTCGGCACCGGACGGTCCATGATTGCTCCGGATACGAACGGTCGCCACGCCGACGCAGTGCGCAGCGGGTCGAAGGTGTCCGTCTGCGCCGAGAAGAACAGCAGATCACCGACAAATCTGCCGGGCCGATAGTGATGCGCAAGATGAGCCCCGGCGCAGTACTCGTCGTACAGTCGCGCGATCGTCTCGCTGGAGGCCAACGGATGATCGCCGATATTCTGACGAATGAGCACTTCTGCGGCTGCCGGCGTCAACTCCCCAGCATCAGGGACCGCTATCCCCAGCCCCGCCACCAATTCTGCGAGGGTGGGTTGCGCGCCGTCCATTGTCGGATCCTCGAGGACAAAACTGTCCAGCAGAATCAGTTCGGCAACGTTCTCCCCCATTGCCTGCAGTTGCACCGCAACTGCGTGCGCGATCAGTCCCCCGATCGACCATCCGAGTACGTGATAGGGACCGTGCGGCTGAACTCGGCGGATCTCCGCGACGTAGTGCGCCGCAAAATCCTCGATCAACTCTGCCCGGAATTCCGGGTCCGTGAGGACTGGCGACTGCAGACCGTACAGCGGCCGGGCCGGATCGACGTACTGCGCCAACCCGCTGTAGCACCAGGCCAAGCCGATCGCCGGATGGACGCAGAACAGCGGTTCGGCTTCCCCTGGCGTTCGGATCGGCAGTAGAACCGACAACGCTGTTTTATCCGATTCGGACGCGCCTGCGCTGGAAGCCTTGCGTGCCAGAGCCTCCGGCGTCGGATCCGAGAACAACCACCCGACGGGAACTGTGCTGCCGGTCTTCGCTTCGATCGCCGCGACCAGACGTGTTGCCATCAGCGAATTTCCGCCGAGATCGAAGAAGTTCGAATCGGCATGGACCACGTCGAGATCGAGTACCTCGGCGAACGCCGCGCAGACAGCAATCTCGTCGGCCCCTTCCGGCCTGCGCCCGCCGTTGTCGTCCCACGTCGGGGCCGGGAGCGCGGAGCGATCGACCTTGCCTGCCGGCGATGTCGGGATCGACTCGATTGTCACGAAGGCGGACGGCACCATGTGCGTCGGCAGCAAGCGGGCGGCATGACGGCGCAGCACCGCCGCATCAATACTTCCGCCGGAGATGGGGACGACGTACGACACGATCCTGGAATCGCTGCCTGTTCCCACGACGGCCGTCACGGCAGCGCGGACCGAAGGCTCCGATGCCACGACAGCGTCGATTTCCCCCAGTTCGATGCGGAATCCCCGCACCTTGATCTGATGGTCTGCCCGTCCGAGGTAGTTCAGTGAACCTGTGCGGTCGCTACGGACAAGATCGCCGGTGCGGTACATCCGCGTACCGGCCTGGCCGTGCGGGTCCGCGACAAACCGTGTTGCGGTCAACGCGGGATTGCCGAGATACCCGCGCGCGAGTCCGGCTCCGCTGACGTACAACTCACCGACGAGTCGCCCGGGCACCGCGTGCAGGCGGGAATCGAGAACCCGCGCATCGACGCCTCGAATGGGGCCGCCGATCGATACCGAATCCCCTACGGTCAACGCGTCGCTGATAGTGACCGCGACGGTGGCCTCGGTCGGACCGTAGGCATTGAACATCCGTCGCCGTGGAGCCCACCGGGATACCAGATCGGCTGAGCAGGTGTCGCCTCCCACGATCACAACATCGAGCTGATCGAGCCCGCCGGGATCAACCGTCGCCAAGGCTGCGGGGGTAACAAAGGCATGAGTGACCGCACAGCGCTGCAGTACATCCCGCAGTTCGGAACCGCCGTAGACCGTCGGTGATGCAATCACCATGGTTGCGCCGGCGCCGACGGCAAGAAGCAATTCGAGAACAGACGCGTCGAAGCTGGGAGACGCAAAACTCAGGGTGCGGGAATCAGCTGTGACGGCGAATCGCTCGCGCTGTTCCTCCGCAAAAGCCGCCAGTCCCGCATGGGTGACCAACACACCCTTCGGCTTTCCCGTCGAACCGGATGTGTAGATCAGGTAAGCCGGCTGATCGAGTTCGAGCGGCACCGAACGGACGTCTGCACTGTCATCGGTGAGGTCGAGGGACGAGAGTGTCAGCCATCGCACGGTATCCGGAAGGCCGGCGAGATAGTCACCGTCTGTCACGCCCAGAACCGCGCCGCTGTCCGCAAGCATGTGTTCGATGCGTTCGGCCGGGTACGCGGGGTCGACGGGCAGGAACGCCGCGCCCGACTTGGCAACGGCCCACACTGCGATCACGTAGTCGACGGAGCGCGGAAGTGCTATCGCGACAATTGTTTCCGGGGCGGCGCCGTTCTGTACCAACACGCGGCACAAAGCGTCAGAGCGGCGATCCAGTTCGCCGTAGGTCAGCGAGTGTGTCCCCGCCGCGTCGATCAATGCCAGTGCCGACGGGTCGGACGCGGCGCGGACAAGAAGTTGCGGCAGCGTCATGGCGCCGGTGGCCGTGGCACCGCGCACAGCACGAGACTCGTTCGATCCGGCGAGTGGCACATCGCCGACCGCAACGGTCGGATCGACAACCGCCGCGGCGACGAGCGTCTCCAGCATTGTCGCGAACGACGCAGCGGTGTCGGCGTCGAACAGATCTGTTGCATACGTCAGCGACGCGGTGTAGCCGCCGCCTTCGTCTTCCGTCTGTTCCACAACCGTAAATTGCAGATCGAACTTCGCGACGTCTGGCGTGATCTCCTCTACCCGCACGTTCAGTCCGGGTAGTTCCCACGCCACCTGATGCGCGGCGTGGAACGAGAACATCGTCTGGAACAGCGGATGGCGGTCGGTAGTACGCGTCGGGGCAACGACCTCCACAACCTGCTCGAACGGAATGTCTGTGTGCGCAAACGCGTCCAGGTCAACGGCGCGAACGGTGCGCAGTACGTCTGCGAATGTCGCTGCGGGATCGACAATCGTGCGCAGGCCAATCGTATTGACGAACATTCCGACCAGATCGTCGAGAACGCGGTGGCCACGACCGGCGACGGGTGAGCCGATCACGATGTCGCTGCTGCGACTCAGGCGAGACAGCAGTGCGGCGTAGGCCGCGTGCAACACCATGAACGGCGTGGCCGCGTTCGAGGTGGCCAGAACTTCCACGGCGGCGCGAATGTGCGCCGGCAGAGTGAGGCCGACGTGGGCGCCGGCCAGCGTTTGGGTGAGCGGGCGCGGCCGATCGGCGGGAAGATCGATCAACTCGGGTGCCCCGAGCAAGGTTTCACGCCAGTACGACGCCTGTCCGCCGAGCACACTTTCCGGCTCGTCCACAGTTCCCAGGGCCTGGCGTTGCCACAGCGCGAAGTCTGCGTAGTGCACGTCGAGGGGTGTGAAGTGTGGAGCGTGTCCGGAGCATCGCGCCACATAGGCGGTGAGCACGTCCTTCATCAAGGGGGCGATGGACCATCCGTCCGCCGCAATGTGGTGCACGACAATGACCAGAGTATGGCGATCCGGTGCCGTCTCCATCAGTAGTGCGCGGATGGGTGCTTCGGAGGTGACGTCGAAGCCGCGAGAGGCAAATTCGCGGGCGGTCGACATCCACCCGGGGTCGCCCGCGGTCTCGAATTCCACGGCGGTGACGTTGCGCTGCACCACTTGATGCGGCCCCGAGTCGGAGTCGGGAAAAACCGTTCGCAAGATCTCGTGACGCTCGATCACGTCGAGTACTGCAGCTTCGAGAGCAGGCACGTCGAGGCTGCCGCCCAGTGAAACTGCCGCCGGAATGTTGTAGGCAGGCGAGGCCGGATCGAGGTGGTTGAGGAACCAGATGCGTGCCTGCGCGTACGACAGGGGAATTCGCTCGGGGCGCTCGCCGACGGCGATCCGCGGCAGCGCCCGAACCGGCGCCGTTGAATCCAGCGTGCCTGCAAGGTCTCGAATGTCTGGATGTTCGAACAGCATGCGGACCGGAACCTGGCGACCCAGTGACTCACCCAGGCGCGCAACCAGTCTGGTCGCGAGAAGTGAATTGCCGCCCAGTTCGAAGAAATTGTCCAGGGCGCCGATGTCCTCGGTACCGAGTAGTTCTCCGAATGCATCGGCGACCATCAGTTCGGTGGCCGTGACCAGGGGCGCCACCGTTCGCTCGATCATGCCCAGTACCGGCTCTGGTAGTGCAGCGCGGTCCAGCTTTCCGACGGGGGTGAGCGGGACGTGTCCGATCGGAGTGATCGCCGATGGCACCATGAACGCCGGCAGGGATCGCCGGGCGTGGCTCAGAAGTTCTTCTACTGCAACTGTTTCCGTTGCCAGCACCACGTACGACGCCAACATCGTCTCGCCTGCCGGGCCGTCCACTCCGACGGTGACGGCAAATTCGACGCCGGGGTGGCTGCTCAGAACCGAATCGATTTCACCGAGTTCGATGCGGAACCCACGAACTTTCACCTGATGATCGGACCGTCCGACGTAGTCGATGGTTCCGCCGGCAGTCCATCGCACCAGATCACCGGTCCGGTACATCCGAGTTCCGCTGGGGCCGAAGGGTGCCGCCACAAAACGTGATGCGGTCAGCGCAGGCTGATCGAGGTATCCGCGGGCCAGCCCGAGACCGGCGATGTAGAGCTCCCCCGTCACACCGACAGGTACCGGGTTTCCGGATCCGTCGAGAACAACAGCGGACACTCCACGAACCGGTCCCCCGATGCTGACCGGTTCCCCCACGGTCAACGCGTCGCTGATGCACACCATGACCGTGGTTTCGGTGGGTCCGTAACCGTTGAACAATCGGCGTCCCGGCGCCCATCGCTGCACCAGTTCGGCCGGGCACGCTTCGCCGCCGACCACGATCGATTGGAGTACGTCTAGTCCGGTGGGATCGACCGATGCAAGCGCGGCCGGTGTGATGAAGGCGTGCGTGACGCCTTCATCGACAATGAGATCAGCCAGATCCTGACCGCCGTACACATCCGGTGAAGCAATCACCATGGTCGCGCCGGTATCGACGGCGAGCAGTAATTCGAGGATGGAAGCGTCGAAGCTCGGTGACGAAAAATGAAGCGTCCGCGACGAGGCGGAGATGCCGTATCGCTGCGATTGTTCTGCGGCCAAGGCGCTCAGTCCACGATGAGTGACGCTGACGCCCTTGGGTTTACCCGTCGAACCCGACGTGTAGATGATGTACGCGAGGTTGTCGGTGCGGATCGGCGCTGCCGGAACCACGTGATCGCGCGGTTCGAAGGCCGCTTCGTCCATCGTCAACCAGGGCACAGACCGTGGTAGCGCCTCGAGCACGGACTGCGTCGTCAATCCGCGTGACGCCCCGGAATCGATGAGCATGTGCAGGATTCGATCAGCCGGATATCGCGGATCGACGGGTACAAAGGCTGCACCGGTCAATGCCACGCCCCACAGTGACACTATCGAGTCGACGGATCGCGGAATCGCAATCGCCACAATGTCTTCGGCGCCGATTCCCTCCGTCGCCAGCCGATGCGCCACGGCGCAGGCACGGGAATAGAGTTCGCGATAGCGCACGGTGAGTTTTCCGGATCGGAGCGCAATCGACTGTCCGGACTCGATTGCCGTCTGCGTGATCATGTCCGCCAGGGTTCGCGATCCGACCCAGGCCGGTCCGCGAACCGGCATCAGCGACGCGTGCTCGTCTTCGGTGAGCAGTGCGATGTCGGAAATCGTGATCTGCGGATCTGCGATCACAGCTCGCGCCACCGAGTCGAACCGTGCGGCGATCCGGGCCGCGGTGTCCTCGTCGAACAAGGCGCGCGCGAAACGAAGGGAACCGGTGATCTCCGGGTTGTCGGAATCGCCCGCCACGAGCGTCAGTTCGAGATCGAATTTCGCTGTCTCAGGTTCGAGGGGCTGCGCATGCAGATGGACTCCGTGCACATTCACCTGCGGAGACACAAGATTCTGGTGGTAGGACAGCATGATCTGGAACACCGGGTGACGCGGAGTCGACCGATCGAGATCAAGGGCGTCCACCAGCACATCGAAGGGCAGATCGGCGTGTTCGAATGCGGCGAGATCGCTCTCGCGCACGGTGTCGAGGAGGTCGGCGAACGGTGCTCGGTGATCAACCGCCGTGCGCAGCGGCACCGAATTGACGAACATCCCGATCAGCGCGTCGAGTTCGGGGCGCCCACGGCCGGCGACCGGTGTTCCGATCACCACGTCGTCGGTAGCACCGAGACGAGCAAGAACAACGGCAAGAATCGCGTGCAGGACCATGAACTGCGTTGTTCCGCTCTCGCGGGCAATTGCTCCGATGCGCCTGCCGGTTTCGGCGTCGAGGAGAACGGGGACGGAACCGACCGAGGTGGTGGACTCGGATCCTCGTGGACGGTCCCGGGGCAGTAGCACTTCGTCCGGCGCGCCGGCCATTGTTGCTGTCCAGAATTGCAGCTCACGAGAAAGCAGGCTTTCGGGATCGTGTGCATCGCCGAGAACCCTGTGCTGCCACAGTGCGTAATCGGCGTACTGCACCTCCAACGGCATAAATGTCGGTGAGTCGCCCACTGCCCGAGCCGAATAGGCAGCAATGAGATCCGCGGCGAACGGTGTCAACGACCAACCGTCGAAGGCAATGTGGTGGATAACTACCACCAGGCGATGCACGTCCGGGCCTTCGCGTAGCAGCAGCGCCCGCAGCGGTAGGTCCGAACTCAGGTCGAACCCTCGCCCGGTGAACTGGTCCGTCGCGATGTTGACGTCCTCGGTGGGCCGTTCCACTGCAAAATTCATGTCGGCCAACGCGCGAACAATCTGACTGGGCCCGTCGGCGTCGTCGACATAGATGGTTCGAAGTGCTTCGTGACGTGCCATGACGTCGGCCAAGGCCGCTTCGAGCGCGTCGACCGAGACATTTCCGGTGATCCGAATCGAGAACGGAATGTTGTACGCGGAGGACGTCGGATCGAACCGGTTGACGAACCACAGTCGCTGTTGCGCGGCCGAGAGCGGCACGCGATCGGGGCGGACACCGGCAGTGAGCGTCGGGCGATCGTCCACCGCCTGTGTCCACGACTTCAGTCGCAATGCAAGACCCTCGACGGTGGGGTTCTCGAAGATCGAACGCACGTCTACCGCGATGCCCGTCGCCGCGGTCAATCGTGCGGTGACCTGCGTTGCGATCAGCGAGTTACCCCCGAGATCGAAGAAACTGTCGCTCGCCCGCACTGCGCTCACATCCAGGAGCGAGGCGAACACGTCCGCCACTACCTGTTCGAGACCTGACTCCGGAGCGCGCCCGGCACCAAGGCTTTCACGCGCAACCGGCGCGGGTAGCGCCCGACGGTCCAGCTTTCCGACCGGAGTCAGTGGGATGGCATCGATTGCGGTAATCGACGACGGCATCATGTAGCGCGGCAGGGTTTCCCCGAGCAACCCGAACAGAGCTTCGCTGTCGCGGTTCTCGCCGCTGAACAGCACGTACGACGCCAGAGCGGTCCCCACCGACGATTCGACGGCGATTGTCGTCGCGAACCGCACGAACGGTGACTCCATCAGGGCAGCGTCGATCTCGCCGAGTTCGATGCGGAATCCGCGGATCTTGAGTTGATGATCGCTGCGCCCCACGTAGCGAAGTGTGAAGTCCTTGGTCCAGCGAACGAGGTCGCCGGTTCGGTACATCCGTGAGCCGGGTGCCGAATAGGGATGTGCGACAAAACGATCCGACGTAAGACCGGCACGACGGTGATAGCCGCGAGCCAGCCCCGGTCCACCGATGTACAGCTCGCCCACACCGCCGACCGGCACCGGTTGCAGCCGCGAGTCCAGGACAACAACGTCGATACCGCGTATCGGTCCGCCGATGGTGATCGACTCGCCGGGTTCGATCGGGTCGCTGATCGCCACCATGACTGTGGTTTCGGTGGGCCCGTATCCATTGTGCAGTCGACGTCCCCGGCCCCAACTCTCGACGAGTTCCGGTGTGCAGACGTCGCCACCGACGACGACACATTCAAGGTCGGAGATACCGGCGGGATCCACCGTCGCGAGCGCCGCGGGCGTGATGAAGGCGTGTGTCACCGAACTGGTTCGAAGGAACTTCCCGAGCGCGTCGCCACCGTAGATATCGGCCGGCGCGATCACCATTGTCGCGCCCGTGGAACCCGCGAGCAGAAGTTCGAGTACCGCACCGTCGAAACTCGGTGACGCAAAATGCAGACTCCGTGAATTCTCGGTGATCCGATATCGATCCTGCTGTTCACGCGCAAGATTTGCCAGCCCCGAGTGCGTGACGACAGTGCCCTTCGGCACACCGGTCGATCCGGACGTATAGATGATGTAGGCCGCTGACGCCGGTGTAATCGGTGTGGATTGCGCGTCCCGGACGATCGGCGAGTCCGGGTACGCCGCGACCTCCGCCGCAGTGTCCGGGTCACGGAAGTCGATCCACGCGCCAATGCTGCCCCCTACGGCAGCTTCGACTGATCTGATACCGATCCGTGCTTCGGAGTCCGCGAGCATGTGTGCGACGCGATCTTCCGGGTACCGCGGGTCGACGGGAACAAAGACTCCGCCGGATTTGGCAACTGCCCACACCGCAAGAACCGAGTCGACCGACCGCGCTACTGCCAGCGCTACCGGCACCTCACCGCAGACTCCCAGGTCCATGAGGTACCGAGCGATTCGATTGGATTCACTGTCGAGCTCGCGATACGTCAGCACACGCACACCGTCTTCGACGGCAATTCGGTCCGGATACGCCCCCGCCGTTTCGCCCAGAATCTGCGCCAACGTCGCGTCCGGCACCCCTGTCTGACCACGTCGTGGCAGTACGGCGGCAATTTCACCGCCGCCGAGCGTAGGAAGATCACCGACCCGCGCTGTCGGGTTCAGAACCGCAGACTCCACCAACGTCACGAAGTTCCTGGCTATCGCTTCGATCGTCGAGCAGTCGAACAGATCGGTGGAATACGTGAAAGCAGCGTCGATTCCGTCTGGATGCGCGGTCCCCTCGCTCGCAGCTTCGTGCCGTTCGGCGATCGTCAATTCGAGATCGAACTTGGTGAGGCCGGTATCGACCGCGCTGGCCGACATCGAGATCCCGGCAATTTCTCCGGTGTGAGCGGTCGCGATCCGAGAGGTGATTGCCACCTGGAACACCGGATTGTGCGACGACGAGCGATCGAGTTCGAGTGCGTCCACCACAACGTCGAACGGCACGTCGGCGTTGTCGAAAGCGTCGAGGTCGATGCTTCTGACCTGCTCGAGGTACTCGTGGAACGTCATGCCGCGATCGATGACCGTCCGCAGAGCGAGTGTATTGACGAACATGCCGACGATCGGATCCAGAGACCTGTCCCCTCGACCGGCGACAGGCGTGCCGATGACGATGTCGTCCGTGCCGCTGTACTTGGCCAGGAGCAGGGCAAAACAGGCGTGCAGAGCGATGAACGGCGTGGCACCGTGGCCGGCGGCGAGGGCCGTCAACTTCTGATGAGTGGACGCCTCGATTGTGAAGTCCACGTGCGAACCTCGCAGCGACGGCTCGATCGGGCGAGGTCGATCGATCGGCAGATCAAGTTGTTCGGGCGCGCCTGCGAGTTGCTCGGTCCAGAACAGAATCTGTTCGGATACAAGCGAATTCGAGTCGTTGGCGTCACCGAGGAGCTGACGATGCCACAGCGCGTAATCGGCGTACTGGACGGCAAGCGGATTCCACATCGGAGCTTTGCCGGTAACCCTGGCTGCGTAGGCGCCGGTGAGGTCGGCGGCCAGCGGAGCGAGCGACCAACCGTCCGCGACCATGTGATGCAGGACAACCACCAGGACAGCTTCGTCGGTACCGGAAACCTGGATCAGCAGGAACCGCACCGACGATTCGCGCACCAGATCAAAACCGGCCGAAGCAAATTCGAAGATCCGGGCATCGAGCACGCTCGGTTCGACGTCGATGGATTCCAGCGCCTCGAAGCTCTCTCGTGGATCGAGGACCTCCTGAACTGCCTGGTCACCTCGTTGCGGAAACACCGTGCGCAGCGATTCGTGCCGAGTCACGACGTCGAGCAGAGCCTGCGACAGCGCAGCGGTGTCGACGTTGCCCCGAAGCGATATCGCAAACGGAATGTTGTATGCACCGGACTCCGGGGCCACACGCCCGAGGAACCACAATCGCTGCTGCGCGGGCGCGAGCGGTAGCGTCTCCGGCCGTGGGGCAACCCGCAGGGCATCCTCATCTGTCGACTGCGTTGGATGTTCGACCGTCGCGGCGATTCCGGACACGGTCGGGTGATCGAACAGCGCGCGCAGGGGAATTCGCACACCCGTTGCCTCGGCCACGCGGGCCACGACCGTCGTCGCAACCAAGGAATTTCCGCCGAGACGGAAGAAGTTGTCGTCGAGTCCGAGCGGGCCACTGCCCAGGATTTCGGCAAGTACAGCGGCAACAGCGATTTCGGTCGCGGTAACCGGCGACCGGAATGCCGTCTGCGAACCCAGGATCGGGGCGGGCAGACTCCGTCGATCGAGTTTTCCGTTGGTGGTCAAGGGAATTGCGTCGATCATCATGAACGCGTCGGGAACCATGTACGTCGGGAGCATTCCGGCCGCATGGGCTCGCAACGCCGCAGCGTCGTAGGCATCCGTCGTGGTCACGTACGTGACAAGGACGTCGCCGGCCGGTGTGGGTGCCACCACCGTCACGGCTTCGTTTACTCCAGGAGCGGCGAGGACTACGGCGTCGATCTCACCGAGTTCGATCCGGAAACCGCGAATCTTGACTTGAGCGTCACCGCGGCCGAGGTACTCGAGCCGGCCGGGTTCAACCCAGTGAGCCCGGTCTCCGGATCGGTACAGCCGCCCGCCACCGGCGTTGAACGGGTCGGCGACAAACCTGCACGCAGTCAGGTCCGGGCGACCGAGGTAGCCTCGGGCAAGTTGGCCGCCGGCAACGTAGATCTCCCCCGCAACGCCTACGGGGACCGGTGCGAGATGGTCGTCGAGTAGGTAGACCCGAAGCCCGGCGATGGCGTCACCGATCTGGCTGCCCGCCCCGGAGCGTGCGTGTGCACTGTCGAGTTCGAGACGAGTGACGTGCACTGTCGTTTCGGTGATGCCGTACATGTTGACGAGAGTCGGTGCCGAATCACTGTGGTTGCCGGAATCACTGTGGTTGTCATACCAACGCCCGAGTCGACGCAGGTCCAGCGCTTCGCCGCCGAAGATCACGTACCGAAGTGCGGTCTCCGACATCGCGCGCGCATCCGCCTCGATGTACTGGTAGAACGCCGACGGTGTTTGATTGAGCACGGTGACGCCCTCGCCGGCGACAAGGGCGCGGAAGGCATCGGGATCACGCGACAGGTCGTGGTCGACGAGTACCAGCGTTCCGCCGTTCAGCAGCGCTCCCCACAATTCCCACACCGAGAAGTCGAAGGCAAACGAGTGGAACATCGTCCATACATCGGTGTGGTCGAACCCGAAATCGCGACGGGTGTTCTCGAATAGCCGCATCACCGCCGCGTGCGTTACGGGAACGCCCTTCGGCCGCCCCGTCGAACCCGAGGTGTAGATGACGTACGCCAGGTTGTCGGCACTGTGCAAGCCTGCGAGCTCGCCCAGAGCATCTGCGGAGAATTCGGCGGATTCGACGCCGACCACCACCGCACCCGGTATCTCGGAGTCGGAGATGATGCACACCGGCTTCGCGTCGTCGATCACAAAGCTCACACGGTCGGCCGGGTGCGCACGATCGAGCGGAAGGTAAGCACCGCCGGCTTTCAACACGGCCACCACCGCGACGATCATGTCGAGCGATTTCGTCAGCATGATGCCGACAAGCGATTCGGAGTGCACGCCCTCCTGGATCAGTTTGCGGGCCAGCTGGTTCGATCGCTCGTCCAGCACTCGATACGACATCCGATCGGTGCCGGCGACCACGGCAACAGCATGTGGCAGGTCTCGGATTCGACCGGCCAGAATTTCGGTCAGGGTGCGGACCGGTATCGGCGCCGGCGCCGGCGGTACAAGCGCAACGCGCTCCTCTGCACGCAATAACGTGACCGCACCCAGAGCCGAACGAGGTGACGTCACCATCGCAGTCAGGATCCGAGTAAAGCGGTCTGCAAGGTCCGCTGCGGCCTTCTTCGGGCCGAGCCAGTCCACAACTCCGATGATGGCCTGGTCGGCCTGACCACGATTTCCCGTCGGAACCGTCACAGCGACAACAAGATCCGGATCGGTAGCGATGTCGGACCCGATGGGTACGCCCACCATCAGTCCGGGAAACCGAGGATGCGCGTCGAGAGGTTCGTCGAAGCAGAGCATCGCCCGGAACAACGGCCCGGTCTCCACCGTGCGTCCGTCACCGAGTGCCGCGGTGACCGACGCCAGAAGGGTGTCCGCATGTTCGAATGCTTCGACGGTGACGCCGTCCACGAGTTCGACCACATCTGCCAACGTCGCGGACGTCGACACTTCGGTTCTCAGGACCAATTGATTGGCGAACATCGACACAAAATCGTCGGGGCTCGGCGAACCGTATCCACGCACCGATACCCCGAGTGAAATTTCTTCAGCGGAACCGTGGCGCCGCAGCAGACCCACCATCGCGGACTGCAGCAGCACGAACATGCTCGTGTCCATCGCAGCGGCCATCGATTCGAGACGCCGGAACACATCGGATTCGATGACGACAGGCGCCTGAGAGCGCACTCCGTCCGCCGAGACCGGCAATCCCAGTTCTTCTGCCGGGGTCGAGAGTTTCCGCGCCCAGTATTCGATGTTGCGCGAATGCCGGACATTGTCGACCCAGCTCCGCGCCCCTTGAAAATCGATATCCGACAACCTTGTGTCTGGACCAGCAGCGCAGAACAATGCGAGGAAATCGAGGAATCCACGATGGTGGGTTGTGATCGTCTCGTCGGTATAGAGATCCGGGTTAGCCGCAAAGTCGATCTGAATGTCGCCGGTTGTGGACGGCTGATAGACGTTGACCGACAAATCTTCCACCGGCCCCGTCGAGATCACCCTGAGTTCACCGGCGGCAGCGCCGAGAGTAATACCGGAATGGAACAACATCAGATTGATCAGTGGTCCGTGAAATCCACGGCCGTCGGCAATAGCTTTACTACCCGCGTTGAGATCTCGTCGCAGATCCTCGTGCCGATACTTCTGATGCCGCAATGCGCCGGTGAGCTCGAGTTTCACCTCGCGGAGCACGTCCCTGACGCACAAGTTCGGGTCGATCGTTGCCCGAAGCGGCACAACGTTCGACATCATTCCGCCCGACCGCCTGGCGGCCTTTGTCGTCCGTCCGGACACAGGCAAACTCAGGACCACGTCACGGGTGCCGATCGCGCGAGCCAGGTACGCCGCCAAGGCTCCGATCACGACGGACGCGGTTGTCACGTCATGAGCGTCCGCGACGGTTGCAAGTGTGTTTCGCAGCCCCACAGGCACAGTCGCCGATCGAATCCTGGCCCACGACTGCGCCGGGGCCGTCGTGGATGCGAGTGACGTCCCGGCTGGTTGATCAGCCATCTTCGTGTTCCAGTACTCACGATCACGGTCCCATCGCGCCGAACCTAGATAATCGGACTCGGACTTGACCAGACCTGGGAGCGACGCCGCTTCCTGGTCAGGAGCCGGTTCGCTCCGAACAGATGCGGTGTAGATCTCCGCGGTGCGATTCATCATCGACATCGCCCCGAAGCCGTCGAGAGCGACGTGGTGGATCCGGCTGTACCAGTAGCAACGGTTGTCGTGAAGCAGGAGAACGGCCATCCGCACCAGACGATCGACAAAGGGATCCATCGGGGTGGTGTGCTCGCGGTGCATCCAATCCTGGGCTGCTGCTTCAGGATCCGGCTCGCCGCGCAAGTCCACCACATCCAGGTGGTCATCCATGTCCACGTCGAGCCGTTGCCGCGGTGTGCCGTCCACCTCGACCAACCGAAGGTATCCGGATCCGATCTCCCGCCCCGTTTGCTTGCTCGCCGCAGTCAGCACTTCAATGTCCAACGCTCCGTCCACGTCGACGTACTGCGCAATGGTGACCGGAATTTCGGGCCTCAACTGTTGCGCGACAAGTAAGGACAGCTGCGACGGGGATAGCGGGAAAGTGTCGGACATGCTTCCTCGATAGGGGCTATCTTCCACACGGATCTCCCTTGAACGAAGTAGTCGTGACACACGTGCACAAACGAACTAGTTGACAAGCCGAGCCCAGAAAGGAGCAAATGCCGAAAGCTGACAAATTGCCCACTTGAGATCTCATCGTGACAATCCGCCGCGGCGTTACCACACAGAGATACGAGAGAGGATCACAAATGCGGCAAAACAGGACTATCGTCCTGCATATAATGGCTAAAAGTCGACCATCAAACAAACTGGCGGGTCAGATACTTGAAATCCACGGCTCGATACCTTGGCCACAATGATGTGAAAACTGACCGTACAAAGATCAAACCTCACAGGTCGTGATGCGCCAAATCCACGGTCCCGAGCGCCGCGGCCGAATCTTCGACCATTGCACGGAGTATCCGCGCAAACCCGACGGCAAGGTCACGGGCCTGCTTCGACGGAGCAATGCAGTCCACATAGCCGACCGCGCGGGCGTTTCCCGTTCGAGTCGGCAGCGCGAAATACAGTTCCGGCATTTCGGCAAGTTCGAATCCGACAGGTAGCCCGCCCATCACGGCCCGGAACCGCGGGTGTGTGTCCATCGGCGTCTGTGCGAACACCAGTGTCCTGAACAGCGGCCCGTAATCGAGTGAACGATGCGCATCCAGTGCAGCCGCCACCGAGGACAGCCGGATATCCGCGTGAATCAACGCGTCGACAACGGCGTCGTCGGTACGCTCGATCAACCGGGTCAGACTCTCCGCGGTATCGATGCTCGAACGAAGTACCACGTGATGGGCGTACATCGAGGCGAAGTTGTCCGGGCTCGGCGCACCATACCCTCGTAGCGGGATCCCGATCGAGACTTCCGACGACGAACTGCGTCGACGCAACAAACCGGCGACGGCTGCGTGATACAGCACGAACATGCTCGTGCACATCGATGCTGCCAGCGATTCGAGTCCTCGAAACAGCTGCGGGGAAATGACGATCGGTGCCGACGAGCGCTCTCCTGTGCCGGCGGGTATCAAACCCAATGCCGGCACAGGAGTGGACAGCGCCTCACGCCAATACATCAAGTTACGGGCCTGCAACCCGACTGGATCTTCTGTCGCGTCGGCTCGCGGATCGACGTCGGCCACGTGGGTCGCTTCGTCACCGGAACTGATCATTGTGAGAAATTCGAGAAAACTGCGGTGGTGCCCGGTGAGTGTTGCCTCGGGGTACAGATCAGGATGCGCGGCAAAATCGACCTGAATCCCGCTCGTTTCGGAGAGCACGGACAGCGTGACCTCGAGATCGTCCACTGGTCCGACGGACGCAACCTGCAGCTCACCCAGCGCGTCACCAAGAGTGATTCCAGATGGAAACAAATTCAGCGTCAAAGTCGGTGCATGGAGCGATTGTTGGTCGCGGAATCGCCGGTGGCGAAGCGCGCCCACCAGTTCGACTTTGACTGCCCGCACCAATTCGCCCACTCTGCAATGCGGATCGATCATCACGCGCAGCGGGACGATATTCGACGTGCCGGCACCGGCCACTCGAGCCGTCGACGAGGTGGGCGCCGGCATGGGGATTCGAAGAACAACGTCGTCAGAGCCCGTCAGGCGTCCGAGGTACAGGGCAAAAGATGCGATGAGCACCGTGGACAGGCTCACGCTCTCGGCTTCGGCAATGCTCTCCAGAGAGACAATGACATGTCGCGGAACAGTTCCGGATCGGACGCTCGGCAACGCTACCGCGGTCGCGGTTTCGGCAGCCAGCGACGTCCGGACCGGCGCGCCCGCAAGCGTTGCGTCCCAGTACTTCTGATCCTGGCTCCAGCGCTTCGACACCCGGTACGCGACCTCGGTGTCCACCGTCGGGCGAGGCAATTCTGCGGGATCGGGAGTCGAATTCGCTGCGAGAGCGGTGTAGATCTCGGCCGCTCGAATCATCATCGACCGCGCACCGGCAACATCGAGCGCGATCCGATGCGCTCGGACATACCAATACCAGTGCTCGTCGGCGAGAACGAGAACGGCCCACCGTGCCAGTTGATCAGTGGACGGATTCATCGGATCAGCCGATTCGCTCTGCATCCAGTTCCGGGCCGCGGTGCCCGGATCCGCCTCGGCCCGCAGGTCGAGAATTTCGAACGAATTCGAGCCCCGCTGGTCGATGTGACTCAAGACGACATTCTGCGTCTCCAGCAGCGACTGGCATCCGAATTCACGGCTTGCCAGTGAACTCGCCGCTTTCAGGGCCGCGAGATCCAGCTTTCCTGTGGCGTCGACGTAGTGGCTGACGGTAAGTGGCACGTCGGGTCGCGACTGCTGCGCATCGAGAAGTTCCTGCTGCTGCGGCGAAAGCACGCTGAGTTGGCCTTGACGAGGTGACCGGCGATCACGCGAGGTTCCGAGTGCTTGTCGCCTACCGGAGCTGCCTTTCACGCGGATCTCCCTTTGGGATGTTCGGTACGAAAGCGGCAAAATGCCTACGGTGGTAAACATCGCGCGAACGCATAACTCCGTTACCGGACAACGCCGAACGCCGGCACCTTGATCAGGTACCGGCGTTCGGCGGAGAAAAGTATCAGTAACTCAAACGGTGAAACCCAACGCGCGAAGCTGTTCGCGTCCGTCTTCGGTGATCTTGTCCGGGCCCCACGGCGGCAGCCAGACCCAGTTGATCTTCATGTCGGTACACAGATCGCTGCGAACCAACGCGCCACGTGCCTGATCTTCGATCACATCGGTCAGCGGGCAGGCCGCGGACGTCAGCGTCATGTCGATCGTGACAACGCCGTCGTCCTCGAAGATCCCGTACACAAGACCGAGGTCGACGACATTGATTCCCAGTTCGGGGTCGACGACGTCGCGCATCGCTTCTTCGAGCTCGTCGAGCCGCTCCGGCGAAGGGAGCGTCCCGGAACCCTGCGCGCCACCGAATTCCGCAGTGGAATCAGGATTCGGGTTCACCGGAGCGGTGGCCTCGGACTCCTGTGTTGCTTGTGTCTCGGTCATGATCCCTGTCCTCTAGTCGTATCGACCAAATCACTGCTGCCATCCACAATCTGGACAACTGCATCCTTGAACGCCATCCAGCCGAGCAACGCGCACTTCACACGTGCCGGGTACTTCGAAACCCCCACAAAGGCAATCCCGTCGCCGAGAACGTCTTCGTCGCCCTCGATCTTGCCGCGGCTGCTCACCATCTCGTTGAAAGCAGCCACGGTCTCGAGCGCGTCCGTGACCTTCATACCGATGACAAGGTCGTTGAGCACCGACGTCGACGCCTGGCTGATCGAACAACCTTGACCGTCGTACGACACATCAGCGACAGTGCCGTCGTCGGCGATGTGCACGCGCAGCGTTACTTCGTCGCCGCAGGTCGGATTGACGTGATGAACCTCGGCGCCGAACGGCTCACGCAGGCCACGGCCATGCGGATGTTTGTAGTGATCGAGAATCACTTCCTGATACATCTGCTCCATACGCATGACTCAGTTCAACTCCCCTGCGACACCGAAAAATTCCTGAGCCCGTTTGATCGCTGCAACGAGCACGTCGATCTCCTCAGCGGTGTTGTAGAGAGCAAACGACGCTCGGGCCGTAGCCGCAACCCCGAGACGGCGGTGCAGTGGCCAGGCGCAGTGGTGGCCGACGCGGATGGCTACACCCTCGTCGTCGAGAACCTGACCGAGATCGTGGGCATGGATGCCGTCGACGACAAACGAGATTGCACCACCACGGTTTTCGGCGGTTTGCGGACCCACGATGCGTAGGCCGTCGATTGCCGAGAGCTTCTCGAGTGCCACTTCGATCAGTGCATGCTCATGTGCGGCAATGGCATCCATCCCGAACTCGTTCAGGTAACGCACCGCAGCACCGAGACCGACTACCTGCGAGACCATCTGCGTGCCTGCCTCGAACCGCTGTGGCGCCGGCGCATACGTGCTGGCCTCCATCGTGACGGTTTCGATCATCGACCCACCCGTGACGAACGGAGGCATCGCGGCAAGTAATGCGGCCTTGCCGTACAGAACACCGATGCCCGTGGGGCCGAGCATCTTATGACCCGAGAAGGCTGCGTAGTCGACATCGAGTGCATGGAAGTCCACTGCCATGTGCGGAACCGACTGGCACGCATCGAGTACCACAAGAGCGCCGACCGCGCGGGCCCGACGAACCAATTCCTCGACGGGAGCGATCGCCCCCGTCACGTTGGACTGATGCGTGAAAGCAACAACCTTGACGGCGTCGGTCAGCTCGAGCGAATCGAGGTCGATCCGACCGTCGTCCGTGACGCCGTACCACTTCAACGTCGCGCCGGTGCGCCGCGCAAGTTCCTGCCACGGAACAAGATTGGCGTGATGCTCGAGTTCGGTGATGACGATCTCGTCGCCGGGACCGACGTGCCGATCGAACCGGCTGTCACCGAGAACGTACGTCACCAGGTTCAGAGCTTCGGTGGCGTTCTTGGTGAATACGAGTTCGTCGGAGTCCGCCCCGACGAACTCCGCGATCAGTGCTCGTGCGTCCTCGTAAGCGTCGGTGGCCTCTTCTGCCAGCTGGTGAGCACCTCGGTGAACCGCCGCGTTGCACGTGGTGAGAAATTCCCGCTCGGCATCGAGTACCTGGAGGGGCCGTTGCGACGTGGCACCGGAATCCAAGTACACCAAGGGCTTTCCGTCGCGCACGGTACGTCCCAGGATCGGGAAATCCTTCCGGATCCTGGTGACATCGAGCTCGCGCACCGAGGTGGTCATCGCGCTTATGCTCCTTGCGTTACTGAAGCGTCTGTAGTTGCTGAAGCGTCCGCGGTGAAACGAACGTAGCCGTTGGTCTCGAGCTCGTCGGCCAATTCCGGTCCGCCGGACTCGACGATGCGGCCGCCGACGAAGACGTGCACAAAATCGGGAGCGATGTAGCGCAGGATGCGCGTGTAGTGCGTGATCAGCAGAACGCCGCCGTTCTCGCGCTCCTTGTAGCGGTTGACGCCCTCGGAGACGGTACGCAGTGCGTCGACGTCGAGACCGGAGTCGGTCTCGTCGAGGATCGCGATCTTCGGCTTGAGCATGCCCAGCTGAAGGATCTCGTGGCGCTTCTTCTCGCCGCCGGAGAAGCCTTCGTTGACGGAACGCTCGATGAACGCGGGATCGATTTCGAGCTCGTTGAGTGCTTCCTTGACTTCCTTGACCCAGTGGCGGAGCTTGGGGGCCTCGCCGCGCACTGCGGTAGCGGCGGTGCGCAGGAAGTTGGACATGGAGACGCCGGGAACCTCGACGGGGTACTGCATCGCCAGGAACAGTCCGGCGCGAGCGCGCTCGTCGACGCTCATCTCGAGGACGTTTTCACCGTTGAGGGTGATGGAACCTGAGGTGACCTGGTACTTGGGGTGACCCGCGATGGCGTACGACAGCGTCGACTTGCCCGAGCCGTTGGGGCCCATGATCGCGTGGGTCTCGCCGGAGCGGACCGTCAGGTCAACGCCCTTGAGGATCTGGATGGGCTCAGCGTTGGCGTCGCTGTTGGCAACCTCGACGTGCAGGTCGCGAACCTCGAGGACCGAGTTGGCGTTTTCCGTGGTGTTGTTGTCACTGGTAGACATGAAATTCCTTCAAGATGAGAAGTAGCTGGGCGGTCAGGAGCCGACAGCTGCGAGTTCGGCTTCGACCGCAGCTTCAAGGCGATCGCGCACCTCGGGAACAGCGATCTTGTTGATGATTTCGTGGAAGAACCCACGTACGACCAGACGACGCGCCTGATCCTCCGGGATACCGCGAGCACGAAGGTAGAACAACTGCTCGTCGTCGAAACGTCCCGTAGCGCTGGCGTGTCCGGCTCCGACGATCTCGCCGGTCTCGATCTCGAGGTTCGGCACCGAGTCGGCGCGGGCACCATCGGTGAGGACCAGGTTGCGGTTGAGTTCGAAGGTGTCGGTTCCTTCGGCTGCCGCACGAATCAGGACGTCGCCGATCCACACGGTGTGCGCATCGGGCTTGCTCGAATTCGGATCGCCCTGCAGTGCGCCCTTGTAGACCACGTTCGACTTGCAGTTGGGCTGGCTGTGATCCACGAGCAGACGCTGTTCCAGGTGCTGTCCGTCGTCAGCGAAGTACACGCCGAGCAGTTCGGCGTCGCCGCCCGGTCCGTCGTACTTCACCGTTGCCGAGAGACGAACGAGGTCGCCGCCCAGGCTGATCGACGTGTGGCGAAGGACTGCGTCGCGGTTCAGACGAGCGTGATGCGACGTGACGTGCACGGCGTCCTCGGCCCAATCCTGAACTGCGACGACGGTCAGGTGCGCACTGTCGCCGAGAACGAATTCGACGTTCTCCGCGAAGGTTCCGCTGCCGCGCTGATCGAGAACGACAGTTGCCTTGGCGAACTGTGCCAGACGAATCTGGGTGTGGCCGTAGGCAACTGTGTCGCTGCCTGCGCCTGTCATCGTGACGACGACGGGCTTCTCGACCTCGACCTCGGCACCAACCGAAATGACGGTAGCGGACTCGAAGCTCGAGTATGCCTGCGCTGCAATACGATCGGCGGGAACGCCGGCCTTGCCGAGGCGCTCGTCGTCGCGACCGACGGTCTCGACGGTGACATCGCCACCGGCTTCGACGTCGACGGTGATCTGAGCGTTGGCAACAGCGCTGCCGTCATGCAATCCGCGAAGACGACGCAGCGGGGTGAACCGCCAGATCTCGTCACGTCCGCCGGGAACCTCGAATGCATTGACGTCGAACGAGGAGAACTGCTCGCCCTTGTTCGTGATGGGCGAGCCGGTGGCTGCACCCTTTACCGGAGCGGTCGGGTTCTCCCCGGCTACAGCTCCGATGACACCCGTGGTGTTTCCAACTGCACTGTCTGGCGTGGTCACTAACCCACAGCCCCTTCCATCTGAAGTTCGATAAGGCGGTTGAGCTCGAGCGCGTACTCCATCGGAAGTTCCTTCGCGATGGGCTCGACGAATCCACGCACGATGGTGGCCATGGCCTCGTCCTCGGTCAGTCCGCGGCTCATCAGGTAGAACAGCTGATCGTCGCTGACCTTGGAGACGGTGGCCTCGTGGCCCATCGTGACGTCGTCCTCGCGGATGTCGACGTACGGGTAGGTGTCGCTGCGGCTGATCTGATCAACGAGCAGAGCGTCACACTTGACGGTGGACTTGGAACCGTGGGCACCCTTGTTGACCTGCACCAGACCGCGATACGACGCGCGTCCACCGCCACGGGCGACGGACTTGCTGATAATGGTGGACGACGTGTGCGGAGCCAGGTGGAGCATCTTGGCGCCGGTGTCCTGGTGCTGTCCCTCGCCCGAGAATGCGACGGAGAGAACCTCACCGCGGGCGTACTCGCCCATCAGCCATACGGCCGGGTACTTCATGGTGACCTTGGAACCGATGTTGCCGTCGATCCACTCCATGGATCCGCCCGCTTCGACCTTGGTGCGCTTGGTGACCAGGTTGTAGACGTTGTTGGACCAGTTCTGGATGGTCGTGTAGCGGCAGTGGCCGCCCTTCTTCACGATGATCTCGACAACTGCCGAGTGCAGTGAATCGGACTTGTAGATCGGCGCGGTGCAACCTTCGACGTAGTGCACGGAGGCATCTTCGTCGACGATGATCAGGGTGCGCTCGAACTGACCCATGTTCTCGGTGTTGATGCGGAAGTACGCCTGCAGCGGGATGTCCACGTGGACTCCCGGCGGAACGTAGATGAACGAGCCACCGGACCACACAGCGGTGTTCAGTGCCGAGAACTTGTTGTCGCCGGCCGGGATGACCGATCCGAAGTACTCCTTGAACAGCTCCGGGTGCTGCTTGAGACCGGTGTCCGTGTCGAGGAAGATGACGCCCTGCTGCTCGAGATCCTCACGGATCGAGTGGTAGACGACCTCGGACTCGTACTGAGCTGCAACACCGGCAACGAGACGCTGCTTCTCCGCCTCGGGGATGCCGAGCTTGTCGTACGTGTTCTTGATGTCCTCGGGCAGGTCTTCCCACGACTCGGCCTGCTTCTCGCTCGAGCGCACGAAGTACTTGATGTTGTCGAAGTGGATACCTTCGAGGTCGCTGCCCCAGTTCGGCATCGGCTTCTTGTCGAAGGTACGCAGAGCCTTGAGACGGATGTCGAGCATCCACTCCGGCTCGCTCTTCTTCGCGGAAATATCCCGCACGACAGCCTCGGAGAGTCCGCGCTGTGCGCTGGCTCCGGCTACGTCGGAATCGGACCAGCCGTAGCCGTAGTGACCGAGGGACGCGATGGCCTCTTCCTGCGAGAGCGGCTCGGTGCCTGCAGCTGCAGTGGTAGTCGCCTGGTCTGATGTGACGGTCATGCGAGCTCCTTCCGGAGTCTTGTTTCTTGACGGCTGCTCCGCCGCGACGAGGGCTGAATTCGACGCGAGGAGCAATTCTGACTGTGAAGAACTATCGAAAATCTTTGGGAACTAACGGATCAGGAGGTTTCATCTACTCCCGTTCGATACGAGGGGAACGTGTGTGGTGCATGCGCAGTCACCGTTCGCGATGGTGGCCAATCGCTGGACGTGTGTGCCGAGCAATTGACGGAACGCTTCCTGTTCCGCGTCACACAGTTCCGGAAACTCCTCTGCCACATGGGACACCGGGCAGTGGTGCTGGCAGATCTGCACGCCGTTACCCACCGGCCTGGTCGACGCCGCAAATCCAGCGGCACTGAAAGCATCGGCGATGGCATCTGCCGTCTCCGCCACGCCGCCGAGGTCGGCAGGATCTGCCGGTTCGACATCTCCCACAATTGCCTGGACTCGACGCTTGGCGAACTCCTCGATAGCCGCGTCGCCACCGATTTCGCGGAGTTGGCGCATTGCCGCCCCGGCAAGATCGTCGTACGCGTGACCGAGACGGCCGCGTCCCGTGGCAGTGATCTGAAATTGTTTGGCCGGACGCCCGCGTCCACGCTGACGGAGCGACGACGCGGATGCGGCGCGGGCTTCACCGGACTCGATCAATGCGTCCAGGTGACGCCTGACACCGGCAGCACTCAAACCGAGTCGCGTGCCGATTTCGGAGGCCGTAATGGGTCCCTCTTCGAGGAGAAGTTTGACCACCGCTGCCCGAGTCTGGCCTTCACCGCCCACCGCTACCGGCATTACGACAGGACTCTGCGAGGCAGCTGCAGTGGACTGACCTGCATCTTCCTTGCATTGAGTGCGAGTCGCATTTCTTTTCACAACACAAGTGTGACGGAATTCTTTTCGCAGGTCTACTAAGGGCAACCTGCATTACATTCGGGAATAGTCGGACTGCCCGCATTGTTCACAGTTGTCCGAGCCCCTCTCGCGAGCCGCTAGGCTTCCTGGGTGCCGAAGACCCCCACGCAGAAGACGACCGCGCGCTCGACCCGCGCGATCCTGCTGGACAAGCCGAAACATCTTGTCCTCTCCACCCTCGGTGTCCGGCCGTTCGGATCCACGCCCCGCCAATCCGTGGTGGCGACGCTTCACGGCGACGAGGACGAGCGTCCCGGCCTGAACGAGAAGGAGACCGCTCAGCTCCGCGGGATCAGACGTTTCGGAGCGACAGGCACCGTACTCATGGCAGTCGGCGCACTGGGCGCAGGCGCCCAGCCCGTACTTCAGAATCCGACGGCCGGGCTACGGGTGCTGAGCTTGCCCGGACGGATGCCGACAGTTTCGTTGACGATGACGATGACCGGAACTGTTCTGGTCGTCCTCGCCTGGCTGATGCTGGGCCGATTTGCTGTCGGCGATCTGCGCAGTCGCGCCGGCGCGCCACGACGCATGAGCAGATCACAACTGGACCGCACGCTGTTGCTGTGGATTCTGCCGCTGAGTGTCGCCCCACCGATGTTCAGCCGCGATGTGTATTCGTATCTGGCGCAGAGCGAGATCGCGGCACGTGGCCTCGATCCTTATCTCATCGGACCCAAAGCCGCACTCGGTGTCGATCACGTGCTCACTCGGACCGTTCCCACGATCTGGCGTGACACACCGGCCCCGTACGGGCCGTTCTTCCTGTGGCTGGGACGCGGCATCAGCTCGCTGACCGGCGACAACATCGTTGCCGGGATATTCCTTCATCGCCTGCTCGTTCTCGTCGGCGTTGCGTTGATCGTGTGGGCATTGCCCCGATTGGCCAAGCGGTGCGGTGTCTCTGCGGTCAGCTCCCTGTGGCTCGGCGCTGCCAATCCCCTGCTGCTGTTCCACCTGGTAGCCGGAATTCACAACGAAGCCCTGATGCTCGGCCTCATGCTCGCCGGGATCGAGGTGGCGCTGCGAGCAGTCGAAGGCGCGGGCCCCATCCGTGGGCGCTCGTTGGCTCTGCTGATGGCCGGCTCCGGCCTGATCGCCTTGTCGGCGACCGTCAAGATTCCGTCACTGCTTGCGCTCGGATTTGTCGGAGTGGCCTTGGCCCGCAGATGGGGAGGGACCTGGAAATCCTTTTTCTCGGCTGCCCTGCTGTTGGCCACCGTCACGGTTGTCGTGATCGGCTTCATCAGCGTCGCCAGCGGACTGGGCATGGGATGGGTCAACACACTCAATACTGCGACGGTCGTGCGCAGTTGGATGTCGATACCCACAATTTTGGGCGTCGGCACCGGACTGGTCGGCGTGCTTCTCGGACTCGGCGACCACACAACGGCGATTCTCACCATCACCCGCCCGATCGCATATCTGGTCGCGGTACTGATCACGGCCAGAATGATGGTCTCCGCCTACATGGGACGCATCCATCCCGTCGGCGGACTCGGAATCGCCCTCGGCGCGATCGTTCTCCTCTTCCCCGTTGTCCAACCGTGGTACCTGCTCTGGGCGATACTCCCCCTGGCTGCTTGGGCGACGGCTCCGATATTCCGAGTACCTGCCGTGGTCTTCACATCGATCGTGAGCGTCATGCTCATGTCGAACGGCGCCGAGTACCTGCCATTCATGATCGTCCAAGCTGTCGTCGCGACGATCGTCACCGCGTGCGCCCTGATCTACCTCACTCGGAATTCGCTGCCCTGGCGCAGCGAGAAACCAGTAGCGGAGATCACGAAAACCAGACCAGTGGACGAAGGCAACTCTGCCGGGGCTTACGCTGATTCTCCGTGACCTCGAGTGCAACAAGATCGTCGACGCCTGCCGTGCGGATAGAAGGCGTCGTAAAATCGTTTGACGGTGTTCGTGCCGTGGACGGTATCGATCTCACCGTTGAAACCGCGCAGGTCGTTGCCCTTCTCGGCCCTAATGGTGCTGGTAAGACCACTACGGTCGAGATGTGCGAGGGTTTCGTCACCCCCGATTCCGGGACGGTCCGAGTGCTCGGACTGGACCCGATCGCCGATTCCGGCGAGGTTCGTGCGCGGATCGGCGTGATGCTCCAGGGCGGCGGCGCGTACCCCGGTTCCAAAGCCGGCGAAATGCTCGACCTCGTTGCTTCGTACTCCGCTGATCCGCTCGATCCCACCTGGCTTTTGTCCAAGCTCGGGTTGACCGAAGCTCGCCGAACACCGTATCGACGCCTTTCCGGTGGCCAGCAGCAACGTCTGTCGTTGGCGTGTGCCCTGGTGAGCCGACCGGAACTGGTCTTCCTCGACGAACCGACCGCAGGCCTCGACGCCCAGGCTCGCTTGCTCGTGTGGGAGTTGATCGATGCACTACGCCGCGACGGTGTCAGCATTCTCCTGACCACACACCTCATGGACGAGGCAGAAGCGCTTGCCGACGAGTTGGTCATCATCGACCACGGCCGCATCGTCGCTTCCGGCACTCCCGCCGAAGTCACCAGCAAGGGAGCTGAAGGTCAGTTGCGACTGACCACGGTGTCCGGGCTGAGTGTCGATTCACTGGCCATGTCCCTCGCCGGCGGATTCCGAGTGAGCGAATCCAATCCGGGGACATACTTGATCGAAGGCTCGATCGAACCGGCAACGGTGGCAACGGTGGCGTCGTGGTGCGCTGAACAAAATGTCCTGATCAATGATATTCGCGTCGATCAACGTAGTTTGGAAGACGTCTTCCTCGAATTGACGGGTCGTGATCTGCGAGGATGACGGGAAACAAGGTCGTGAACAGAGCCGTGTCGAATAGCCAGAGCAACGCTTCGGCGAACAGCGCCCGGGACCGACGGTTGGCAGACAATCGCTTCGAGCCCGGTACGTTCGCCCCCGATCCTCGCCCGAACTCTGCCACGAAAATGATGGCCGCCCAGACCAAGCTCGAATTGACATTATTGCTGCGCAACGGCGAGCAGTTACTGCTCACGATGCTGATTCCCATCACGCTCTTGATCGGACTGTCACTTCTCCCTCTGGGCGATTTGGGCGATTCCAGGGTCAGCAGGGTTTTGCCCGGCGTCATGATGGTCGCTGTGATGTCGACCGGTTTCACCGGGCAAGCTATTGCCGTGGGCTTCGACCGGCGATACGGCGCCCTCAAACGCCTCGGCGCCACACCACTTCCACGGTGGGGAATCATCGCCGGCAAAAGCGCCGCCGTCATCATCGTCGTGGCACTGCAATCAGTCCTCCTCGGCCTGATCTCTCTGGCTTTGGGATGGCGCCCGACGCTGACAGAACTCGCGATCGGCGCGGTGGTCATCGCTCTGGGTACCGTCACCTTCACGGCGCTCGGACTGCTTCTCGGCGGCACCTTGCGCGCGGAAATTGTTCTGGCACTTGCGAATGTCCTGTGGTTCGTCATGGCCGGCATCGGCAGCGTGGGACTGATCAGCGAAGACATCCCCAGCGCCTTGCACACCTTGGTGCGCCTGGTTCCGTCCGGCGCCTTGGCCCACGCACTCGACGCTGCCCTCGCGTCCTCGATGGACTGGTTCTCGATCCTCGTCCTGCTTATCTGGGCTGCAATCGGCGGAGCCTGCGCCGCACGGTGGTTCAAATTCACGTGAGCATCACACGGAAGGCACTCCGAGTACTCGGCACAACCGGTGCGCTGATGCTGCTGGCTGCCGTTCCATCGACCGCGGCATTGCCGACAGCGGGCCCGTTGGCACCGGCCAACCCCTACCTCGGCCCGGTCGGTACCGCGACGATGCACGGCGATGCGGGTTCGTCCGACGTCACTCCCCTCCCCGGCCCTGGCATCGAACCTCACGAGGTCACTGCATTTCCCCTGATGTCCGCGTGCCCCACGATCCTTCAAGGTTCCGACGGCCTGATCGTCTCGCTCTGCACCACCATGCTCGGTCAGATCCCGACAATCCACCTCATCGATCCCAAGGCTGACGCGTCACCGTTCGGCCGATCCATCGCACAACTGCCTCTGGCGAAAGGCAGCCTGCTCGGTGGTGTGTACGCATACCTCGACCACGAGAACCGTCTGGTTGCCGTCGACGGCAACCGTCAACTTGTTCGCATCGCTCATGCTCAGAACCCCGACGGCACCTGGCGACTGGAACTCTCCGATGCCATAGACCTCTCCGGCGTCGTCGCAGCCGACGACAATGTCACCGGCCTGGCACCGGACTGGACCGGCAATGTCTGGTTCGCAACAGGGCACGGCACGGTCGGTGTTGTCGGCACCGATCGAATCGCTCACACGATCACCCTCCCCGAAGGCGAACAAGTTCAGAACAGTATTTCCACCTCGCCCACGGGAACGGCCGTCGCGACCACTCACGCGCTGTATCAACTGAGCCGCAAGGGTGACGCTATTGCCATCGATTGGCGTCAGCCTTACGACCGCGGCCCCGCAAGGAACCCCGGCCAGTTGAGTTGGGGCACCGGATCCACGCCCACATACTTCGGACCGTCGACGGGCAGTGATTTTGTCACGATCGTCGACAACGCTCACCCCACCGTCAGCGTTCGGGTCTTTCGGTCCGATACCGGAGCCGAGGTGTGCTCCCAACCTGTCCTGACCGCAGCCGGCAAGGATGGCTCACCGAGCGGTAGTGAGAACTCCCCCATCGCGATCGGCCACTCCATCTACGTAGCCGGCACCTACGGCTATCCGTATCCCGCCATGCCGGAAGGCGCCGGACCGGCGGTTCCCGCCACCGCACCCTTCAATGGTGGAATGACCCGCGTCGACATCGATCCCGTTGGCTGTCACGTTGTGTGGGACAACACGATTCGAAGCTCCGCAGTCCCGCATCTGTCCACGGCCGACGGCAACATCTACACAGTGACACGAGACGGCGCAGCCGCCACGACGCCTCTCGACGGTTACTCTTTTTCCGTCATCGACTCGAAGGACGGAACCCAGATCGGGTCCACCACGATGCCCGCCACCGTGGTGCACGACACCCTGCAGATGTCGGCTCTCATCACCGCGTCGGGTGAATATTTCCAGGGAACGATCTCCGGAATTGTGCGCGTTCGCGCGTACTGACCGAGTCGTTGGCACCTGCGTTTCCAAACGAAATAACACCTTCGGACCACTCCAGCCAGTGGATCACACTTGCGCAGCAGCGTCAGATTCATCCATTTCGAGCAGGGCTTCTACGGCAATGAGCCGGTCTGTTCCGGTCATCCCCAGCCCGGTCACCTCTTCATAGACATCAAGTAACTCCTGCGCTCGATGAACGGTTAGCGCCGCGTCCACTTCCACCGCATAGTTATCGGGATTCGGGCCGGAAGCCTCCGGGTCCGCTTCGCGTCCGACGACATTCCCCTGCACGTCAAACCAAAGACGCTCATTGACACCGAGGTTCTGCGATTCCTGTTCAATCCGTTCAGCCGCACTGATCTGTGCCATTTTCCCGATAACCCTTCGTTCAACTAACTCAGGAAACTCTACATTCCGGAGAATGCCAGGCATCCGACATCGAACTGCCGCACAACATCAGAAGCCTCGAGGAATGAAGAGGACTTGAGCCAACAGGCCTGATTGAAGGTGACAAGCAGCATTGTGACTGCCGCGACGCATCAGGTCCGAACGGGGCTACGTCCGTCGTGAGAGCGGTGGCGCCAGTACGCCGTCCAGGATCGCCCTCCGTCACCAGAACGCCCCGACGAGTCCGACCGCAGCGATCGAACTGCCCGTCAGCAGAACATTCCCTGCTGTCCCCGCGCCTTCGCTCCTCTCAGCGTCTGATTGCCGAGCGCATCGGGTACCCATCCCGAGATCATTGAGGGTTTTCGCGGTGCAGGATGTCCGGCAAGACTGACGAGAGGGATCATGATGGACTTTCCGCTAATCTGGTGGCTCATGCCCGCCGTACTCATTCCCGAAGACGTCCGGGTGTGGATTCTGAACAACGCTCCATGCTGGCTTGGTGGGTACTGCCGATAGATACGGAGGCGATGTTGAAATGTTGGATCTGGAACTATTCGTCGGCCCACCGTTTGCTGCCATAATCCGCATGGCAGTGGCATGGCTCCTCTCCATCGGAGTCCTCTGACGGGTGCGACAGATGACAGCCCGAAAAGTGCTCCGACTGTGCGGTTAGCTACTCAAGCAATTCGCGGGAACCCAAACGAAGTCGTGCATCCATCAATCGATTGCGAACTCCGCGATCGCCGAGAAATTGGGCATTTCGCGCCCGACCAGTGATCTCGTATGCACTCGGGCCGCTCACCATGGATAGACACCGCGCCAGATCTTCTACTCAGATACGCCGCATCACTGAAACCACTTTGCCGAGGATCGCTGCCTGATCACCATCAATGACTTTGTACGCCGAGTTTCGGGGCTCGAGATAAACGTGGCCGTTACGGCGCCTGAGAACCTTCACCGTGGCCTCACCGTCGATCATCGCAGCGACAATTTCGCCGGAATGGGCCTCGTCCTGGCGGCGCACCACAACAACGTCGCCGTCGCAGATCGCAGCGTCCACCATCGACTCGCCCCGCACCCGAAGCCCGAACACAGTTCCGGAGCCGACGAGTTCACGCGGGAGTTCCAAAACCTCGTCCGTGTGCTCCTCTGCGAGGATCGGTGCGCCGGCCGCGATATCGCCGACTACCGGCACCTCGACACTGTTGTTCGACGAACTCCCCTTGACTCCGACCAGGAATGGCCGCACGTCCAGTTGCCGAGCCATGGCCGTGCCTCTGCGGAGGAATCCCTTTTCCTCGAGACTCTTGAGGTGCTTGGATACCGATGACGTCGACCGCAGACCTACCGCGTCCGCAATTTGCCGGGTGCTCGGCGCGGATCCGTTCGTTGTCGCCCAGTCCCGGATCGTTGCGAGAATCTGCTGCTGGCGAAGCGGGAGGGTGGAGGCGTCAAGGCCACCGAACATGTCGAGTTCGTCGTAATCGGTCACTCGGGGAATCGTAGTGAGGGGTGCCGACAACCTTCTCCACTAGGGCGGTCGGCTGGCTGGCTGCCCCAACTACAGAGGGCAGACGCGGAGCGGGCTGCCCCAACTACGGAGGGCAGACGCGGAGCGGGCTGCCCCAACTACGGAGGGCAGACGCGGAGCGGGCTGCCCCAACTACGCTGCGTAGTTCATGGGGAACTACGATCGTGGCGTGGTGAATCGTGTGTATGCCGGATTTTTGAGCTTGGTAGATCGACTGCCTCTCCCCTCGTTGAAGACGCAGAAGATCATCGCGTTCATCGTGATCTTGACCCAGGGCGGTATTGCAGTCACCGGCGCGGTTGTGCGTGTGACTGCGTCGGGGCTGGGTTGCCCGACCTGGCCGCAGTGCTTCCCGGGCAGTTTTGTTCCGGTCGGCCACGGTGAGGTCGCGATCATCCATCAAGTGGTGGAGTTCGGAAACCGGCTGCTCACGTTTGTGGTCGTGATTGTCGCGGCTGCGATTGTTCTGGCTGTGACGCGTGCGCGTCGTCGCCGCGAGGTACTTGTGTACGCGTGGATGATTCCGCTCGGCACTGTCATTCAGGCAATCATCGGCGGAATCACCGTCCTCACGGGGTTGCTGTGGTGGACGGTTGCCATTCACTTGGTCGCGTCGATGTTGATGGTGTGGATCGCGACAGTCATGTACGCGAAGATCGCCGAGCCTGATGACGCGACCACTCTGATCGTGATGCCGAAACCGCTGCGCTGGCTCGCGGCGTTGAGCGGTGTGGCGCTTGCCGGCGTTCTGGTCGCGGGAACGCTCGTGACGGGTGCCGGGCCGCACGCGGGTGACAAGAGCCTCGACCGGACGGTTCCCCGCCTCGAGGTTGAGATCGTGACTTTGGTCCATCTGCATTCACAGCTGCTTGTCGGCTATCTGGCCTTGGTCGTCGGCCTGACATTCGGCCTGTACGCGGTCGGAACATCGGCGGCCGTCAAGAAGCGCTTGCACGTTCTGTTGGCCCTGATTGTCGCCCAGGCGTTGATCGGCGTTGTTCAGTACTTCACCGATGTACCGCAGATTCTCGTGATCTTGCATGTCGCGGGCGCGGGTCTGTGCACAGCGGCAACGGCTGCGGTGTGGGCAGCGGGAAAGATCAGGCAGGACGTTCCGGCGACATCGGCCGTGCCGGCCTGAAACTTTCCTGCCGGTCAGTCGAGCATCCGCTCCCGTGCGGTGTCGCGCCGCTTCCCCACCGGCACGGAGGCGGTGGCCTCGGCCAATCCCATGACGGGCATGTTCACGTACACCGACTCGTGCTGACCGCTGCCGACGCGGTAGGTCTCGTGATAAACACCCACGTCACCGCTTTTCCCGACGCTTCGGTTGAATGCTCTCCACGCCGGCAGATGTGGATCGTTCGGGTTCTTCGCGAATGCTTCGAGGTGATCGAAGCTTCGCCAGTACTGGATCACGGTTATCGTGCGCCCACCCCAGGACATCCGTGCTCCGAGCATGCCCTTATCCGGCGATCGCTGTAGTTCGCGGAGCATTCGAGGCATTGCCAGGAACGGCCCGAACCACTTGTGAATCTTCCAGAGTTTGTTGAATCTCATTCCGATGAGGAAGACGACAAAATCTCCGTCGGCGTCCGCGGTGTATCGGCCATTCCGCACTTGATATCCATTCATGAGAAGCCTCGCCTCGCAGTTTCATGCCCGTTATGGATAGCATCTCTATCCATAACGGATAGTGCTACTATCTCAGCGTGAAGTCAAGGGTAGAACTGTGAGGATCTCGGAGCTCAGCGCCCGAAGTGGAGTATCGATCGCTTCGATCAAGTACTACTTGCGCGAGGGTCTACTCACCAGTGGTCGACAATCAGCCACCAACCAGGCCGACTACGGCGAGTATCACGTGAGACGCCTGCGATTGATACGTTCCCTGATCGACATCGGAGGGCTGTCGATCTCGAAAGTGCGAGCCACTTTGGCCGCGATGGAAGACGAAACAACCCCGATACACGACGCATTCGGGGCGGTAATGCACGGCCTCGACGAAATTCCCACCGACAACCCGTCCGCCGATATCGGAGCAGCGTACGACGAGGTGCAGGCGTGGCTGAAGGCCAGGAATTGGAGAATTGAGGACGACGCTCCGGCCCCGTACCGACTCGCGGAACTCATCGCGACATTACGTCGGTTCGGTTTCCCCGCAGCACCAACGGATTTCGACGCGTCCGCAGACTTCGTCGACAGAACTGCCGAAGCCGAAGTTCACTACGCTCGATCGATGCCGGATCGCACTGCTGCTATCGAGACAATGCTCATCGGGACGGTGATCTACGAGCGAGCTCTAGTCGAAGTGCGGCGCCTCGCGCTGGAAGCTGCCAGTTTCAGGCTCGATAAAACCGACTAGACAAGCAGATTGCGGCGAGGTCCCACCTCAGGTGTGGGACTTCGGCGCAATCATCAACTCAGGCGCCGTTGCGGGCCTTCGGGAAGCGTGTCTGGTGGGCAACCCACCCGGCCATCTTCTTGAAGTGGCCGTCGGCCGGCGTGACGACGCTCGTCAGTTCGCGTTCCCACTCGGCGACGGTGACGTTGTCGAAAGACGCGACCACAGCGTTTGCCGTAGCCAGATCCTTGACCACCTGGTCACCGAGAATGCCGTCGGCACCCACGAGGGTGATGCGCACGCCGACAATGCCGACCGGCTGAATCACAGCACTGGCGGAGCCGCCGTGTTCGGCGACGAACTTGGTGATCGCTTTGACCGTCGACTTCGGAAGTTCCGGCGCGGTCGCGGACGGTGTGGCGTCCGACTTCTCGGTATCGGTGCTCATAGCTCGACAATACTGGTCGGTAGTCCGCAGGCAACATGAGGCATGGGCTGAGTCTTCGAGGCCTCAGGTGTAGAACAGAAAAGATGCGAGCCATCCATGTTTCCGAGACCGGCGGACCAGACGTCCTAACACTGTCCGAACAACCCGAACCCACGATCGGTGCACACGATCTGCTCGTCCGCACCGACGCTATCGGCGTCAACTTCATCGACACCTATTTCAGAATGGGAATGTACGCACGCGATCTCCCCTACATCCCGGGCGACGAGGGAACCGGAATCGTCGAGGCAGTCGGCTCCGAGGTTACGGAGTTCGCCGTCGGCGAGCGGGTTGCATGGGCGGCGGCAACCGCAAGTTATGCCGAAAAGGTGGCTGTTTCGTCCACTGTCGCAGTAAAAGTTCCCGATGGTGTTCCTGCCTCCGTCGCTGCATCAGCGCTCCTGCAGGGAATGACCGCGCATTACCTCTCCACATCGACCTACCCGATCCAAGCGGGTGACACTGTTCTCGTACACGCCGGTGCCGGCGGCGTCGGACTGATCCTCACGCAGATGGCGGTGACTCTCGGCGCTCGGGTCATCACGACGGTCTCGTCGGATGCCAAAGAGCAGCTGTCCCGCGAGGCGGGTGCGTCGGAAGTTCTGCGGTACGAGGACGACATCGCGGCCCGGGTACGTGAGCTGACCGGCGGCGAAGGTGTCGCTGTGGCCTACGACGGGGTGGGGGCCACGACGTTCGATGCAAGTCTTGCGTCAGTGCGAATCCGCGGGACCGTCGCTTTGTTCGGCGCCGCCAGTGGCGCAGTGCCACCGGTTGATCCGCAACGACTCAACAGCTCGGGTTCACTGTTCCTGACGCGACCGACCCTGGCTCATTACATTCGCACGCCCGAGGAGCTGCGTTGGCGAGCCGGAGACGTCTTCGATGCCGTCGCTGCGGGCACCTTGAAAATTCGGGTCGGCGCGCAGTATCCGTTGGCAGACGCCGCCCAGGCTCATCGAGATCTGGAAGGCCGGGCGACTACGGGATCGATAGTGCTGATCCCCTAGCTATGTGCTGTGCGCCTTGATTAACCGCGGGCGGTTAATCAAGGCGCACAGCAGAATCAGCTGAACATTTCGCTGATCGTCTGCAGTCCCAGCACCGAGTCGATAGCCAGACCGACAAACAGCACAGACAGGTAATTGTTGGACTGCAGGAACAGCTTGAGGGGCTTGACCTCAGCGCCGCCGCGCACTCCGCGGTACAGCTGGTGTGCGAGAAGCAGGAACCAGGCACCGGCCAGCACAGCAACGATCGCGTAGACGAGGCCGGCTGCGGGAACGAGGATCAAGCTCGTGACAACCATTGCCCAGCTGTAGAACAAGATCTGCTTGGTGACGTGCTCTTCGGTCGCGATGACCGGGAGCATCGGAACGCCGGCTGCCTTGTAGTCCTCTTTGTAACGCATGGCGAGAGCCCACGTGTGGGGCGGCGTCCAGAAGAAGATGATCAGGAACAGAACAAACGGTTCCCAGCTGAGTGAACCGGTGACGGCAGCCCAACCGACCAAGACGGGCATGCAACCGGCAGCGCCACCCCAGACGACGTTCTGCCACGTACGACGCTTGAGCACCATGGTGTAGATCAGGACGTAGAACGCGATGGTGACGACAACGAGGAAACCGGCCAGCAGGTTGGCGCGCCACCACAGCCACAGGAACGACGCCAGTCCGAGCACAAGGCCGAAGACCAGCGCGTTGCGCGTCGGGACGGCTTCACGGGCCAGCGGACGCTTGGCCGTGCGCTTCATGACCTTGTCGATATCCGCGTCGACAACACAGTTGAGGGAGTTCGCGCTCGCAGCGCCCATCCATCCACCGAAGAGGGTGCTCAGCACCAGCCACAGGTCGACGTTTCCGCGATCTGCCATGAGCATCGCCGGAATTGTTGCCACCAGTAGCAATTCGATGACTCGCGGCTTCGTGAGCGCGATGTACGCCAGAACCTTTCCCAAAGCGCGACCCAGAACGGTGTTCTGATTGGTCGCCCGTGGGGCTGCTCCGGGGCTGCCGAAGCCATGTCCGCTCGGCTGTTGCCCTGTCCGCACGTTCTCTCCTTGCACCACGCGTTACCGCACTATCTCTTCACGACACACTGCTGACACTTTTTCTGGACTATCGCATTTTCTACTACGGACGATGGTAGACCGCGGCCATCGTGGAACCGAATCGACCCGGACAGCCAGGACCATTAGGCTAGGTGACGCAGCGGAGGGACACCTCTCCCCTCGCAATCCACGTACACAATGTCAGGAGACATCTGCCAGTGTCGATCACAGACGAGATCCACGTCCTCACACAACCAGTCCACCCCTCGGACTGGACCGACCTGGACACGAAGGCTGTCGATACCGCCCGCGTGCTCGCCGCTGATGCGGTTCAGAAGGTCGGCAACGGCCACCCCGGAACCGCAATGAGCTTGGCGCCGTTGGCATACACCTTGTTCCAGCGTGTCATGCGCCACGATCCGTCGGATGCGGAATGGGTTGGGCGTGACCGCTTCATCCTTTCGTGTGGCCACTCGTCTCTGACGCTGTACACGCAGCTCTACCTCTCGGGTTACGGTCTCGAATTGGCAGACCTCGAAGCTCTCCGCACGTGGGGCGCGCTCACTCCGGGCCACCCGGAGTTCGGTCACACTGTCGGCGTCGAGATGACGACGGGTCCTCTGGGCCAGGGCCTCGCGTCCGCAGTCGGCATGGCAATGGCTTCTCGTCGTGAGCGTGGATTGTTCGATCCGGAAACCCCGGTCGGTTCTTCCCCCTTCGACCATCACATCTACGTGATCGCGTCCGACGGTGACATCGAGGAAGGCGTCACGTCCGAGGCATCCTCGCTCGCGGGTGTCCAGGAACTGGGCAACCTCATCGTCTTCTACGACGACAACAAGATCTCCATCGAGCACGACACAGCGATCGCTCTCGGCGAAGACGTCGGCAAGCGCTACGAGGCATACGGCTGGCACGTTCAGCATGTCGAGGGTGGCGAGAACGTCTCGGGCATTCTCGACGCAGTCGCTGCGGCCAAGGCCGTAGTCGATCGTCCGTCGATCATTCTGCTCCGCACGATCATCGGTTTCCCCGCTCCGAAGAAGATGAACACCGGCGACGTTCACGGCTCCGCTCTGGGCGCCGACGAAGTTGCGGCTGTCAAGGAAGCTCTCGGCTTCGATCCGGCCAAGTCGTTCGACGTCGACGCCGACGCATTGGCTCACGCACGTGAGGTCGTCTCCCGCGGCGCCGACGCACACAAGGCGTGGCAGGTCGAGTTCGACGCGTGGGCGGCGCGCGAGTCCGAGCGTAAGGAACTCTTCGACCGCCTGTTCGCCGGTGAGTTCCCCGCCGGCTGGGCCGACGCTCTCCCGACGTACGAGCCCGATGCCAAGGGCGTCGCGACTCGTAAGGCTTCCGGTTCGGCGCTCAACGCGCTCGGCCCGATCCTGCCCGAGCTGTGGGGCGGTTCGGCCGACCTCGCCGGCAGCAACAACACGACCATCAAGGGTGCTGACTCCTTCGGTCCGTACTCCATCTCCACCAACGACTGGAACGCAAAGCCGTACGGTCGCACGCTCCATTTCGGTATCCGTGAGCACGCGATGGGCTCGATCCTCAACGGCATCGCGCTGCACGGCCCGACCCGCCCCTACGGCGGAACGTTCATGGTGTTCTCCGATTACATGCGTCCGGCTGTTCGCCTCGCTGCTCTCATGAAGACGCCGGTCACGTACGTCTGGACCCACGACTCCATCGGACTCGGCGAAGACGGCCCGACGCACCAGCCGGTCGAGCACCTCGCGGCTCTGCGCGCCATCCCGAACCTCTCCGTCGTTCGTCCGGGTGACGCCAACGAGACGTCGTTCGCATGGCAGGCAGCGCTCGAACACAAGACCGGCCCGACCGCTCTGGCACTCACCCGCCAGGATGTCCCGGTTCTCGAAGGCACCAAGGAGAAGGCAGCCGAGGGCGTCAAGCGTGGCGCATACGTGCTCGCCGACGCCGCCAACGGTGCTCCCGAGGTCATTCTGCTGGCCACCGGTTCCGAACTGCACCTCGCGACCGAGGCCCGCGAAACCCTCGAAGCTCAGGGCGTCGCAACGCGGGTTGTGTCGGTTCCCTGCCTTGATTGGTTCCTCGAGCAGGATCAGGCATACCGCGACGAGGTCATTCCGCCGGCCGTCCGTGCCCGCGTGTCCGTCGAAGCCGGTATCGCGATGCCGTGGTGGCGCATCCTCGGAGACGCCGGCCAGGCTGTCTCGCTCGAGCATTACGGCGCTTCCGCCGATTACAAGACCTTGTTCCGGGAGTTCGGCATCACGGCCGACAAGACTGTCGAAGCTGCGAAGCGCTCCCTCGCCGCTGTGAAGGGATGATCTCGATGACTCAGAATGTGAACACCGAAAAGCTCTCCGCTGCAGGAGTTTCCATCTGGCTTGACGATCTTTCGCGAGATCGCATCCAGTCCGGAAACCTGCAGAACCTGATCGACACCAAGTCCATCGTGGGTGTCACCACCAACCCGTCGATCTTCCAGGCAGCACTGTCCAAGGGCTCGGACTACGACGCTCAGGTTCGTGAACTGGCTCAGCGCGGCGCCGATGTCGACGCCACCATCACGGCAGTCACCACCGATGACGTGCGCGCTGCGTGCGACATCCTGGCTCCGCAGTTCGAGGCGTCGAACGGCGTCGACGGCCGTGTGTCCATCGAGGTTGATCCTCGTCTGGCACACGACACCGACGCGACTGTCGCGCAGGCGATCGAGCTGCACAAGATCGTCGACCGCCCGAACGTCCTCATCAAGATCCCCGCGACGCTGGCCGGCATTCCCGCCATCGCCAAGGTGATCGGTGAAGGCATCAGCGTCAACGTCACGTTGATCTTCTCGGTCGAGCGCTACGAAGCCGTCATGGGTGCGTACCTCGACGGTTTGGACACCGCGAAGGCTGCGGGTCGCGACATCTCGTCCATCGAGTCGGTTGCGTCGTTCTTCGTGTCCCGTGTGGATTCCGAGATCGACAACCGCCTCACGGCGATCGGCACGCCGGAGGCTCTCGAGCTTCGCGGCAAGGCTGCACTCGCAAACGCTCGTCTGGCGTACAACGCGTACCAGCAGGTCTTCGAGGTGCAGCCGCGCTTCCAGGCACTCCTGGCTGACGGCGCCAAGGCGCAGCGTCCGCTGTGGGCGTCGACGGGTGTGAAGAACCCCGACTACCCGGACACCCTGTACGTCACGGAGTTGGTAGCACCCAACACGGTCAACACCATGCCGGAGAAGACGCTCGACGCTCTTGCCGACCATGGCGAGATCACGGGTGACACCATCTCGGGCACCGCTCAGGAGTCGCAGGCAGTCTTCGATCAGCTCGCAGCCGTGGGCATCGATCTCCCGGACGTGTTCAAGGTCCTGGAGACCGAGGGCGTCGACAAGTTCGAGGTGTCGTGGAACGAGTTGCTCGACGCGACTGCCGAGCAGCTCCGCGCAGCAACCCAGAAGAGCTGAGCTAAGTGAGCGATTCCGCGGCGGCATCAGATTGGGTGAATCCCCTTCGGGACAGCACCGACAAACGGCTTCCGCACATTGCGGGGCCCTGTGCCCTGGTGATCTTCGGGGTCACCGGCGACCTCGCCAGGCGCAAGCTCATGCCCGCCGTCTACGACCTCGCCAACCGTGGACTGTTGCCGCCCGGATTCGCTCTGGTCGGGTTCGCCCGACGCGACTGGACGGACGAGGACTTCGCGAACGTCGTCCTCGAAGCGGTCAAGGACGGTGCTCGCACCAAGTTCCGTCAGAGCGTGTGGGAGCGGCTGGCGGACGGCATCCGATTCGTCAAGGGCAACTTCGACGATTCCGAGGGCTTCACGAACCTGGCCGACACGTTGGCCACGCTCGACACCGAGCGGGGCATCGGTGGCAATCACGGCTTCTACCTCGCGATCCCGCCGGATGATTTCCCGCAGGTTCTCGAGCAGTTGTCGTCGTCCGGGCTTGCCCAGGCCGAAGAAGGCCAGTGGCGACGCGTTGTCATCGAGAAGCCGTTCGGTCACGATCTCGAGAGTGCTCGTGAACTGAACGCAGTGGTCAACAAGGTGTTCCCCGAGGACACGGTCTTCCGTATCGACCACTACCTTGGCAAGGAAACGGTTCAGAACATTCTGGCTTTGCGTTTCGCGAACCAGTTGTTCGATCCGATCTGGAACGCGCACTACGTCGACCACGTTCAGATCACGATGGCCGAGGACATCGGTCTCGGTGGTCGCGCCGGATACTACGACGGCATCGGCGCCGCTCGTGACGTCATCCAGAACCACTTGCTGCAACTGCTGGCGTTCACTGCGATGGAAGAGCCCATCAGCTTCGAGCCACTCAACCTGCAAGCGGAGAAGATCAAGGTCCTCTCCGCCACCAGGCTCGCGGAACCTCTCGACGAGACCACCGCCCGTGGCCAGTACACGGGCGGTTGGCAGGGCGGCCTCCCGGTTGTCGGGCTTCTCGAAGAGGACGGCTTCGCAGCTGATTCCATCACCGAGACGTATGCAGCCATCACCCTCGAGGTCGATACTCGACGTTGGGCTGGTGTTCCGTTCTACCTGCGCACCGGTAAGCGTCTGGGACGCAGGGTCACGGAGATCGCCGTAGTGTTCAAGCGGGCGCCGCACCTACCGTTCGACAAGACCATGACCGACGATCTCGGCCAGAACGCGTTGGTCATCCGGGTGCAGCCCGATGAAGGCGTCACCATGCGCTTCGGATCGAAGGTTCCGGGATCGAGCATGGAAGTACGCGACGTCAACATGGACTTCTCGTACGGCCAGGCTTTCACCGAGTCGTCCCCCGAAGCGTACGAGCGGCTCATCCTCGATGTCCTGCTCGGCGAACCGTCACTGTTCCCGGTGAACGCCGAAGTCGAATTGTCTTGGGAGATCCTCGATCCCGTCCTCGAACATTGGGCTGCCGGCGGCAAGCCGGACCCGTACGAGGCCGGCACCTGGGGGCCGGAGTCTGCCGACGAAATGTTGAACCGCACCGGACGCGAATGGAGGCGACCCTAGTGATTCTCGATTTGCCGTCAACCACCACGGTCCAGGTCAGTAAGAAACTGGTCGAGGTTCGTAAGACCGGCGGCGCCGTCACCTTGGGTCGTGTGTTGACTCTTGTTGTCTGCACCCGCGACACCGGCAACGCCGAAGAAGCGATCGAGGCAGCCAACGAAGCAAGCCGCGAGCACCCGTGTCGCGTCATCGTGCTGCTGCGCGGCGACGAGCAGAGTGAGCCGCGCCTCGACGCTCAGATCCGGGTCGGCGGCGACGCCGGCGCCTCGGAAGTTGTGGTGCTCCGTCTCTACGGTCCGTTGGCGGATCACGAGAGCAGTGTTGTCATCCCGTTCCTGCTGCCGGATACCCCGGTTGTCGCATGGTGGCCGCTCGAGGCTCCCGCGATTCCGGCCAAGGATCCGGTGGGCAAGCTCGCAGTCCGTCGTATCACCGACGCCACCGGCGCACCTGATCCGACGGCCACCATCAAGGGGCGTCTCGCGTCGTACACCGCCGGGGATACCGATCTGGCGTGGAGCCGCGTCACGTACTGGCGTGCACTTCTCGCGTCGGCGCTCGATCTTCCGCCGCATGAGAATGTCACCTCCGCGGTGGTATCAGGCCTGAAAACCGAACCGGCACTGGATATTCTGGCGGGCTGGCTGGCGGCAAAGACCGGAGTTCCGGTGTACCGCCGCACCGGTGCGCTGAATGTGGAGTTGAAGCTCGAGACGCGCAGCATCTCCATCAGCCGCCCGCAGGAAGGCACCACCGCAACGCTGATCCGGACGGGTCAGCCGGATGCGCTTGTGTCCCTTGGCCGCCGGGAGACTCGGGATTGCCTCGCCGAGGAACTGCGTCGACTCGATCCTGACGAAATCTACGAAGAGGCACTGGCCGGCCTCGAGAAGGTGACATATGAGTGATGTTGTCGTAGAGAAGTTTTCGGACTCCGGTCAGCTGGTCGATGCAGCTGCCGCGCGTTTGGTCACAACCATCGTCGACGCTCAGAAGGCTCGTGGCGTAGCGTCCATCGTTCTGACCGGCGGCGGAACCGGCATCGCATTGCTCGAGAAGTTGCGCAAGACACCTGGTGATATCGACTGGGCTCAGATCGACCTGTACTGGGGCGACGAGCGTTTCCTCCCGGTCGGCGATCCGGAGCGCAACGAGGTTCAAGCGCGTGAGGCGCTCCTCAACCATGTTCCGGTCGATCCGGATCGGGTACATCCGATGGCGGCGTCCGACGGTATCTACGACGGCGATCCGGATGGCGCGGCAACAGCCTACGAGCAGTTGCTGGGCGCGCAGGCGCACGGCAAGCAGGTCCCCACATTTGATGTGCACCTGCTTGGTATGGGCGGCGAGGGACACATCAACTCGCTGTTCCCGCACACCGACGCTGTTCGGGAAGAGTCTCGTTTTGTCGTAGCGGTGACGGATTCCCCCAAGCCCCCGCCGGTCCGCATCACTCTGACTCTGCCCGCTGTTCAGCGCGCTAAGGAAGTGTGGCTCCTTATTTCCGGCGCAGCCAAGGCTGAAGCTGTTGCTGCTGCCGTTGGCGGCGCGGCCGCCGTCGACTGGCCTTGTGCTGGCGCAAAGGGTTTGGTTGCCACCCGATGGTTCCTCGATTCTGACGCTGCCTCGCAGTTGCCCTGATCTCGGATTCACTCCGGACGGGAGTCGTCTTCGGGCGACTCCCGAGCCGGTGGAACTTCTGTCGCCACTCCCCCATTGCGACCGCTACGCATAGCCGCTAGCCTGCTCGAATTTTTTCGTGCCACGACCGAACTCATCGGCGCGACACCATTTCTCCACTGGGTGCTCTGCCCGACACAACGATTCATGTTCCCCCCGGTCCATGTTCTTCTGCACTCATGAATTTTGACGCGCCCGGAGAGCTTTCGGTTCCTCTCTTGCTTCGAGGTCTTGAACGAGACAACGTCCGCGAGCAGAATCGGACAATGGCGTGGACACCTCAACCAGATGCCCTACGCGGGCGTGTAGCTGTCGTTGCCGGGGCAACACGGGGCGCCGGACGCGGCATAGCCGCAGCTTTGGGCGAAGCCGGCGCAACCGTCATCTGCACTGGTCGGAGCACATCTACCGGCATCCTTCGGTCGGACTATCCGCGTAACGAAACCATCGAAGAGACGGCTGCACTTGTCACCGAATCAGGCGGGCTCGGAGTTTCGATTGCCGTCGATCACCTCAAAAGCACTCAGGTGGCTGATCTCGCCGCGAGACTACGCACCGACTACGGCCATATCGACATCTTGGTCAACGACATCTGGGGCGCGGAACTACTCAAAGGTGGACCAGCGGAGTGGAACACGCCGCTATGGGAACATGATCTGGACAAGGGCTTTCACATCTTGCGTCTGGCGGTTGATACCCACATCACCACATCGCATCATCTCTTGCCGATCATGATCGACCGACCCGGTGGCTTGGTCGTCGAGATAACCGATGGCACTACCGAATACAACGCCTCGAACTATCGCATCTCGGTGTTTTACGACTTGGCAAAGGTGTCGGTGAACCGCCTCGCATATTCACAGGGCCATGAACTGGCCCGGTTCGGATGTACCGCCGTTGCCGTCACTCCGGGCTTCCTGCGATCGGAGATGATGCTCGACAATTTTGGTGTCACAGAATCGAATTGGCGCGACGCACTATTGCCCGATCGGGATGGCCCCACTGCGCCACCGGATTTTGCTCGCTCGGAGTCTCCGAGATTTGTCGGACGCGCGGTGGCCGCTCTCGCTGCCGATCCGAACCGGGCCCGATGGAATCAGCGATCTGTCAGTTCGGGTGAACTCGGAGCAGAGTACGGCTTCGCCGACATAGACGGTTCCAGGCCCAACTTCTGGCAACCGGATCACAACTAGTCGGCGACCCGGCGCTTGGCGCCCGCCCAAGTATGTCCGCAGATGCCGTCACTCCGGGGTGACGAACCGAGCTTCAATCGTCGACGAAACGGGGACGAGGTGGACAATCCGTTCGGTGATCGGTAGCTCCCGGATGGCATTGATCGCCTCCCACTTGTATCGACGACGGCGCCCATATCGCCCTCACGCCGTTCCTCGACCCACGACACCGAGTGCTCGACGACGCCGGCATTCCAATCACCCTCACACGTGACTACGCGGACAGGCGCAAAGTCGGCCGGAATAGGCCGCGGTTCAGGTGCCGGCGCTGCAGTCTGCGGCAGATCGGAAAATCCCAGAAGATTGTCGGCCAGGCACGACGGTTCCACTAAACCGGGCACATTCACCCGCGACGTCGTTGCTGCAGCGTCTTTCTCGTTGTTGCTCGGCGTACCGCATCCCACCAGCAACGCAACGGACACAACTACCAGCAACCCCCGCGAGTACCGTATAGAGGCACCAAACTGCGCGATCACCAGGCCAATCGGCGGTTCAGTGGTTATCAACCTGACGGCGAATGGGCTGTCGACAAGGTCAGATGACGCTATGTTCGACTCGTGACCACAGAGCGAGCAGGCAGTTCGGGCCCCGCGAAATTCGAGACGATCGACCAGTACATCGCGTCGTTCCCGGCCGAGGTGCAAACTGTCCTCGAGAGCGTCAGGCAAACAATCCACAAAGCAGTTCCCGGTGCCGGCGAGACCATCAGCTACCAGATGCCGACCATCACTGTCGGCGGCAAAAGTGTTGTGCATTTTGCCGGATGGAAACACCACATTTCGATGTACCCACTCCCCGAGGGCGATGCCGAATTCGAGAAGGCCATCGACCCGTATCGATCAGCCAAAGCGACCGCGAAGTTTCCGCTGAACAAGCCGATTCCGCTCGACCTTGTCGCGAGGATTGCCGAATTGCTTGTAGCCCGAAGCTAATCCGGCCTTCCGGCGGCTTCGAAGCGTCGTATCAACATCGCGAGAGATCGAGCATCCAGGCAGACGGCCATCTATCGAACGGTTGCGATTCCGGCCAGGATGAGATCGATCCCTGCAAGAAATTGCTGACGGTCGTCATGGTCGCGCAACTGAGCTGTCACCTGACGCAGGAACGGGTAATCAGCCGAGTCGAGTTGCTCCCATCCGGCGGCGATTGTCGCAAGGAAGGCCGATCGATCCGTCTCGCGTGTGTGAAGGCGTGCACCCGCCGCGTACTGTCCCGCCAGGCCGAGTACGTAGTTCACCAGGGCGGAGGCGCAGTCGAACTGCGCGGATTCCGGGACGCCCAACTCTTGGAGTTGCCGGCCAACGCCTTCGAAAATCTGCAGCACTGCGGACTGCCACGGCTCGCGTGAGAGTTGGGTGCCGACCCAGGGGTGCGCGTCGATCGCGTCGAAGACATCGAGAGCGGTTGCGCGTATGGTTTCCCGCGGCGTCGCCCCTGGTGCAACGTCGGCCATGACGCGCGTGATGACGGCGGTGGTCGTCGCTGCAAGCAGTTCGTTCTTGTTTGCCACGTGCCAGTAGATCGCGCCGCTACCGGTTGCCAGTCGAGATGCCAACGCGCGGAATGTCAGCGCGCTCTCGCCCTCGCTGTCGAGAATCTCGATCGCGGTCTCGACGATTCGCTCTTTCGACAGTGCATCCGTGCGTCGTTCGGTCCGCTGTGACTTTGAATCCATCTGTCCATCTTGACAGATCTGGAACGTTGTTCCAAGATTGCTTATGGAACAACGTTCCAATCTCCCTGAAAGGAATCAAGGCCATGACAGCATCAGTAACGATCATCGGTGCAGGCCTCGGCGGCCTCACCCTCGCACGCGTCCTCTACCTCCACGGCATCCCCGCAACGATCTACGAGTCGGAGCCCTCCGCAGAAGCCCGCACGCAGGGAGGCCAGCTCGACATCCATGAAAACAACGGGCAACTCGCGCTCGCGGCGGCCGGCCTCACCGACCAGTTCCGCGCGATCATTCACGAGGGCGGCGCGGCTTCGCGGATACTCGACCAGCGCGGCACGGTACTGCTCGACGAACCGGACGACGGCACAGGCGGACGTCCCGAGGTCCTTCGCGGAGATCTTCGCCGGATCCTGCTCGACTCACTACCTGACGGGACAATCGAGTGGGGACGGAAAGTGTCCAGCGCCGTTTCTCTCGACGACGGCCGACACGAACTCACCTTCGACGACGGCGCAACCGTTATCACCGGCCTGCTCGTGGGGGCCGACGGCGCGTGGTCGAAGATACGACCGCTTCTATCCGGCAGCAAACCCGAGTACGTCGGCACCGTGTTCATCGAGACATATCTCCACGACGTTGACGAACGGCACCCCGCAACAGCCGACATAGTCGGCGATGGCGCTATGTATGCACTCGCACCAGGCAAGGGAATCACCGCGCACCGCGAGGCCGGCGGCGTCATTCATACGTACGTTCAACTGAACCGGCCCGCCGAGTGGATTGCGGATATCGACTTTACCGAGGCAGCCACATCGATTGCTCGCGTCGCGGCCGAATTCGACGGGTGGGCACCAGAACTCACCGCTCTGATCCTCGCGGGTGAAACCGCACCGATCTCGCGCCCGATCTATGCGCTCCCGAATGATCACGAATGGGACCGCGTTCCGGGTGTGACGCTCCTCGGTGACGCTGCGCACTTGATGGCACCGTCCGGAGAAGGCGCAAACTTGGCAATGTTCGACGGCGCTGAGCTCGGGAAGGCGATCGCCACGCACCCGGACAACCTCGAAGTGGCACTCGCGGGCTACGAATCCGAGATGTTCTCCCGCAGCCAGTCGGAGGCCGCGGACGCAGACCTGGTCCTGGGGCTCTGCCTGGGCGACCGCGCGCCGTATTCACTCGTCGACTTCTTCACGGCAGCAGAGCCTGCTCATTCGTAACGCTTCTCGGCCATCGCATGTCACGCTTGTCAGACGTATCCGCACCGGGAACGCGATATCAACGTCGAGGGATGGTCGCATGGCATACGACAAAGCACTGGCAGACCGGATCCGCGATGCACTAGCGGACGAGAACGACGTCACCGAGGTGAAGATGTTCGGCGGGCTGAGTTTCATGGTCAGCGAACAGTTGGCGGTCGCAGCGAACTCTCACGGCAACCTCTTGATTCGGTGCGCGCCGGAACGCGTCGACGAACTGCTGCTGCACAAGGGTGCGAACTGGCCTGACATGCGCGGAAAACCGATGAGCAAAGGTTGGATCGAGGTCGATCGCACGGGCACCAGTTCCACTGTGGAGTTCAACGCCTGGATCAGGGAAGCCCTGGATTTCGCGCATTCACCATAACCACCCGTCTGAAATTGAACACGTTCAACTTTGAGGTGTACGCTCAATTTGAACACGTTCAAAAACAGGAGGCGTGATGAGTGATCGCGGAGCGCAGACGCGCGAGAAGCTGGTAGAAACCGCCTTGCGACTTTTTCGCGACGATGGCTTCCAGTCGACCACGATGCGCCGGATCGCAAGCGAGGCCGGTGTCTCTCTCGGCAACGCCTATTACTACTTCGCCAGCAAGGACAAACTTGTTCTCGAGCTGTATCTGGTCGTCCAGCGCGATCACCGCGATCAGGCGCTTCCGCTGCTACGCGAGGGTGGCTCACTCGCGGAGAACCTGAGGATTGTTCTGCACTCGGGACTCGATGTCATGACGCCCTATCACGGCTTCGGCGGCGCATTCCTGCAAAGTGCGCTGCCAACCACATCAAAATCCAGCCCGTTTTCCGCCGAGTCCGCCAATGCCCGAGCAATGGCGATCGACCTGATGCGCGAGGCTCTGGTTGCCTCCCGCCAGCGGACACCGTCGTCATTGGAGAATCAGCTCCCCACACTCCTGTGGCTCACCTACATGGGTGTGACGTTGCATTGGGTCACCGATTCGTCTCCCGGACAGCGCCGCACCCGCACGCTGGTCGACGGCCTTGTCCCCGTCGTCGCGAAAGCGGTCAAACTCGCGCGGTTGCCAGTGGCCAGGAGCTTGGTCGGCGACATCGCCGTACTGATGACCAAAGTCACTGCGCGAGAAGAGGAGACCGTGCGATGAGCACCATGAACAACGTCGTCATTTGCGGTGCGTCCGGCTATATCGGACAGTTCCTTCGACAATCGCTGGAAACGAGCGGAATCAATGTGCGGACAATTGGGCGAGGCAACTCGTGCGATGGCGTGTGGTCCGATAGGCAAAGCGTCGTGGATGTTCTGGACGGAGCTGATCTGGTTGTCAATCTCGCCGGACGCTCGGTGAGCTGTCGCTACAACAAGAACAATGCGGATGAGATCTTCTCATCTCGGGTGGAAACGACCGCACTGCTCGGTCGGGCGTTGGGCCGAACACCACAGCCGCCGTCACTCTGGATCAATGCCAGTACCGGCACGATCTATCGCGACGCCCATGACCGACCGATGGATGAGAGCACCGGCGAGCTGGGGTCGGGATTCTCCGTGGCGGTCGCGCGGGCCTGGGAACAAGCGCTGTTCGAGTCACCGACACCCATTCGCAAAGTGGCACTTCGGATGTCGATCGTGCTCGGTGCCGGCGGCGGGGCGATCAATCCGTTCATCAATCTGGCCCGTCTAGGCTTCGGCGGAAGAATGGGCGACGGTCGGCAGATGTTCAGCTGGGTTCACGTCCACGATCTCGTTCGCTCCATCATTCACATCTACGAGCACCAGGAAATATCCGGACCAGTCAACGTCGCCTCGCCCGATGCAGTGACCAATGACGTGCTGATGCGTGAGGTGCGAACGTCCCTGGGTCGAGCACGGGGCTTGCCGACGCCCGACTGGATGCTGAAAGTAGGCGCACGCGTCATAGGCACGGAAGCCGAACTCGTTCTCAAGAGTCGCTGGGTCGCCCCGGGTGTTCTCTCCGACACCGGCTTCCAGTTCACATTTCCGACTCTGACATCAGCGCTGAATCAGATAGTTCAGGAGACTCCGCGAGGCCTCCTTCCCGTTGCTTTGGGCTGACAGCTCGGGCAACTTCAATCGAATATCGCCGAATCGGTCACAACATAACGGCTGGTCTCTAGACTCCGAAAGAAGCTCGTCACGAGCAACAACGGTGCGAGAGAAAGTCGGTCCACCCAGTGACTATCGGGGTACATCAGCCGTATGAACAGCAGCCGTTCGGGATGGGACCGCGGGCACCCCAGATGCCGATGCCTGCTCATTTCAGGCCGAATCTGATCGCGGCAGCGCTCTCGTGCGCCGGCATCATGATCGGCAGTATCGGTCCGTGGACGTCGTTCCTCGCATTGGAGCGGACTGGAATCAGCGAATGCGGCGTGATCACGTTGGTCCTCGGAATCAGTGCGGCTTTTGCATTGACTCCGCTTCTCTGGAGGGGTGTCACCCCGGAGGTGAAAAACCACTACATCGGCCCCCTGGTGGGAATCGCAGTGTTGATCGTTGCTGTCGGCAACGCCGCCTGCATCCTTCAACGCGGTACCGAGATCGCGGGAAGAATCATCGGACCGTCAGTCGGCTGGGGACTCTGGCTGGTCATGATCTCTGCCATGGTCCTGTCCATCACGTCATCGACTGTCGCCCATATGATTCGGGTACAAGCGAGCGATGGATTCCCAAGGGTGCAATGGTGAGCATCATCAGCAGATGAGATTCTCTGGCACATGCAAATCCTTGTGTTCGTACAGTGCACGAACGGCGACAGGATTATCGCCGGCGCACACTTCGGCAATCTCGTCGAGCAGCAGGTCGTACTCCACACCGGTCTTTCCGTCGTAGGCGTCGGTCATGCGACCCCACTCATCCCACGGCAGCATTTCGACCTTGTTCATCGCGGCAAGATCCTTCACGGCATTACCGCGAATTTCGGCCGGCCCCCAGTTTTGTGTTCCGTAAACCCCGAACTGGGACGCGTCGATCTCGCCGCGCCGATAAGCAACCCACGCCTCGCCGCCACTGAGAAACTCGCCAGCTCGAAGGTCGTGAGCGTGAGAAAGTACGTTCTGCCCGAGAATCTCCGAGTCGATCCGAATCCAACGCTCGCTATCCCCGTCCCAATACTCGGTAATCCAATGGTCGACGCCCTGACCTGACTGGAAGTACGTCGCGAAACCACAGCGGACACGAGCGGCAATACCGCGGTGACGCAGCAACGCACAACTGATCACGGCAAAATGCCGACACGTCCCGACGACGCGTTTGCCTGGTTCCCGGGCAATGGTCACCGGAGCCGGATCGAGTGCGAGTAACCGCTCGAACAGAACGCTCGCCGGGCGGATCTGGTTTTCGTCGAATCGATCGACGGACAGATTCAGAGACTGCGCATCGCTGGGCTGGATCACCAAGTGAGGGACTGCTCGGCAAATGCCCGTCGGATCGGCGAGAAGCGGATCCAGCGTGAGCGAATCGACTCCGCCGATACCTGTCAACGGTCCGGGCGATGTGTAGTCGATGACTGCATTCATGAGACCGAATCCTATTGGGTTGAGCGGACCGCGCGTTGACGTGCGGAATCGGCACCGATCAACAGAGTTATCACGGCAAGTACACCGAACCCCGCTGTCAGTGTTGCGACGGCCGCCACGCCCGCAACGATCAGCGGACCACCTGCGTCGCCGAGTTCGCGGCCCAATTCGGCTGCACCCATCGTCTGCCCCATCCGTTCCTCGGGCGTCGATGCCGCGAGTGCGGCAAAACCCAAGGGCGTGATGATGCCGGTGCCGATGCCGACAGCAACTGCCGCGGTGAGGATTCCGACCAATCCCGGAATCATGGCAAGCGCCAGACCGGCAGCCGTGACGACCAATCCGCAGGCCACACCTCGCTGCACGGTGATTTTTCCCGCGTCGAGCGCACGTCCTGTTCGTGGTTGAGCAAATGCCGCACACAACGCCAGCACTGATACGGCCGCACCAGTCGCTATCGGCCCAAGTCCGGCGTCAACGCCGGCAACCGGGAGAAACCCCACGCCTACCGACAATGCGGCGGTCGACGCCGCAAGAGCTGCGGTGGGACCGAGGAACTGACGATCGCTCAGGCGTCGAGCCAGATCGACGACGGTTTGCCGCGCCCGAGGTAGCGGCGGCAGTGTCGGCACCGAGACCTGCGCCCAGATGGCGACAACCAGGGCCAGAACGGTCATGACTGCAAACAGAAGTGTGAGGCCGCCAGCCCAGACGATCACGCCGCCCAGCAATGGGCCCAGTGTGTAGCCGAGGCTCTTGTAGAACCCGTAGGTTCCGAATGCACTGCCGTGTTTGCCTTTTCGAGTCAATCTGGCGACCGACGAACTTGCAGCCGGCGAGAATGCCGATGCTGCCGCGCCTTGACCCAAGCGCGCCAACCACAACCAATCCGTATCTGCGACAAGAACAAACAGCAACGATGCTGCAGCAAATGCGACGAGCCCACCGAGCAGAACCGGCTTGGCACCGATCCGGTCCGCGAGCGTCCCGAACACGGGTTTGAGCAGGACTTCGGCTCCGTCGTACAGAGCCAGCAGCAGACCCAGATAAAGCAGGGAACTCGCAAGATCGTCGAGATCGAACACAAGGTTCGCGGCAACGGCATGAGCTCCGAACGCCGTCGTGAATCCCGCCGCGTAGAGCGGCCACATCTGCCATCGCTCCCCTTCGACCTGTTCCTTGTTGTCACTCATGATCGGTCGCCGTCGTCGTTGCCATCGGGGGAATGCAGTGCGTTGATCACTCGCTCCGAATAGTCCTCGAACCGCAGGGTGCACTGCTGGAGCGCCGCGGTCGCGCTTGCGGCATTGTTCGCGCCGAATACGTCGCGCGCCTTCAAGTCTCGATGCCAACGACGAAGCCTGTCCAGGCTCTGCTCCTCCTCCTCGAGTTCTGCAAGTGTGAATTTCTTGATACGGATCTCCTTGTCGAGCTCGGCCTCGTATTTTGCGCAGTCCGACAGGAATTCGACCCAGTCTTCCTCGCGAGCCGCGGTGAACAGTGCGGCGAAACGCGAGTTGTCTTCGTCGCTCGCACCGGTTGCGTTGAGGAAAACGATCTCACCGGATGCGCGGTCGACAAGTTCTTTTGCACGGTCGACACCGGCAGCGAATGCCGGAACGTTGGGCACGGCCCAGGTGCCTTGCCCGATCGACAAAGCTCCCACTTTGCGAAGTTCTCGCCACACTGCCACGCGATGGCGCGTCGGCTCGGCAGCAATCTTGATCAGGACTATCCGCCAACTCACGGATGATTCGGTGTTCACATTTCAGAATGTATCACGCGTTACATTCACATCTGTGAAGTGTTTCTGGATGCCGAATCGCTTACATATCCCCTGGCTCGCGGCGACGTAACTCTGTGTCGACCAGATCCGCGGCGTCTTTCAGCCCTAGTCCACGATGCTGCTCGCGTAGCATTTTGATGGCGGCGATCCGCTGCGTGTGCGATGACACAGCTGATTGCACGTCGGCAACCGGAACTCCGGCGGGATCGATTGAGCCGGCAAAACTGCTCTGCGTTGGCTTGTTTCGATTTCGCCAATACCGAATCGCAAAAACGACCGACCCGACAGCAGCGACCACCCAGATCCCGAATTCAACCCAATCCCACGCTGAGGGTGACGACGTCACCGCGCCGACTTGGGAAGGGCCGATCATGACGATCAGCAAGACCGACGCCACTGTGAAGTACCACCGGTCCAGTCGTTCACTGTCGTACCATCGCACCGCCATTAGCCGATAGTGGCACAACACTCGGATGCGCGAAGTAAACCTCCACGGATCGATTCGAGCCGGCAGGGAACAGTAGATACTTGTGGCATGCCAGCGCGAACGAATGCAATAGCAATGATTGACGGCCAGTTGTCGCTCGTCGATGCCGGAACCGTTGAGGGACATCGCCAGTTCGTCCAGTACCGAGATGGCATTGTCCGACTATTAGACGACCAACTCGAAGAGATTGCAGCACTCGAGCATGAAGCATCCCGTGTGCTGGCCGCACGTGGGCTCGAACATCTTGCAGTATCTGACGGCTCGAACCTGCTGATCCTCGGCGGAGCCACCGGTACAGTCGCAGCCACCGGTTCACCCGAAGCCGCAGTGACAGTCGCGGATGTGAACTGCGACGCAGCAGCTTTTGTGGGTGACCTCCTGATCGCCACCGCACCGGCGGAGGAAACGCACCGCGTTCTTCTCATCAACCCGGCCACTGGTGACGTAGTGGACGAGGCCACCATTGACGCCGACGGCGCGACTGCCTTCATCATTCCGCACCCGACTGAACTCGTTGTCGTGATCGAGTTTCCGATGGGTCAGGATGGCTGTGTTGCACAACGGGTCGAGGTCATCGGCGGGTCTCTTCGGGTCGATGAAATCCTCTGCGGGCAAGACCCGGTAATCGCAGGTTTCAATCCGTCCGGCACCCGGTTGCTCGTCACTCCGTACCCAGATGATCCCGAAACGGCGCGCGTTTTGGCGTGGCCCTCGATGGACGAAATCGGTCGGCTCTCAGCCGATGACCTGGCCGCCGAGATCGGTATCGGTCTAGCGGCGTGCTGGATCGATGAGGAGCGAATTGCTGTCTATGCCATGGAGGACTCGCTCGTAGTGACGAACGGGAGCCTTGGCGAGCCAGTGCGGGCCAGTTTGCTGATCGACTTCCGCGAAGAGGGCGACCTCGAGGCGCTGGTTCCCCTGGATGCAGGCCGCGTGGCCGCGGGGGTGTGGACTTCAGAAGGCCGCTTCACGCTGATATTCGAGATCTAGGATTTCGATCGAATACGCCAACCGAAACGCTACTGTCGATGCATGACAAGGCTTTCGGCAACGCGCTGGCTATGCATGGCAATGCTGGTCGCAGCGTGTACAACTGGGTGCGGAGCACCGTCGGAGCCATCCTCGGACAAGGTTGAAATCGGGACGGCTTACAGCTACAAGATGTACACCCACTGCGGTGCGCGAGAAGCCAAGTTCGCAGGAAAGTACTGGGAAGCGGTCAGTTCTGATGCCCGGCCGAACAACTCCCCCTCAGGCTGGGACGATCCGTACCAGAAGGGCACGATGACCAAATTATCGGAAACCTCGGCTGTTTTCGAAGCCGATGGAAAAGAGAAGCGCTATCGAGTACGACCGGACGCCACAACGTTTCAGCAAGTCTGCTCCTGATATGAACGCAGCATGTCCCCACGCCTAGGCTGGATCGGCGATCCGTCGCCCGATAGCGCGACATGGCTCGCGCCCTACCCCTACCCCTACCCCGACGCAGAACCGAGAAGTCGCTGGATGGCGGACCGCTATCCGCATGTCCTACGGATCCTGCACCCGGCCTATCTCGACTACGACGGCAAACCTCGGGCCGTGACATGGGCGCAGATCGCCGCAGCTGTCGGCACGGAGATAACTGTCGGAACGCATTTTTCCGAGATCGTCGGGGCATGGTTTCCCGAAAGCACCAGGCCACCGGATCCGACTGCCACAATCGACGGCATCTTCGATAGCTCGCCGGAAATGGGATCACTACCAACGGAACTCGTCGATATCGTGTACGAGCATTTCGACGACGCACACGGTGGACTCTTCTGGGCCGGCTGGGGCCCTCACAGCCCGCCACCCGGATGCACACTCCGAACTTCTGGTGGCCCGCGAATCAAACCTCGTGCGCTGCAACCGGGATCGACGACGTGGACACGATTGTCGTGTCCGCCGACCTCTCCCGCCTCGAATCCGTCCATGCGAATCCAGCACTCGAGACACAGTTGTACTCACACTGACAAAACCCGCACCATTGCGTCTGCCAACCACTGTGGCGCACAGTGAAGTAGTGGAGAATTCACAGCATCGACACGGGGAGCATCCGGAACGCACACCGGCTTACGGCGTCGTAATGATCATTGTGGCTCTAGGTGCAGCGACTACCGTGAGTTTTGTCGGCCCGGCGTCGTTGCGGATTGTGGTGTACATCCTGGCGGTCGTTGCGATCGCCGTCGGGTTCGTTTTTACGCTGCGAGACTACTCGACCTGAGATTCTTCACTGGTACACAAGAAGCCGCCTGTACGGAACTGCTCCCCGGAAGCTGGAACTGATTCTTTTCAGTCCCAATTTCGGGGAGCAGTTCACGCAGAGGCAGACCCATCGCACCGTCTGGCGCAGATCGAAAACCGCCGCCGGTCAGCTGTTACGCGGCGCTACCGAGGCTCGCCGAGTCGAAGCTACCGAGCCCGGTGCTACCGAGGCCGCTGCTCCCGACGCCGCCCAAGGCAAGCGCATTGCTGCTGCCCGCGCTGAAGAGCTGGACAATGATGTTGATGACAACGGGGTCGCCGGTAAGCGGAATTGTGGGCACAGGAAGACCTGCTTTCTGGTTCGCGAGTGGATAAAGATGTGCGGGCGAGACGGTGAGGTCTGTCAAGATCCGCCGACGCTACTGAATTCAATACTTCCGGCGCTGCCGAACGAGACGATAGGGCCGGCGCTGCCGAGACCGAGTGCGCTTGCGAGAGAGCCGAAGTCGATGACCAGGCTGCCCTGGGTGTACGGCGAGTTGATCACGATGATTCCTGTCTGCGACGTTGCGGTCCGAGCGAGTGGGGCAATCAGGGCGTGGTTGCCGGGGGTACTTCGCCCCCACCCCCGATCGGTGCGTTATTGGTGAAGAGGAAGCTGCTGCCCGCGTTGAACATCTGCAGGACGGTGTTCATGACGACGGCCAAAGCGCCGGTTGTTGGTGCGGCGATCATGGATTTGCTCCTGGTCTAAGCGGGGCGGCGGTGTGGTCGCCCCCGCAGAGAGTGGGGGCGAGAGCCGTGCCCCTGCGCGAAGTTTCGCACAAGGGCACGAATGCGCCCCTAGGCGACGCCGCCACCATTCGTCGAGCCGGTGCCGGTGCTGCCCGCATTGAACAGCTGCAGGATGGTGTCGAAGAAGGCACCGAGCAAAGCGTTTTCCTGGCCGTTGATCATGTCTTTCCCCTTTTTCGTTACTGGTCTGCGCGGTGATTCGCGCCACATTTTTATAACGTGTTTCTCAACCGAAAGGTGGAGTCCAACCGTGAAAAGTGGATTGTTACCAGTGAGTTATGTGAGGTTTCACAGTTTCACTGGACGGACGTCCATATCGGTGCTGACGAACGTCAGCGCGATCATCGCGGCTCGCAGTTTGAGCAGCTCAGAGGGCAAAGTCGGGTCCAATCCGGTCAGTTGTGCGATGCGCTTTATCCGGTTGTCGACAGTGTTTGTGTGCAGGCCCAACGCGGACGCGGTGCGCTGCCGGTGCTGGTCGTTCGCCAGGTGCACGGACAGCGTTTGCAACAGTTCAGGGTTGTTGTCCAGGGGCCTGAGTAGGTCGATCAGGCTGTCACGGCCAGGGCCGCTCCGGGTCAGCTGATACTCGAGCGCGAGGTCCTCCATCCGGTACGACTGCGCGGGTAGCCCCAGCCTCCGGACGAGGTGGACCAACTCGCGAGTGGTCCGCTGCGCCGCGGCGAGATCCTCGAGTGCTGCATTCTCGCCGACGGCTGTGATCTCCACCCCGATCTTGGCCTGCGCCTGGCGTACGACTTCAGATACCAACCCCCAGTGAGGTGTGCCCTCGATGAGGACAAGGCCGCGTTGCGGCGCAGGGGCTTCGAGCAACTTCGCCCCGAAGTGGGCAGCGACCTTGGCTTGTGCCGCGGCGAGATCACGGTAGGCCTGCAGACGCTGATGCGCGCCGTCCCGGGCTCCTGGCCGAGGTTTCGGCAGGTTCACGAGGAGCCGCAGGACGAGATAGCGGGGTGCGAGCTCGATTCCCATCTGCAACGCGATCTCGGTGGGATCGCCTCCGTCCAGCATGGCCTTGACGAGGGCGCCGGCGGAGCTTTCCTCGAGCTGCGCGCCGGCCGGGATCGCCGCCAGATAGCTGACCGAGACGAACGAGTGAAGCCGCTGCGCAGCTGTGAACAGGAGTTGGTTGAGCTCCTTGAGGTTGGCGGCATCCTCGGCGTCCGCCCTGCTGAGGATGCGGTTGCGAATGACACTGATGCCCTCGTCTGTCAGAGCGAGGATGGCACTGAGCGGGACGCCCTTATGGGCCTGCCGGACGGTCAGGGTGTGAATACTGTCCAGGTCGCGGTCAGTGGGGAGTTTCCTGTGGTCCATGAGCTGGATCGCAAGCTGCAACCCCTGCGCCGTTACCGCAACCATGTCTTCCTGCACGGATTGCATGTTGAAGGCTTTGAAGGTCGGGCTGGCGCGGGAGAAGTTCTTCACAAGTTCAGCCGCTAGCGGAACGAAGTCGCGAACCGCAGTGGAGGCGGGTTCGCCTCCCAGCATGAGTGGCCCAGGGGTGTTCAACAGCGCAGTGGACATCGTAGACAAGCCTCCTCGAGACAACAGTGTCGCGCGGCTCAACGGCCGGCGGCGCGGCGTGTCACGGCACGCGAAAACCGCCGCGGTGAACGAATCTCGCGAGAGATCCACCGCTTGCGTCTGCCGTCCCGATTACGCCAGGCGTTGTGATTTCTACCACATGAACAGTCGTCCAATTGCTGAATGCGGCAATTCGGATTTCCGGTCGCGTCATGGCAGAGTTCACGCCGCCTGGCGACACCGAGAAACTCTCAGCGTGGGCAAAATGACCGCTACTCAGCCGCTGTTACGCAAGGCGGTCGCCAAACCGTTCATGGTCAGCTGAATGCCTCGTCTGACCTGGTCACTCTCGTCGCCTGATCGATAACGCCTGATCAACTCGACCTGCAGGTGATTGAGTGGTTCGAGGTAAGGGAAACGGTTGTGGACGGAACGTTCCAGGCCTGAGTTGTCGGCGAACAAATCGTCGTAGCCCGTGATCGCCTTGTACATCCGAACCGTTCGGGCATGCTCGTCCGTGATCATTCCGAAGACCCGATCACGCAGTTCGACATCGGGAACCAGCTCGGCATAGCGGGCCGCCAAGCCCATGTCGGATTTCGACATCACCATCGCCATGTTCGAGAGCACCGTACGGAAGAACGGCCACTTCTCGTACAAACTGGTCAGCGTTGCCGCACGCTCGGGGTTGCCATCGATCCACCGCTCGAACGCCGCGCCGGTGCCGTACCACCCGGGCAGCATGACGCGTGACTGACTCCAGGACAACACCCACGGAATTGCGCGCAGATCGGAGATCGCCTTGGTCTGCTTACGTGACGCGGGCCGACTACCGATGTTGAGTGCACCGATTTCTGCAACCGGGGTCGATGCCTCGAAGTATTGAACGAATCCTGGTGTGTCATGTACTAATTCGCTGTAGGCAGTACGCGCCAGGGCCGCGAGCTCATCCAGAACGGTGTACGCGGCCTCTGCGTCGTTTCCGAGTCCTTCGACGTCGAGCAGCGTCGACTCCAATGTCGCTGCGATGAGCGTCTCGAGGTTGCGATGAGCCAACCGCGGTTCGGCGTACTTCGCTGCGATCACCTCGCCCTGCTCGGTAATCCTCAGCGAACCTTCGACTGCTCCGGGAGGTTGCGCGAGAATCGCCTCGTAGCTGGGTCCACCGCCGCGCCCGACGGTTCCGCCGCGACCGTGGAAGAGCCGCAACCGGATTCCACTCTTTCGCGCAGCGTCAACCAGATCGAGTTCTGCGCGGTACAGCGCCCAGTTGGCAGCCAGGTAGCCGCCATCCTTGTTGGAATCCGAATACCCGAGCATCACCTCTTGGCTGTCGCCCCTCGACGTCACAATGGCGCGGTAGACCGGAATATCGAGCGTGGCCAGCAGTGTGGCGGCACCGCCCTGCAAGTCCTCGATCGTCTCGAACAGGGGAACAATGCCGATGGGGCATGACGGATCACCGCCGACACCCGGATCGAGAACCCCCACCTCTTTGAGCAGGACTGCGGCCTCGAGCATGTCGCTCACCGAGCTGCACATGCTGATGATGTAGTTGGGAACGGCGCCGGCGCCCAGAACCCGAATCGCCTTGGCACCGGCGTGCATGATCGCCAGTTCTTTTGTCGTCAGTTCGGAAAACTCCGCGTCCGGCGACGTCAACGGCCGACGGGTGGTCAGTTCGGCAGAGAGCACGTCCACTCGCTCCGATTCCGACAAAGACGCGTAATCCGGGTGAACACCCGACCACGCCAACAACTCGGCCACGACGCTCTCGTGAACTTCCGAGTTCTGCCGCATGTCCAGCCCCGAAAGGTGAAAACCGAACACCTCCACAGCTTCTCGCAGACGCTCTAGTCGATCGTCGGCAATCACCGCGTCACCGTTGCGACGCAGCGATGTGTCGATGACGGCTAGATCGTGCTGAAGTTGCGCGGGTTCGACGTATGCCTCGAGGCCGGAGTCGACGCCGTGCGCCGGCAACTCCCCCAGGATGGAAAGGCCGGTGGCGGTGAGTCGTCCACGGATTCCCCGGACTGCTCGACGGTAGGGCTCGTCCGCCCGGAACACCGAATCGTCCCCCGAGGTCGATGCCAGAAGATCCAATTCCGGTGTCACCGTGACCAGTCGCGCCGACATCGACAGCTCACGCTCGAGATGTTCGAGTTCGGCGAGGTGATGCTCGATCGCGGTGGCGGCGGCGCGCGTCGTCGCGCGCTGCACGATCTCTCCTGTCACATAGGGATTACCGTCGCGGTCGCCACCGATCCAGGAACCCGGACGCAAGATCGGCTCACGCAGGAGATCGGCATCGGGCCATCTGCTTCGAAGTGCCTTGCGCACTTCGGCATTGATCTTGGGAATGACCTCGAACAGGGCTGCGTCGTAGTAGCGCAATCCCACTTCGATCTCATCCTGGATGCGTAGGCGCGAGAGACGGATCAGCGCGGTCTGCCAGAGAGTGAGAATCTGTCGACGCAAATCCAGGTCGACGTCCGCGGTTTCGCCGACGCTCAGGGCTGTGCGCTCGCGGTAGCGCATCAGTTCGGTGATGCGGGACTGTGTCTCGAACACTGTCCGTCGACGCGTTTCCGTCGGATGAGCAGTGATGACGGGTGAGACAAGGGCGCCGCGCAGCGCTTCTTCGACGGTATCGGAAGTGATGTCGGCACCGTCGAGCTTGCTGTAGGTGGCGGCCAGAGTGCTGTCACGTGGCGGTTCGCCGGCATTGATGTGAATGGCGCGCCGACGCTCACGGTGGATGTCCTCGGCCAGATTGGCCAGCAGGGCGAAGTGGCTGAACGCCCGGATCACCGGGATCGCGTCGGCGGTGCTGACGCCGGCGAACAACGAGACCAGTTCGGCGCGGTCAATTTCCGAACGGCGCACTCGGAACGACTCCACCCGGGCGCGTTCCACAAGATCGAATACGGTGTCGCCGGCTTGTTCGCGAACAATCTGCCCCAGTATCCCGCCGAGAAGCCGAATGTCTTCACGCAATGGCTCGGTGGCCTCACGTGGCGTTTCTCGATGCTGATTCGAAACAAATTCGGTCATTGTTCAATTATCAACGGAAACCGAGAACCCCGCTCGATGGCGGGGTTCCGGGTGGAAGAAGTGACGGGTGGCGATCAGGCGAACTTGATCTCCAAGCCGATGCCGATGATCGAGATGACCCAGATCAGAGCGGTGAAGACAGTCAACCTGTCGAGGTTCTTCTCGACCACGGTCGATCCGGACAGGCTGGACTGGACACCGCCGCCGAACAGGCTCGACAGGCCGCCGCCCTTGGCGCGATGCAACAGCACCAGCAGAATCAAGAGCAAGCTGGTGATGACCAGCAGGATATCCAAGAACAGTTCCATGTCTGTCTACGGCCACCAATCCAATAGGGACAACTACAACCGATAACACCATACAGGCGATCACAGCTAACTCGATCACATACCCGTGCGACAAGATGTCTCGTTCGGTGGTACCGATCACAACTCCGAGTTTCCGGCCCGCTAGTTTCGGAGTGACGCGACATTATCTTCGGAAGGCTTGTTCTGATGCACACCGATACCACCGGTCCCACAACACACGAGAGCACTCCGCGCCTCGAATCCGTCCACAACTTTCGAGACGTCGCCGGAATCGGATACAAGACTTCGAGCGGGACCACCATGCGGCGCGGTGTCTTCTACCGTGCCAACGTCCTCACCCCCACTGTTGCCGACCTGGCTGTTGTCGAATCATTGGGTTTGACCGCCGTCTACGACGTTCGCTCCGAAGCCGAGGCCGCGGAAACCCCTGACACCGTTCTCTCCGTCGCCAAGTACACGCACATCCCGATTCTTCCGGGAACGATTCAGAACACCGCTCTCGCGATCCGCACCGTTGACTCTGCGCAGGATTTCATGCGAGAACTCAATCGCAGTTTTGTGACGGACGACGCGACTCGCGCTGGGTTCTCCCAGTTGCTCACCGCGCTGGCGACAACACCTGGGCCCCAGTTGTTCCATTGCACCGCCGGAAAGGATCGCACGGGATGGGCGGCCGCGTTGTTGCAGACGCTGGCAGGTGTGCCGCAGGAAACGATCGTCGACGACTACCTGCTTACCAACACCTACTCCGCGGCCTACGTCGATGCGGCGGCCGAACGTATTGCCCGAACGGCTGTGATCGGGCGGGCCGACGTGGTTCGTGTCATGTTGACTGTCGAGGAGAGTTACCTCGGCGCAGCCTTCGAGCAGGTGGACGCCAGCTTCTCCTCGATCGAAAACTACTTGCACGCCGGACTCGGTCTCAGTACCGACACCATCGACACACTCGGATCGAAACTGATCGCCTGACAAAAGCAAAAACTGTGGGCGCGTAGCCATTTCGGTTACGCGCCCACAGTTCTTGTCAGATCACGCGCTAGCTGGGAAGCGGCCCGCCGGCTGCAATCGCAGACAACGTGGCGAACTCGTCCGACTTGAGCGAAGCCCCACCGACAAGAGCGCCGTCGACGTCGGCCTGGCCGACAATCTCTCCGACGTTCTTGGAGCTGACGCTACCGCCGTACAGAACACGTACGCCTGCAGCCACGTCTGCGTCGGCAAGCTCGGCGACAGTGGCGCGAACCGCTGCGCACACTTCCTGAGCGTCCTCGGCAGAAGCGACACGGCCGGTACCGATGGCCCAGACAGGCTCGTACGCGATGACGATCTTGGAGATCTCTTCCGCGCTCAGACCTGCCAACGAACCCTTGAGCTGTTCCACGTTGTATGCGACATGGTCGCCCGCTTCGCGGATCTCGAGGCCTTCACCGATGCACACAATCGGTGTCAGGTCGTTCTTCAGCGCAGCCTTGGTCTTGGCGAGGACAAGCTCGTTGGTCTCACCGTGCAGGGTGCGACGCTCCGAGTGCCCGACCACGACATAGGTGCATCCGAGCTTGGCCAGCATGGAGCCGCTGATCTCGCCGGTGAATGCGCCGCTGTCCTGAGCGGATACGTCCTGCGCGCCGTACGTGAGCAGGAGCTTGTCGCCCTCGATCAGCGTCTGGACGCTACGGATGTCGGTAAACGGCGGGATAACCGTGACGTCCACTTTGTCGAAGTACTTCGCGGGCAAGGAGAAGGCGATCTTCTGCACCAGGGCGATAGCCTCGAGGTGATTCAGATTCATCTTCCAGTTGCCGGCGATCAACGGCTTACGTGCCATGTCGGATCAGCCTTCCAGTACTGCGATGCCGGGAAGCTCTTTGCCCTCGAGGTATTCGAGGGAAGCGCCGCCGCCGGTGGAAATGTGCGAGAAGCCTTCGTCCGGGATTCCGAGCTGGCGGACAGCCGCAGCCGAGTCGCCGCCGCCGACGACGCTGAACGCGCCCTTGGCGGTTGCTTCGACGATTGCCTCGGCAACACCGCGGGTGCCTGCCTCGAACTTCGGGAACTCGAACACGCCCATCGGGCCGTTCCAGAACACTGTCTTGGCTCCGGTCAGGATCGCGGCGAAGCGCTTGACCGACTCCGGTCCGATGTCCAGACCCATCCAGCCGTCGGGAATCTTGTCGAACGGCACGATCTTCGACTCGGCATCAGCCGAGAAGGAGTCCGCGACAACAACATCCTGAGGGATGTGGATGACGTCCGCGTACCGGTCGAGGAGGCTCTTGCAGGTCTCGATCATGGACTCTTCGCACAGCGAATTGCCCACGGACACACCCTGAGCCGCGAGGAACGTGTAGAACATTCCGCCGCCGATCACCAGTGTGTCGACCTTCGGGGCGAGTGCCTCGATGACAGCCAGCTTGTCCGAAACCTTGGAGCCACCGAGCACCACCGCGTACGGACGCGCTGCGTCCTGCGTGAGCTTGGCGAGCACCTCGACCTCGGCGCCGACCAGGTAACCCGCGTAGTGCGGGAGCAGCTTCGCGACGTCGAAGACCGACGCCTGCTTACGGTGAACAACACCGAATCCGTCGGAGACGAATGCGCCGTCGTCACCGACCAGCTCGACGAGAGCCTTGGCGAGCTTGACCCGCTCGGCTTCGTCCTTGCTGGTCTCGCGAGGGTCGAAACGGATGTTCTCGAGCATCAGAACGTCACCGTCGGTGAGTCCTTCGGAACGAGCCAGCGCGTCCTGTCCCACGACGTCACCGGCGAGTTGCACGTTGCGGCCGAGGATTTCGGCCAGCTTCGCGGCAACCGGTGCGAGGGAGAACTTGGGGTCGGGCTGACCGTCGGGGCGCCCGAGGTGCGCGGTCACGATGACCTTTGCTCCACCCTCGGCAAGTGCCCGCAAGGTGGGAGCGGACGCGACGATGCGGCCCGGGTCCGTGATTTCTCCGCCATCCAACGGGACGTTGAGGTCGGAACGCACCAGTACGGTGCGCCCCTCGACCCCAGCGTCCAGCAGATCCTTCAGCGTCTGAACTGCCACTGTTATCGAAACTCCGCTCAGAGTGACTTGGCGACGAGGCCGATGAGGTCGGCGAGGCGGTTGGAGTAGCCCCACTCGTTGTCGTACCAGGAAACGATCTTGACCTGGTCGTCGATGACCTTCGTCAGACCCGAGTCGAAGATCGACGAGTGCGGGTCGGTGACGATGTCCGAAGAGACGATCGGCGCGTCGGTGTACTTGAGGATGCCCTTGAGGGGGCCCTCGGCTGCAGCCTTCATCGCGGCGTTGATCTCGTCAGCGGTAGCCGACTTCTTCAAGTTCGCGGTGAGGTCGGTGACGGAACCCGTGGGGATCGGCACGCGCAGCGCGTATCCGTCGAGCTTGCCGAGCAGCTGCGGGAGAACCAGGCCGATTGCCTTGGCTGCACCCGTGCCGGTCGGAACGATGTTGAGAGCGGCTGCGCGGGCGCGACGGAGGTCGCTGTGCGGAGCATCCTGAAGGTTCTGATCCTGCGTGTACGCGTGGATCGTGGTCATCAGGCCCTTGACGATGCCGAACTCGTCATCGAGAACCTTGGCGATGGGGCCGAGGCAGTTGGTGGTGCACGAGGCGTTGGAGATGATGTTCTGGCTGCCGTCGTACTTGTCGTCGTTGACGCCCATGACGATGGTGATGTCTTCACCCTTGGCCGGAGCCGAGATGATGACCTTCTTCGCGCCGGCTTCGAGGTGTCCCTTGGCCTTGGCAGCGTCGGTGAAGATGCCGGTGGATTCGACGACGACGTCGACGCCCAGCTCGCCCCAGGGAAGCTCGTTCAAGGGGCCACGGTGTGCGAGGGCCTTGATGCGCTGATCGCCGACGACGATGGTGTCGTCACCGTCGAGCGACACGTCGTACGGCAAACGGCCGAGGATGGAGTCGTACTTCAGCAGGTGAGCGAGCGTCGCGTTGTCGGTCAGGTCGTTGACCGCCACGATCTCGATATCGGTGGTTCCGAGCGCCTTCTGCGCATCCACCGCCCTGAAGAAGTTACGTCCGATACGGCCGAAACCGTTTACGCCAACCCGGACAGTCACAATTCGCTCCTTAGACCATGATTCTGGTGTGCAACTTGACCCACGCATGTTCCGAATCCGTGTGTGCACGACGCGGACGTGGGGTTCATCGGTCGATGTGACCCTTACCCTAATGTGCTTGGCTTCAGAGTGCGCAGCCCACCCTGAAGACCCCGCCGGCGAGGGACCATCATCCCTCTTCGAGTAGCTCCGAGTTGACTGCGGATTCCGTGTCCGGAATGCCTGTTTCCTTCGCCTTGCGATCGGCCATCGACAAGAGGCGCCGGATTCGTCCGGCGACAGCGTCCTTCGTCATCGGTGGGTCGGCCAGCTGTCCCAGCTCCTCGAGCGACGCCTGGCGATGTTCGACGCGCAGGGCACCTGCAGCTGCCAAATGGTCCGGGACGTCCTCACCGAGGATTTCCAGCGCCCGTTCGACACGCGCGGCGGCAGCTACGGCGGCCCGGGCCGAGCGGCGCAGATTGGCGTCGTCGAAGTTCGCGAGGCGGTTGGCTGTCGCCCGCACTTCGCGGCGCATCCGACGCTCTTCCCAGACGAGCCGAGTGTCCTGAGCGCCCATCCGAGTCAGGAGGTCGCCGATCGCCTCGCCGTCGCGGATCACGACGCGATCTGTTCCGCGAACTTCGCGAGCCTTTGCCGAGATACCGAGGCGGCGGGCAGCACCGACCAGCGCAAGTGCCGCTTCGGGCCCTGGGCAGCTCACTTCGAGCGCCGAAGACCGGCCGGGTTCAGTCAGGGAACCATGTGCGAGAAACGCTCCGCGCCAGGCTGCTTCGGCGTCGCCGACGCTTCCGCCGACAACCTGAGCCGGCAAGCCACGGACCGGCCGGCCGCGCAGGTCGAGTAGTCCGGTCTGGCGCGCGAGGGCTTCACCTTCCTTGGCAACACGCACGATGTAGCGAGCTGATTTCCGAAGCCCACCGGCGCTCAACACGTGGACGTCGGCGCTGTAGGTGAAGAGGTCGAAGATCTCGCGGCGAAGTCGACGCGCGGTGGATCCCAGGTCCACCTCGGCCTCCACGACAACCCGGCCGCCGACGATGTGGAGTCCACCGGCAAATCGGAGTAGTGCGGAGACCTCAGCCTTTCGGCAGCTGACCTGAGTCACCACCAACCGGCTCAGTTCGTCCTTGACCTCCGCTGTCATTGCCACGAAGTGTTCTCCCTCTGTTCTGCTGCTGAATGATCGGTGCCGACCCCGTTGGCGGGTTCGAGAGTGCTTGTCCGCCCGGCCAGTTGGACGAGGACCTCGGCGAGTTTCACCGGATCGTGGATATGTGCCGACCCCGCTGCGATATCTGCGACATCCGCATATCGGACTTCGGCCTGGAATTGTTGCGCCGCCCGCGCCAGATGTTCACGTTCGCGCCCCGGCGGGACCGACGCGGAATCGACGACGACGTAATCGACCCGGAAATCGGGCACATGCTGGGAGAGTACGTGTAGGTGACGCTCTGCCGAGAATCCGGCGGTCTCCCCTGGTTCCGGGGCGAGATTGAGAACGAGTACCTTTCGGGCTTCGGTGGACGAGAGAGCCTCCACCAATTCCGGGACGAGCACGTGCGGGATGACACTGGAAAACCACGAACCAGGTCCGAGCACGACGAGGTCAGCGCGCCCGATCGCATCCACCGCGTCCGGGCTCGCGGGTGGACTGGCCGGCAACAGGCGTACGCGTCGTACCTTTCCCGGCGTGGTCGCCACAGCGACCTGACCGCGGATACACCGACTGACGCGCGGGTCTTCCTCCAGCCCCTGAACATCAGCTTCGATGTCGAGTGCGATCGGCGACATGGGCAGCACCCGTCCGCGCACCCGCAACAGTCGCGCCATCTCGTCCAGCGCCTGGACCGGGTCACCGAGTACCTCGGTGAGGCCGGCCAGAATCAAGTTGCCCACCGAATGCCCGGCCAACGCACCGACACCACCGAAACGATGCTGGATGGTGCGCGTCCAGTCCCTGACCTCCGGTTCGTCGGCGGCCAACGCCGCCAACGCCATCCGAAGATCACCAGGCGGAATGACACCGAGTTCGGCGCGCAAGCGCCCGGACGAACCGCCGTCGTCCGCGACGGTGACCACCGCAGTCACGTCGACGGTGAACCGGCGAACAGCTTGCAGCGTCGCAAACAATCCGTGCCCACCACCAAGAGCGACTACCGCGGGTTCCCGAGGATCCTGCTGCGTCGATCCGTTCATTCGCGGCCCAGATCTCGGTGCACGATGCTGACCGCGATATCGGCCTCGTTGCCCAACTCGAGTGCGAGAGCTTCGGACATGGCCACGCTTCGGTGCTTGCCACCGGTGCAGCCCACAGCAATTGTCATGTAGCGCTTTCCTTCTCGACGATATCCGGCGATCGTCAGTTCGAGCAGATGCAGATAGGTGTCGAGGTAGTCTTCGGCGCCGTCCTGCGACAGGACGTAATCGCGGACGCCGGCCTCCTGCCCCGTGTGATCACGGAGTTCGGGAATCCAGTGCGGATTCGGCAGGAAACGCACGTCGCACACGAGGTCCGCGTCGATGGGCAGGCCGTATTTGAAGCCGAACGACTGCACCGTGACCTTCATGGTTCGGTTCGCCTCGACCCCGAAAGCCGTTTCGATCTTCTGCCGCAACTGATGCGCCTTGAGCGCAGACGTGTCGATCACCAAGTCGGCGGCGGCCTTGACCACGGCCAGCTGCCGACGCTCCGCAGCGATGCCTTCGGCGAGGGTGCCGTCGACGCCCTCGTTCTGCAGCGGGTGGCTACGGCGGACTTGCTCGAACCGCCTGATCAGGACGTCGTCGGACGCCTCCAGATACAGGACACGCGTGTGGATCGGCGCGGCTTCCAATTCCGTGAGAACCGAGCCGAGATCACCGGTGAACAGCCGAGACCGCACGTCGATGACCACGGCAAGGCGGTCGACCGGTGGATCGGACGTCAGGCTCAATCCCACCATTCGCGAGATCAATTCGGGCGGCAAGTTGTCCGCCACATACCAGCCGAGATCCTCGAGCACCTTGGCTGCAGTACTGAGTCCGGCGCCGGACAGTCCCGTGACCAGTAGAAAGTCCATGGTTCGGCTGTCGTTTGCGCTGTCTGTGGTCACTCGGCACTCTGCCCTGTCGTCGATATGGATGGTTCACTCGACACGGAGTCCGGTACCTGCCGAACCAACTGATCCGACATTTCGAACTCCACGTCCTGTTTATCATCCCCTACCCCGGCCGGTGGCGCTTCCGCTTGGTTGACGGTCTGCGCAGGTTCGCCGCCCAACGCGTCGAGTACGGCCCGCGCCGTAGCGGCGCCGATGCCGGGGACTTCCATGATCTCCTCGACGGTCGCGGTCTTGAGTTTTGCCACGGAACCGAAATGGGACACGAGAGCGGTTCGCCGGGTCTCCCCCAGCCCCTTGACCGAATCGAGCACCGACGCCGTCATCCGCCGCGAACGCTTGCTGCGGTGAAAGGTGATGGCAAAGCGGTGCGCTTCGTCACGGATCCGTTGCAGCAAGTACAGCGACTCACTGGTCCGAGGCAGGATCACCGGATCCTCTTCGTTGGGAACCCACACTTCTTCGAGTCGTTTCGCGAGTCCGACTACCGCGACATCTGTGACACCGAGCTCGTCGAGCACGGCAGCGGCAGCATTGACCTGTGGCGCACCGCCGTCGACCACAAACAGATTCGGTGGATACGCGAAGCGTCGTGGGCGTCCGGTCTGAGGATCGATCGCCGCCTCCGGTGCCAGATCGCCGCCGTCGGCGTCCATGCCCGCGGCCGAATTGGCCAGGATTCCGAGGTCACGGTTGTGTCGGAGGAATCGTCGACGCGTAATCTCGGCGATACTCGCGACGTCGTCCGAGTGCCCGTCGCCCGCAGCTTCCTTGATCGCGTAGTGACGGTAATCGGATTTGCGGGGCAAGCCGTCTTCGAACACGACGAGCGATGCGACCACGTCGGTGCCCTGAACGTGACTGATGTCGACACACTCGATACGCAGCGGAGCGGAGTCCAGATCGAGGGCTTCCTGGATACCTTGAAGTGCGGCCGACCGTGACGTGAAATCTCCGGCTCGCTTGAGTTTGTGTTGCGCCAGAGCTTCTTTCGCGTTGCGCTGCACGGTTTCGGCGAGATCCTTCTTGTCGCCGCGCTGCGGAACGCGCAGTTGAACCTGAGAACCACGAAGGGTACTGAGCCACACCTGGATTTCGGCGGCGTTGGGCGGAAGCACCGGAACCAGCACTTCACGGGGAACGGCGCTCGAACCCGATTCGGGATTGCTGCCCGGTTCGAGAGATGCCTGCTCACCGTAGAACTGGGTCAGGAACTGCTCGACCAGAATCGGGAGGTCGGAGTCTGCATCGAGAGCAGCCCAGTCGATGGCGTCGCCGGCCTTCTCCACGACCCAGCCGCGTTGGCCACGCACCCGGCCGCCGCGCACGTGGAAGACCTGAACCGCGGCCTCGAGATCGTCGGTCGCAAACGCGACGAGGTCGGCATCGGTGCCGTCGCCGAGCACCACGGCCTGCTTTTCGAGTGCCTTTCGGAGGGCTCCGATGTCGTCGCGCAGTCGCGCTGCGGTCTCGAAATCGAGATCATCGGACGCCTGCTGCATCTTCTTCTCGAGGTCGCGCACCAACTTGTCGGTCCGGCCGGCGAGGAAGTCGCAGAAATCCTCGACGATTTGTCGGTGCTCCTCAGGACTGACACGGCCCACACACGGCGCCGAACACTTGTCGATGTACCCGAGCAGGCACGGCCTGCCGATCTGGCTGTGGCGCTTGAACACTCCGGCGGAACACGTACGGGCCGGGAAAACCCGCAGCAATAGGTCGAGTGTTTCTCGGATGGCCCACGCGTGCGAGTACGGGCCGAAGTACCGGACGCCCTTGCGCCGGGGACCGCGGTAAACGAACAACCGCGGAAACTCCTCGTTCAGCGTCACCGCCAGAACGGGGTAGGTCTTGTCGTCGCGATAGCGGACATTGAACCGCGGATCGAATTCCTTGATCCAGTTGTATTCGAGTTGCAGCGCTTCGACTTCGGTGCTGACGACCGTCCACTCGACACTGCCGGCCGTGGTCACCATCTGCCGGGTACGGGGATGGAGCGTCGTAACGTCCGCGAAGTACGAGTTCAGACGTGAACGGAGGCTCTTGGCCTTGCCGACGTAGATGACCCGGCCATGCGGATCACGAAATTTGTAGACGCCAGGCGCCACCGGGATTGTTCCGGTGGCGGGGCGATAAGTAGAAGGATCCGGCACAGTTCCACGTTAGTCGTCGGCACCGACCGATTCGGAAACACACTGGTGGTGTGCGGCGAATCGGTCAGGCGAACGTCAGTTGCTTCCCTGGGCTGCCGGGGCGTAACGGCCTGCGATGTCGCGCAGCTTCACGACGGCGTCCACCGCGTACTCGCGGTCGTTGGACTGGATCGCCATGACCGGCATGTACTCGTCATCCGGCAGTTCGATTCGAGCCCACGCCGCACCGTCGGGGAACGACAGGCCTTCGAACAGATCCCACTCGACGATCTTCTCGCCGAGAATGTTGCGCACCGCGATGCCCCGCTGACCGGCTCGCACCCGCGGGCGGGTGAGCAGCAGCACACCACCGGCGAGGACGCAGCCGATGGTCGCCATGGCAAGCTGATCGGCCGCACGGAAGTACACGCCTGTCGAGCCGCTTCGCAAAGAAACTGCCAACGTGACATGGACGACGACGAGAAGAACCGCAACCCCGATCGCGTACCTCGCCGACTTACGCGGCTTCGCGATCAGTTCCCAGTTGTCGTCAGGTGTGCTCATCGAAACGAATCCTCAGTCCATGGCTGTCGTAAGTGGCGCAAGGTGACCGCCGTGTCCAACGCTGCGGCACAGGCCTGCGCACCCTTGTCCTCGACACTACCTGGCAAACCGGAACGGTCCAGGGCCTGCTGTTCGGTATCCGTGGTCAGGACGCCGTTGCCGACCGGTGTGCTCTCGTCGAGAGAGACTCGCGTCAGACCAGCTGTCACCGCGTCGCAGACGTACTCGAAATGCGGCGTACCACCACGAATGACAACACCGAGAGCAACGACGGCGTCGTGCGTCTTGGCCAACGCCTGCGCAACCACGGGCAGTTCGATGGCACCGGCAACGCGGATCAACGTCACATCTTTGATCTGTGCCTCGGCGGCCACACGCTGAGCGCCGGCGATCAACGCTTCGGAGATCGTCGCATGCCACTGACCCGCAACGATCGCCAGTTTCAGGTCTTTGGCCTCGGCGATTGCAAGCTGGGGCTGTCCCTCACCGCTCATACCGCACCGTCCTGCTTGACCGCTTCCTGAGCAGCTTCGTACTCGTCGAGACCGATCAGATCGTGACCCATCCGGTCGCGCTTGGTGCGCAGGTACGTGAGGTTCTCGGCGTTTGCACGCAGCGGCATCGGAACCCGATCCGTGATCTGCAGTCCGTAACCGTCCAGGCCGACGCGCTTGGCCGGGTTGTTGGTCAGCAGACGCATCGACGAAATGCCCAGATCCACCAGGATCTGCGCACCGATGCCGTAGTCGCGGGCATCCGCGGGGAGGCCGAGTTCGAGATTGGCGTCGACGGTATCGGATCCGGCGTCCTGCAACTGGTAGGCCTGCAACTTGTGCATCAGACCGATTCCGCGACCCTCATGTCCACGCATGTACAGAACGACGCCGCGACCTTCCTGCGCCACCATGTCGAGTGCGGCATCGAGCTGCGGGCCGCAATCGCACCGCAGTGAGCCGAACACGTCACCGGTCAGGCACTCGGAGTGCACGCGAACGAGAACATCGCTGCCGTCACCGTCGGGGCCGGCGATGTCGCCGCGCACGAGCGCAACGTGTTCGACCTCGTCGTAGATGCTGGTGTAGCCGACGGCGGTGAACTCACCGTGCCGCGTCGGGATACGGGCTTCGGCAATGCGGACAACGTGCTTTTCGTGCTTACGGCGCCACGCGATGAGATCGGCGATCGAGATCAACGCCAGGTTGTGCTCGTCGGCAAAGACACGCAGCTCGTCGGTCTGAGCCATCGCGCCTTCGTCCTTCTGGCTGACGATTTCGCAGATGACACCGGCGGGACGCAGATCAGCCATGCGAGCCAGATCGACTGCAGCCTCGGTGTGTCCGGGACGACGGAGAACTCCGCCTTCCTTCGCACGCAGCGGAACGACGTGACCGGGACGGGTGAAATCGTTGGCACCGGAGTTGGGATCGGCAAGCAGACGCATGGTGGCAGCGCGATCCGAGGCCGAGATACCGGTACCGATTCCCTCACGCGCGTCGACGGTCACCGTGTACGCGGTGCCGTGCTTGTCCTGATTGGTGGCGTACATCGGGGGCAGGCCGAGACGGTCGCAGTCGTTGCCGTCGAGCGGAACACAGAGATACCCGGACGTGTACCGAACCATGAACGCCACCAGTTCCGGCGTGGCCTTCTCCGCGGCGAAGATGAGATCGCCCTCGTTCTCACGGTCCTCGTCGTCCACAACGACAACAGCTTTACCTGCAGCGATGTCTGCTACTGCCCGCTCGATACTGTCGAACCTGGTCACGTGCTCGCACTCCAAAGTCTTGACTATTAGTCATCATCGAAAACAACGAGTACATCCGATGTAGATGCACCGACAACCCTACTGGCCAAGCCTACTGACCAAGCCTGTTACCAACCCTACGACCGTCCGTCAAGGCCCGATCGAGGCGGTCCTACCTACCGGCAGCGTGCAACCGTTCGACGTATTTCGCGATCACGTCGACCTCGAGATTGACCGGCGTGCCGATGGTCGCGGTTCCGAGCGTCGTCAACTCCAACGTTGTCGGGATGAGTGAGATCTCGAAGTACTCGAACCCGCGCTCACCACCCAGCGCCGACACCGTCAGGGACACACCGTCGACGGTGATCGAACCCTTCTCCACCACGTAGCGCGAAATGGACTCTGGCAGCGAGATGCGCACGACCTCCCAGTTCTCGGACGGCGACCGCGAAATGACGTGGCCGGTACCGTCGACGTGGCCCTGCACGAGATGACCACCGAGACGACTGTTGAGTGCTGCTGCGCGTTCGAGATTGACGCGGCTGCCCACAGCCAAGCTGGCGAGGCTCGAACGGTTCAGCGTCTCCTGCATGACGTCGGCAGTGAAGGAACCGTCGGCGAGGACGTCGACAACTGTGAGGCAGACGCCGTTCACCGCGATGGAATCACCATGACCGGCATCGGAGGTGACCAGCGGTCCGCGCACCGTGAAGCGCGCCGCGTCGACCAGTTCTTCCTTGGCGACAACTTCGCCAAGCTCTTCGACAATTCCAGTGAACACGCGTGCCTACTCCTCGTTCCCCGGAGCGGAATTCTCCGGAACCAGACTCAACAAAATATCGGGGCCGATCGTTACCGCGGACTCCAAACGGAACCGGCGAGCATCGGCGATGGTGTGCACACCCGCATCGACCAGCGCCGACGCTCCCGCGCCGAGCAGGATCGGAGCGATGTACGCCTCGATAACGTCGACGTACCCGGCGGCCAGGAAGGCGCCTGCCAGACGTGGTCCGCCTTCGAGCAGCACATCCGTATATTCGGCGAGCGCCTCGACAACCTCGTGGACGCTCTCGGTGTTCAAGACGAGCGTCGACGCCGCGTCGTCGAGAATCCGTGCCGTCGACGGTATTTCACGCTTGCCGACTACTACGCGCACGGGCTGATGGGCCGCGAGCTCCCCCGTCGGCTGACGCGCGGTCAACCAGGGATCGTCGGCAAAGACGGTGCCGGTACCCACCACGATTGCATCGACCTGCGCCCGCTGGGCATGTACTCGCGCTCGGGCGGCCGGGCCGGTGATCCATTGACTGGTGCCGTCTTCGGCAGCACTGCGCCCGTCGAGGCTCGCTGCGTACTTCCACGTGATGTGCGGACGGCCGGTGCGCTGTTTGTGCAGCCAGGCACGCAGTGGACCGGCTTCGACCTCGGCGGCGCGCAGCCCGGACGTAACCGAGATTCCGGCGCGCATCAGCGTCGCGGCACCGCCGGACGCTTCAGGATTGGGGTCGCCGACGGCATAGACCACGGCCGCCACACCAGCGTCGATCAGCGCCTGTGAACACGGCCCGGTCCGCCCCTGATGGTTGCAGGGTTCGAGTGTGACCACGGCCGTGCCGCCGCGCGCGGCCCGGCCGGCTTCGGTGAGGGCCACGATCTCCGCATGCGGACCACCAGGCGGCTGGGTCATGCCCACGCCGGCAATGGTTCCGTCAGCACCCAGGATGACGGCACCCACCGGCGGATTGGGGCTGGTGAACCCACGCGCGGAATCAGCAGCAGTCAATGCGATCTGCATTGCGGCGTCGAGATCAGCACTCGACACCGGAACAGCTTTTGCCATCGTCGGCGTTCTCAGACCGACAACGTCAGGTGCGGCGACGCGGATGCGGCCTGCGCCCGAAGCTTGCGTACCGCTTCGCCCGGATCACTAGCGCCATAAACAGCGCTACCGGCGACAAAGCAGTCGATGCCCGCTTCGGCGGCCTGTTCGATCGTGTCGGCGTTGATACCACCGTCGATCTCGACGAGTAGTTTCAGCTCACCCGAATCGACGAGCTTACGAATCGTGCGAGCCTTCTCGAGGACCTGTGGCATGAAGGACTGCCCACCGAAGCCCGGTTCGACGCTCATGATCAGCAACGTGTCGAAATCTTTGAGGATTTCGAGGTAGGGCTCGATGTCGGTTCCGGGCTTGATGCTCAAGCCCGCCTTGGATCCGGCAGCGCGAATGTCGCGGGCAACCGAACGCGGATCATCGGTGGCCTCGGCGTGGAACGTCACGTTGTAGGCGCCTGCCTCGGCGTACGGCGGTGCCCAACGCTCGGGGTTGTCGATCATCAGATGGCAGTCGAGCGGAATATCCGTTGCCTTGAGCAGGCTTTCTACCACCGGAAGACCCAGTGTCAGATTCGGAACGAAATGCGCGTCCATCACGTCGACGTGAAGCCAATCGGAACCGGCCACAGCGGCCGCTTCGTCGGCGAGGCGTGCAAAATCGGCGGACAGAATGGACGGTGCAATCATCGGGGAAGCCACGTGCCTGAGTTTAGCCGTGGCATCTACGCCCCTGCGCACGCCCGTCGGTGCGTCGGAAAATCTGTCAGTGCTTGACTGCGGTGCGCAGCTTCCGCACCTTCGACGGAGCCTTGATCCGCCAGGCATCCTCGAGCATTTCCGCCAACTGATCCTCCTCGATCAGTTCGAGGTGAACCAGGATCGAACCGTGACCGTGATAGTGATCCGTCGTGAAGAACGGTGCTTCACCACTGGCGAGCAGAGCTTCCTTCTCGTCCAACCCGCACATCACGACCAAAGCGCCCTCGGCTTCGGTCCGCAATCGCGCAAATGTCTTGCCTGACACCTTGAGTGCCGGGGTGTTGTACGACGTCGATTCCTCCACACACGGAAGCGCCGAAGCGAGTACGACAACCTGTTCCCACGTAACCATGGAGGGAACCATACGACTCCGAGGGCCGGAAGTCACCTCCCCACCCCCGTGGGGGGGGGGGTGTGGGGGGCCGGCGGGGGAAAAGGGGCGGCGGGGGCGACCCGCCGCGGGGGAGCCCGGGCCCCAGCACAGAAGAAAACAGGCACACCGGGGGGGCC